>DATLZI010000046.1:0-5760 GCA_035574075.1 bacterium | reverse complement strand
CCGCCGCGAACACGAGCGTCTTGCGGGTTACCCTCATCGCCACACCGCCTCACCGGCCTCCGCCGGGGTTCCCGGCCGCCACCGCCCCCTGCTCCACGGGGTAGCAGCGGTCGGCCTCGCACACCCACGTCTGCCGCGCCTCGGGCGTTTCCAGCTGCAGGGTGGCGTGCGTGATGCCGAACCGGTCGTGCAGCACGCTCTGCAAGGCGCGCAGGACGCCGGCGGGATCGGTGCCGGCCGCCAGCACAACGTGCGCCGTGAGCACGGGGAAGTCCGAGGTGATCGACCAGACATGCAGATCGTGCAGATCGGTCACCCCGGCCACCGCGCGGATCGCCGCGGTCACTTCATCATAGCGCATCCCGCTCGGCACGCCCTCCAGCAGCACGTTGAGGCTGTCCCGCATCAACCGCCAGGCGCTGCCCACGATGACCACGGCGATGGCGGCGCTGGCCAGGGGATCGACCGGCGTCCAGCCCGTGGCCAGGATGACCAGCGCGGCGGCGAGCGCCGCCACCGAGCCCAGGAGATCTCCGGCGACGTGCAGGAACGCGCCCCGCAGGTTGAGGCTGCCGCCCCGGCTGCCGGCCAGGATGAGGAAGGCGACGAGGTTGCCCAGCAGACCCAGCGCCGAGACGGCCATCATCAGCCCGCCCTGCACGGCGGGCGGCTGCCGCAGCCGCTGCCAGGCCTCGGCCAGGATGAGGCCGGCGATCAGCATCAACGTGGCGCCGTTGGCCAGGGCGGCGACGATCTCGATCCGGTAGAAGCCGAAGGTCTTCTGCGACGTGGCCGGGCGGCTGACCATCCACAGAGCGAAGAGGCTGAGACCGAGCGCGGCGACGTCGCTGGCGACATGGCCGGCGTCGGCCAGCAGGGCCAGGCTGCCCGAGAGGATGCCTCCGGCCACCTCCGCGATCAGGATCGCCAGGCTGATGGCCAAGGCGGCGGAGAGGCGGCGGCGATCAGCGGCTCGCGTCTCCCCGGCGTGGGCCATGACTCAGCGTGCCACCCCCGCCAGGAAGGTCTCGATCGCCCGATAGATCGTCTCCCGATGCCCGGCATGCCGGAACATGTGGGTGCCGTGCCGGCCGGTGGGGAGGACGATCAGGCGCTTGGGCGGCGGCGTCCGGGCGTACATCGTGCGCACGCTGCTGCTGAAGGGGTGGTCGCCGCTACCGACGATGAAGAGCTTGGGCATGCGCAGCTTCGGCAGGTACGGGTGGACGTTAAGCCCCTGGAACATCATGCCGCTGGCGATGACGACCAGGCCCTCTACGGGTGTCTCACCGGCGGCGATGATCGACGACGTGCCGCCCATGCTGGCGCCGGCGACGACCACGCGCCGCGCTCCCTGGCTCCGCACGAAGCGCACCGCGGCGACGGTGTCGTGGAAGACGCGGGCGATGACGAGGCGTCCGCCCGATGCGCCCACGCCCCGGAAGTCAAAGGTCAGCACAGTGTGGCCGCGCCCGGCAAGCCGACGGGCGAGATCGGACCAGATGGCCTGCGTCGTGCCGTACATGTGGGAGAAGACGACCGCCGTCGGCCCGCCGCGCCAGAGGTGGCCGCGCAGGATGACCCCGTCCGCGGTGCGGAAGCTGACGTGCTCCGGCGCGGCCGGGGCCGGCGCCGCGGCGCTGGGCGGCGGGGTCCCATCGAGGACGGCGCCGGCCACGAGCAGGACGGCGAGCGCGGCGCGGAAGCGACGGGCGGCCATCACATCACCGCCTTGACCAGGCCGCCGTCGACCTGCAGCGTGGTGCCGTTCACGAAGCTCGCCCGGGAAGAGGCCAGGAAGACGACCACGTTCGCGAATTCCTCCGGCGTGCCGACCCGCCCCAGCGGGATCTGATTGGTCCACAGGCGGCGCTCAGCCTCCTCGTAACTCACGCCCTCCCGCTCCGCGTAGGTCCGCGTCAGCGACTGCAGCCGCTCCGTGGCGATCGGGCCGGGGCACACGGTGTTCACCAGGATGTTGAAGGGCGCCAGCTCGAGAGCGAGGGTCTTGGCCAACCCGACCACGGCGAGCCGCACGGCGTTGCTCAGCACGAGGTTGGGCATCGGCTGCTTCACCGTGAAGGATGTCACGTTGATGATGCGGCCGCCGCCCTGGGCGCGCATCGCCGGCACCGCCAGGCGGCAGAGCCGTACCGTGCTCATCAGGTTGAGGCCGACCGCGGCCCACCACTCCTCCTCGCTGAGATCGACGAACGGCTTGCTGGGCGGGCCCCCCGCGTTGTTGACCAGGACATCGATCCGCCCGAAACGCTCCAGCACGGCGCGGATGAAGCGCTGCGCGTCGTCGGGCTGCGTCACGTCGGCGGGGACGGCCAGCACGTCGCCGCCGATCGCCGCCGCCGCCGCATGCAAGGCTTGCTCGTTCCGGGCGCAGATCGCGACCCGTGCCCCTTCCGCGGCGAAGCCCGCGGCGATCGCCCGTCCCAGTCCCCTGCTCGCCGCCGCCACCACCGCCACCTGCCCGCGCAGACCGAGATCCATCGCTGCCTCCCCTCCGGCGTTTAGCGCCGCGTCTCCAGGCGCTCGATGAGGCGCGCCAGCAGCTGCCGCCGCGCTGCCGGCCGTCGCCCAAGGTCCATCGTCCCGCCGCCCTCCGTCCGACCGCCCACCGCCGGAGGCAGCCGGCTGCGGCCCGCCCGCGCCTCCTGCCGCGCACGCTGGATCACCTCACGCTGCGCCGGGGTGAGGGTGTCCATGATCGCCCGGGCGAGGGCGCGGGCCGGCTCGACGTCGGAGGGATCGAGATCCCGCAGCACGCGCAGCAGAGGCAGCACCGTCTGCAGCTGCTCGCCGCTCAGGCGGTGCTCGGGCGTGCGCTCGAGCAGAACGACGGCGGCGAGCACCCCGGCGACAGGATCAGCGCGCGCCGCGATCGGCTGCGGGCGCGGCCGCAGGTAGCCCGCGACGCCCAGCATCCCGGCGAGGACGAGGCCGAGCGCGGCGGGCACCAGGAACCGTCGGCGCGGGCTACTCATACCGCAGCGCGACGATGGGATCGAGCGCCGCGGCGCCGCGGGCCGGGTAGAGCCCGAAGAAGATGCCCACCGCGCCGGCGAAGCCAACCGCCATCACCAGCACCCCCGGGGGGAGGAAGGTGGCCCAGCCGGCGAGCGCCGAGATGAGCCGGCTGCCGCCCACCCCGAGGAGCAACCCGACGATCCCGCCGGTGACGCTGAGCACGAGCGACTCGACGAGGAACTGGCGGAGGATGTCGGCCGGCGTGGCCCCCACGGCTTTGCGCAGGCCGATCTCCCGGGTGCGCTCGGTGACTGAGACCAGCATGATGTTCATGATACCAATCCCCCCGACGAGGAGCGAGACAGCGGCGATGCCGCCGAGCAGCAGAGTCATCGTCCGCGTCACCCCCTGCACCGCGGAGATGATATCGGCCTGATTGCGCACCGTGAAGTCGTCCTCCTCGCCCGGGTCGATCCGGTGGCGAGCGCGGAGCAGCTGCTCGACCTGTTCCTGCGCGGCGTCCATGGCATCGGCGGTGCGCACCTTGACGTAGATCGCGCGCACGAAGTCCACGCCGAAGAGCCGCCGCTGCGCCGTGCTGAGCGGGATGAAGACAACGTCATCGCGGTCGGCGAACCCGGTGGCGCCCTTCTCCTCCATCACCCCGATCACCGTAAAGGTGAGGCGGTTGATCTTGATCGTCGCGCCGAGCGGAGAGGCGTCCCGGTCGCCAAAGAGATGCTCGACCACGGTGCGCCCCAGCACGGCGACGCGGGCCCGGGTCGCGATGTCATCCTCCGTGATGAACCCCCCCTCCACGGCGTAGAAGTTGCGCACCTCCTGGAAGGTGGGAGTCACGCCGGAGACGTTCGTGCTCACGTTCGCCGCTCCGTACACGACCTGGGCGGGACGCGAGACCTCCGCCGCCACGGCCTCGACGTCCGGCACCTCGCGCGCGATGGCCTCGGCATCCTCCCAGACCAGTGTCTGCCGCGACCCGACGCCCTGCCGCACCCCGAACTGCGCGACGCTGCCCGGGAACACGGTGAGCAGGTTGCTGCCCAGGGCCTGCACCTGCGCCTCGACCGACTGCCGCGCCCCCTGCCCGATGCCCACCATCGTCACCACCGCCGCGACGCCGATGATCACGCCCAGCATCGTCAAGGCGGCACGCAGCTTGTTTGCGGCCAGGGCGCGGAGCGCGATGGCGATGCTGGCGGTCAGGGTCATCGCGGCGGAACCTCCGCATGCGCCAGCAGGCGCCGGCGCTGCACCTCCTCCTGGCCCGCGATCCGACCGTCGCGGAACCGCACGAGCCGGCGAGCGCAGGCCGCGACGTCCGGCTCGTGCGTGACCATGATGATCGTGATCCCCTGCTCGTTGAGCGCCTGCAGGAGGGCTAAGATCTCCTCGCTGGTTCGGCTGTCGAGGTTGCCCGTCGGCTCATCGGCCAGGATGACGTCCGGCCCCGTGACCAGCGCCCGAGCGATGGCCACGCGCTGCTGTTCGCCGCCAGAGAGTTGCGAGGGCAGATGCCGGGCGCGGTGGGCGAGGCCGACGCTGGCCAGGGCCCGCTGCGCCCGCGTCCGGCGGTCCGGCACGCCGGCGTAGATCAGCGGCAGCTCGACGTTCTCGATCGCCGTCACGCGGGGCAGCAGGTTGAAACTCTGGAATACGAAGCCGATGCGGCGGTTGCGGATCCGGGCCAGGGCGACGTCGTCCAACGCGGCGACGTCCATCCCCGCCAGGCGGTACGTGCCCGCACTGGGTCGGTCGAGGCAGCCGAGGATATTCATGCAGGTGGACTTCCCCGAACCCGACGGGCCCATGATCGCCAGGAACTCGCCGGCTTCCACCGCGAGGTCGACACCGCGCAGCGCCTCTACCTCGACGCCGTCCAGGCGATAGACCTTCGTCACCTCGCGAAGCTCGACGAGCGGCACGGCATCACCGCCGGATCCTGATGTTCGGCTGGAACGGGGTGCCCCCGGGGGGACGCGGCGCCTCTCTCCCCTGCGGCCGGACCGGCCCAAGGTAGACAAGCTCGCCTTCGCGCAGGCCGGTCACGATCTCGACGAACCGGCCGTCGCTGAGTCCCGTCCGCACGAGGCGGGGCACCAGCGTTCCATTCTTCACGACGAAGACGGCCTGGCTCTCCTGCCCGCGCACCGCTTCCCGGGGCACGAGCAGCACGCCGCTGCGCCGGGCCAGTACGAACTCGGCGTCCACGGTCATGCCCAGCCGCAGCTGCCGCCGGGGATCCTCGACCTCGATGGTCACGGGGTAGCGCGTGACGTTTTGCTCGACCACGGGCTGGGGAGCCATCCCCACGATCCTGCCGCGCAGGCCCACGCCGCTCAGGGCGTCGGCCGTGACGCTGATCTGCGCCTGCGGCGTGATGCGGTTGATGTCCGCCTCGTCGACGAACGCCTTCACCCGCACCGGCGTCATCTGGGCCAGAGTGAGCACGGGCGTGCCGCCGGCCGCGCTGCCGATCACGGATTGCCCCACCGCCACCGAGCGCTGCGCTACCACGCCGTCGATCGGCGCGGTGATGCGGCTCTCGCCCAGGCGCTGCTCGGCCTGCCGGAGGTTGGCCAGGGCCTGCGCCAGCTGCGCCCGCGCCGCCGCGGCCTCTTCCAGGCGCAGCCGCACCTGCAGCGCTCCGCTGCGCGCTTCCGCCAGCTGCGCCTCCGCCTGGGCCAGCTGGGCCTGCGCGACGGCCACCTCGGGCGCTGAGCCGCCGGCGCGGACCTGAGCGAGCCGGGCCTCCGCCGCACG
>DATLZI010000045.1:0-2677 GCA_035574075.1 bacterium | reverse complement strand
CCGTCCGCCAGCACGGCTGAGGCCAGCAATCCGGCGGCGCCCCGCCGGTACGATCCCGCGGCGCCCGCGGTGGAAGCGACCGCGACCGTCCACTCACGCTCCATGTACGCGGCGTAGAGCACCTGCCTGACCCGGGGATCCTCCCGGATCGTGCTCTCCAACCCGATCGCCATCTGCGCCTTCGCTTCCAGGGAGCCGCGCAGGCCGTCGCCGAGGAGATCGCGGTGCGCCGTGCGCTGCCCCGGCGGGAGGAAGCCGTCGGCCGCGGACTGCAGGGCAGCGTTGTCCACCGCCTCCTGCAGCATCCAGTCCAGGGCCCCTGTCGTGAGCTCCTCCGTGTAGGCGTAGCCCGTGCGTCCGTCCACGACGACCCGCACGCCGATGCCGCCGCGTGTCGCCTGCGTGATCTGTTCCAGCTTGTGCTGGTGCGCGCGCGCGGTGAGCTCGCGCCCGCGCTCGACCACGACCTCCGCGGCGATGCCTCGGCGGGCCGCCTGGCTCAGGACGTAGCCCCGCGCTTCATCGTGCGTCACGTGCGCTCCCCTCCGACGACGATCTCCGAGACCAGCACGTGCGGCTGGCCGACGGCCACCGGGATCGATCCGGAAAGGCTGCCGCACATCCCCGAGCCGTGGGCCAGGTCGCCGGCGATGGCGACGACGCGCCGCAGCGTCTCCGGGCCCTTGCCGACCAGCATCGCCCCGCGCACCGGCTCGGCGAGCTGGCCGTGGCGGATCAGGTAGGCCTCCTGCACGCCGAAGTTGTACTCGCCCGATCCCGGTTTGACCTGGCCCCCGCGGAAGGCCTTGGCGTACAGGCCGCGGTCCACCTGGGCGACGAGCTGCGCCAGCGTGGCGTCGCCCGGCGCGATGAAGGTGTTCCGCATCCGCGACGTGGGCGCGAAAGTGTAGTCCTGTCTGCGGCCGGACCCTGTCCGCTCGTAGGCCGTGAGGAGAGCCCCCCAGCGATCGACCATGTAGCTCCTCAGGATCCCGCGCTCGATCAGCACGGTGCGCCGCACGGGCGCGCCCTCGTCATCGAACTCGCTGCTGCCCCAGCCGTGGGGGATCGTGCCGTCGTCGATGTAGGTGACGGCGGGGCTGGCCACCGGCTGGCCGAGCAGGTCGGACAGCACCGACGCCTTCTTCGCCACGGAGGTCGTCTCCAGCAGGTGGCCCACCGCCTCGTGGAAGAGGACCCCGCCGAAGGCGTTGCCGATCACCACCGGCATCGTCCCGGCCGGCGCGGGGCGCGCCCGCAGGTTCGTCAGCGCCTGCCGCCCGGCGCGCTCGCCCACCTCGCGGGGCGGGACGCGCTCGAACAGCTCGAGCCCGACGCTCAGCCCCTCCCACGCCGTGCCGGTCTGCACGCTGGCGGCGTCGCGCGCGATGGCGTTCACCACCAGGCGGGTGCGCACGCGGCGGTCCTCGGCCCACGTCCCGTCCGAGGCGGCGATGAGGACCTCCTGCTCCCACTCCTGCAGCGTCGACTCCACCTGCGCGATCTCCGGAGCCAGGCGCGCCCCGGCGTCCACCTCGCGCAGTCGCTCCAGACGATAGCGCTTGGGGTGTTCGTCGAAAGAGACCTCCGGGGCGTGGAGCCCCGCGGCCCGCGCCCGGCGGAAATCCAGCCCGCCCGCGCCGCGCTCGTCCACGATCCCGGCGGCGCCCTTCAGCCGCACCAGGGTGTCGGTGACCTCCAGCAGCGCGCGGGGCGTGAGGTCGTTCGTGTAGGCGTAGACGACCTCGGTGCCGTAGAACAGGCGGATCCCGGCGCCGTACTCGAGCCCGCTCGTCGCCTCCTTCACCTCGCCGTCCTGGACGCGCAGGCTGCGCCGCCGCCACCGCTCGACGTAGAGTTCGGCGAACGACGCGCCCCCCCGGCGGGCGCGGGTGAGGACATCCGTGACCAGGGCTTCCGGGAGCATGGCGACCTCCGCTGCGGCGCGAGACTACGCCCAGTCTACGCGAGGAGGTCAGGGATTGGGAAGGTGCAGGTAGGGCGGGGGGACGTGGCGCGTCAGGTAGATGCCGCTCGACGCCTGGTAGAAGACGATGCCCGCCTCGCTGGCGCGGCGGGCCAGGACGGTGACGACGACGGGGTCGGGAACGTGGCGCTCGGCGACGGCGCGGGCGTCGTGGCGGGTGGCGGAGAGGTGGACGAACTGGCGGTCCACGGGATGCAGCCCCGCGGCGCGGACGGTCTCCAGCGCCTGCCGCGCCACGCCGTGGTACAGCCACTCTGGCGGGATGACCGGCGTGCCCGGCGTCTCGATCGGCACGGTGTGGCCGTAGCGCGCGCGGATGCGGTTCTCGACCACCTCGTATCGCCGCGGGTCCTGCTGGGCCACCCGGCGCAGCGCGTCCGCCGTCGTTCCCGCCCAGCCGGGCTGGCGCGCGATCGCCGCGGCGAGGTCGTCCAGATCGACGAACCCTGCGGGATCGAGCTCGATACCCACCGTTTCGGGTTTGTGCCGGAGGATGAGCGCCAGGAACTTGCTCAGGCGGTCGTCGCGCACGTCAGGGGATGGTTCTGTGGCCGCCGGAAGCGCTCCTGTCGAGGAGAACCCGCAGCGGGCGCAGAAGAGAGGGCTGCTGCATGGCCCGCATCGTGGAGTGCGTTCCGAACTTCAGCGAGGGCCGGCGGGGCGAGGTCATCGAGGCCATCGCCGCCGCCG
>DATLZI010000044.1:0-10063 GCA_035574075.1 bacterium | reverse complement strand
GGCGGGCCGCCCCGCGGCGGAGGTGCTGCCGGAGGCGCTGGGCGAGGTGATCCGCGGGCTGTCCTTTGCCAAGACGATGCGCTGGGGAGCGGGCGAGATGCGCTTCGCCAGACCGCTGCGGTGGCTGGTCGCCCTGCTGGGGCCGGCCGTGCTGCCGCTGGAGGTGGCCGGGGTGCGCGCCGGACGGCGGACCTACGGCCACCGTGCGCTCGCCCCAGGCCCCCGCGCCATCGCCCGCGCCGCGGACTACGCGCGCGTTCTGAGGGCCGCTGGCGTGATCGTCGATCCCGCCGCGCGCCGCCGGATCATCGAGCGGCAGGCCGCGCATCTGGCTCGCCAGGTGGACGCCCGGCCCCTGCTCGACCCGGCCCTGCTGGACGAGGTGGTGATGAGCGTGGAGCACCCCTACGCGCTGCGCGGCACCTTCGACCGCGCCTTCCTCGCGCTGCCGCGGGAGGTCCTGATCACCGTGATGCAGCACCACCAGAAGTACTTCGCCCTTGAGGACGCCCATGGGCGGCTGCTCCCCTCGTTCATCGCCGTGCGCGACGGCGGCGCCACCCACGTCGCCACCGTCCGCCAGGGCCACGAGTGGGTGCTCGCCGCGCGCCTGGCCGATGCCCGGTTCTTCTTCGAGGAGGATCGGCGGCGGCGCCTGGAAGAGTTCCTGCCGGCGCTGGACGGGGTGGTCTTCCTCGCCGGACTGGGCACCTATGGCGACAAGACGCGGCGGCTGGTCTCCCTGGCCGGCACGCTGGCGGCGATGCTCGGCATGGACGGCCGGACCACCGAGGCGCTGGCGCGGGCCGCGCGCCTGTGCAAGGCGGACCTGGTCACGCGCCTGGTCGCGGAGTTCCCCGAGCTGCAGGGCACGGTGGGGCGGATCTACGCCGAGCTCGACGGCGAAGGCGCCGATGTGGCGCGGGCGATCGGCGAGCACTACCGGCCCCTCGGGGCGGGCGACAGCCCGCCGCGCAGCGAGCTGGGCGCCTACCTGGGGTTGATCGACAAGATGGACACCTTAGCCGGGGCGCTGGCCGCCGGTCTGGCGCCTACCGGTTCGCAGGATCCCTACGGGTTGCGCCGGGCGGGGCAGGGGATCGTGGAGATCATCCTCATGCTGCAGGTGCCGGTCGCCGTGCAGACCCTGGCCTACGCCGCGCTCACCCTCTACGACCGCGCGGACGAGGAAGCCGCCGCCGCCGTCGTCGAGTTCCTCCGCCAGCGGCTGCGCGCCGCGCTCATCGACCGCGGTCTCCGCTACGACGTCGTGGACGCGGCGCTGGCCGTGTCCGGGGACGATCTCCTCGCCGCGGCGGCGCGGGCGGAGGCCCTGGCCGAGGCGATGGCCCGTCCGGGATTCGTCCCGCTGTACGTCGCCTACGACCGGGCCGCCCGCATCGTCGCCGCCGCCGGCGACGCGGCGCCGGCGGTTGATCCCGCGCTCTTCGCAGCGCCGATCGAGCGGCGACTCTTCGAGACCGTGCGCGCGGTGCAGGATCCGGTCGCGGAGGCCGTGCGCCGGCGGCAGTTCGCCGCCGCGCTGGACGCCCTGCGACCGCTGGTGGAGCCGGTGAACCGCATCTTCGACGACGTGTTGATCATGGCCGCGGACGCGCAGGTGCGGGCCAACCGCCTGGCCCTGCTGCGCGCCGTGGTCTCGGTGTTCCGCCAGGTCGCCGATTTCACGAAACTGGTCGTGGGCGAGGAGGAGAAGCGCGCGGGCTAGGGATTGGCCCCCTCTTCCGGTAATATGAAGAAGTGCGCGTTGAACTGGCTGCATCGAGGTGACGCATGGCACAGGTCAGGAACCGCACGACGAAGACATCGCCCCGGGCGCGGCTGAAGGCGATCGTCCCGGCGAAGGGACGGCGCACGCCCGCGCAGGGTGCGTCGCCGCGCCCGCGGCGGACGGGGCGGTGGACGCTGCTCTTCGAGGAAGGCAACGCCACGATGCGCGACCTGCTCGGCGGCAAGGGTGCCGGTCTGGCGGAGATGAGCCGGATCGGTCTGCCCGTCCCTCCCGGGTTCACGATCACCACCGAGGCCTGTCTGGAGTACTACCGGCGGGGGCGGCAGTTCCCGGCGGGGTTGATGGAGGAGGTGCGGCGGCGGATCCGCACCCTGGAGAGGCGCACGGGCAAGCGCTTTGGCGATCCGGCCAACCCGTTGCTGGTCTCGGTGCGCTCGGGGGCCAAGTTCAGCATGCCGGGCATGATGGACACCGTGCTGAACCTCGGCCTGACGCGGACGACGGTGGAAGGCCTGGCCGCCCGCACCGGCGATCGCCGTTTCGCCTTCGACAGCTATCGCCGCTTCATGCAGATGTTCGGCAACGTCGTCCTCGGCGTCAAGCACGAGCACTTCGAGCACATCCTGGCCGACCTCAAGCGCCGGCGGGGGGTTGCGCTCGACACGGAGCTGACGGCCGGCGACCTGGAGGAGCTGGCGGAGGCCTACCGCAGGGTCGTGCGCCAGCACACCGGCCAGGAGTTCCCCGACGATCCGTGGGCGCAGCTGGAGATGGCCATCCGCGCCGTCTTCGAATCCTGGAACAACCCGCGGGCCATCACCTACCGGAACTTCCACAAGATCCCCCACGACCTGGGCACCGCGGTGAACATCCAGACGATGGTCTTCGGCAACATGGGCCCCACCTCGGGCACGGGCGTGGCCTTCACCCGCAATCCGGCCACCGGTGAGAAGCGGGTGTACGGCGAGTACCTCCTCAACGCCCAGGGCGAGGACGTCGTCGCCGGCATCCGCACGCCCAAGCCGATCGAGGAGCTGGAGCGCGAGCTGCCCGCGGCCTACCGGCAGTTCATGGAGATCTGCGCGCTGCTGGAGAAGCACTACCGCGACGTCCAGGACGTCGAGTTCACGATCGAGAACGGCACGCTCTACCTCCTGCAGACGCGCGCCGGCAAGCGCACCGCCCCGGCGGCGGTGAAGATCGCCGTGGACATGGTGAAGGAGAAGCTGATCACGAAGGAGGAGGCGGTGCTGCGCGTCGAGCCCGCGTCGCTGGAGCAGCTGCTGCATCCGCGGCTGGACCCCTCGGCGACGAAAGAGGTGATCGCCAAGGGGCTGGCGGCCAGCCCCGGGGCCGCTTCCGGTATCGTCGTCCTGGACGCCGATCGCGCCGCGGAGCTCGGCAAGACGCAGCCCGTGATCCTCGTCCGCCCCGAGACCAACCCCGACGACATCCACGGGCTGGTCGCGGCTCGGGGCGTGCTGACGACGCGGGGCGGGATGACCAGTCACGCGGCGATCGTCGCCCGCGGGATGGGCAAGCCCGCCGTGGTCGGCGCGGAGTCGATCCGGGTGGATGAGGCGGGGCGCGCTTTCACCGCGGGCGGCGTGACGATCCGCGAAGGGGAGACGATCACCCTCGACGGCTCCACCGGCGAGGTGATGCGCGGGCGGGTCCCCGTGATCGAACCCACCCTGACCGGCGAGATCGAAGATCTGCTGCGCTGGGCCGATCAGTTCCGGAAGCTGGGCGTGCGGGCCAACGCCGACTACCCGCGCGACGCCCGCACGGCGCGAGCCTTCGGCGCGGAGGGGATCGGCCTCTGCCGCACCGAGCACATGTTCATGGAAGAGGATCGCCTGCCGATCATGCAGCAGATGATCATGGCCGCCAGCGAGGCGGAGCGGCGGCAGGCGCTCGACCGACTGCTCGTCTTCCAGAAGGAGGACTTCAAGGGTCTCTTCCGGGAGATGGGCGACCGGCCGGTGATCATCCGGTTGCTCGACCCGCCGCTGCATGAGTTCCTGCCCCGCCTGGAAGACCTCCTCGTGGAGGTCACGGAGCTGCGCCTGAAGGGGGAGACGGAGAAGCTCCGGGAGCGCGAGGCCGTGCTGCGCCGGGTGCAGGCCCTGCACGAGTTCAACCCGATGCTCGGCCTGCGCGGCTGCCGCCTCGGCATTCTCTACCCTGAGATCAACGAGATGCAGGTGCGGGCCATCCTGCAGGCGGCGGTGGAGTTGAAGCAGCAGGAGGACATCGACGTCGTGCCTGAGATCATGATCCCTCTCGTCGGCACGGTGAACGAGCTGCGCATCGTGCACGACCAGCTGCAGGCCGTTGCCCAGCAGGTCATCCAGGAGGCCGGCGTGCGCGTGCGCTACATGTTCGGCACGATGATCGAGATCCCGCGGGCCTGCCTGGTGGCCGACGAGATCGCGCAGATCGCGGAGTTCTTCTCCTACGGCACCAACGACCTGACCCAGACCATCTTCGGCTTCAGCCGCGACGACGCGCAGGGGAAGTTCCTGCACGTCTACCTCGAGAAGGGTATCCTCAAGGAGGATCCCTTCCAGGTCCTGGATCGGGAAGGGGTGGGCGAGATGATGCGCATCGGGACGGAGCGCGGCCGCCGGACGCGCAAGACCCTCGAGGTGGGCATCTGCGGCGAGCACGGCGGGGAGCCGCAATCGGTGGAGTTCTGCCACGAGCTCGGTCTGGATTACGTCTCCTGCTCGCCCTACCGCGTGCCGGTGGCCCGCCTGGCCGCGGCGCAGGCCGCCCTGAAAGAGAAGACCAAGGTGGCCCGGGACGTGTGAGCGCGCCGCGGTCCCCGCGCGAGGTCACGGAGCAGTGGGAGCGTGCGCGCCTGGCGCCGCACGCCGCGCTGGCCGCGGCCTCGCGCGGCCGCGACGTCCCCGAACCGCCGGATCCCCTGCGCACCGCCTTCCAGCGCGACCGCGACCGCATCCTGCACAGCAAGGCCTTCCGCCGGCTGAACCACAAGACGCAGGTCTTCATCGCCCCAGAGGGCGACCACTACCGCACCCGCCTGACGCACACCCTCGAGGTGGCGCAGGTGGCGCGCACCGCGGCCCGCGCCCTGCGCCTGAACGAAGACCTCGCCGAGGCGATCGCCCTGGCCCACGACCTCGGCCATCCGCCCTTCGGCCACGCCGGAGAGGCCGCGCTCGACGAGGCGATGCGGGCGGTGGGGGGATTCCGGCACGACGAGCAGAGCCTGCGGGTGGTGCGCCTCCTGGAGCGGCGCACCCGCGCCGACGGCGCCGTGGTGCGCGGCCTGAACCTCAGCTGGGAGGTGCTGGACGGCATCGGCGGGCACTCCAAGGGGCTGCGCGATCTGACGGCGGACGACGGCGGGCCGGAGCTGCCCGCGACGTGGGAGGGGCGGCTCGTCCGCCTGGCGGACCGCATCGCCTACCTGCACCACGATACCGACGACGCGGTGCGCGCCGGACTGATCGCGGAGGCCGAGATCCCGGACGCGGTGCGCGCCGTGCTCGGCGAGCGCCGCGGCGGCTGGTTGGGGGCGCTGGTGGCCGACCTCGTCGCCGCGACGGAGCGCCGGGGCGCGGTCGGCCTCAGCGATCCCGTCCGGGAGGCGCTCAACCGGTGGAAGGACTTCCTCACCGCGCGGGTGTACCGGGCACCCGCCGTCGCCGCCCAGGTGAGCCGCGCCCGGCGCCTCGTCCTGGCGCTCTACGACCACTACCTCGCTCACCCCGAGGAGCTCTCCCCCGAGTACCGCGAGCTGATCGAAGCCGGAGAGCCGCTCCGGCGCGTCGCGGGCGACTTCCTGGCCGGCATGACCGACCGCTACGCGATGCGCGCGGCCGCGTCCCTGCTCGGCGCTGAGGCCGGGGATTTCTGATTGGTCGGGCGAGGAGGTCCCCGGTCAGGGCGCGAACAGACCACAGACTCCGAGCCGGCAGTAGGCCGGGGTCCCGCGGCGAAGGGATGAACGCGAATGGCTGAAGGTGGCAGAGGGGGGCGCGACCTGCACGTCATCGTCCAGGGGAAGCACATCGCCGTCACCCCGGCCCTGCGGGCGTACGCCGAGGAGAAGGTCGGCCGCCTGGCCCGGTACTTCGACCACGCCCAGGAGGCGCAGGTGGTGCTGAGCGTCGAGCGGCGGAGCGGCAAGGTCGGTCGCGCCCAGGTTGTCGAGGTCACGGTGCGGGGCGACGGGGTGCTGCTGCGCGGGGAGGAAGCCTCCGCCGATATGTACGCCTCCATCGACCTCGTGGTGGAGAAACTGAAGAAGCAGATCGCGCGGTACCGCAGCCGGTTCATCGATCGGCGCCGGCTCACGGAAAGCCGGCGGAAGACCGCGGCGATGGCGCGGGCGGACCGGATCCTGCGCGCCGGCCCGGGGCGCGGCGCGCGCGGCCCCCAGATCGTGCGCACGAAGCGCTTTGCCATGAAGCCGATGACGGCGGAGGACGCCGCGCTGCAGATGGAGCTGCTCGGCCACGACTTCTTCGTCTTCCGCAACGCCAGCACGCTGGAAGTGAACGTGGTCTACAAGCGGGCGGACGGCAACTACGGCGTGATCGAGCCGGAGCCCTAGCGGCACGGCCCGGCGGCGAGGAGGGGAGCAGTGGGCCTGCGAGGCGAGCGCGACGGGCACACCCTGGCGGAGGCGGCGGAGGCCGTCATCCGCCGGCTGCGCGGCGTGCAGGCGGTGCGGGTGGAAGGCGACGGCGAGGGCGGCATCCGCCTCGTGCACGTCCTCGGCGGACCCGACCGCAGTGCGAAGGTCATCGCGGTCGATGTGATCTCCGCCCTGGCCGCGGAGCTAGGCATCGAGCTCGAGCCGCGCCAGGTGCGCGTCGCCGCGCAGCGCCGCAGCGACGCGGCGCCGGCTCCCGACCAGCTGCGCCTGAGGTTCGTGGGCCTCTCTGTGGCGGCGTTGCGCTCCTCGGCGGAGGTGAAGGTCCAGCTGGAGGAGCAGGGGCTGCTCTACGAGGGGATCGCCTCCGGTCCCAACGCCCGCGCCAACCGCCTCGAGCTGGTGGGCGAGGCGACGTTGCGCGCGGTCGAGCTGTTCCTGCGCAGCGAGGGGATGTTCCTGCTGGAGGGGGTGAGCACCACGACGATCGGCCCGCATGAGGTGGCCGTGGCCGTCGTCGCCCTGCCGGCGCGCGAGGAGGAGATCCTCTGCGGGTCGGCCGTCGTCCGCGACGACCCGCGCGAGGCCGTGGTGCGCGCCGTCCTCGACGCCATCAACCGCCCCGTCTCCTGGTTGGTCGCCCGTCGGCCGTCTTGAGCCCCCCGCCAGCGCCGCCCCTGGGGACGCCGCGGTGCGGCCCCCAGGAAGGGGGGACGCGGCGATCGTGGGGAAGCGCATCGCGGTGCTCTGCGAGGGCATCCCGGACCGACGACGAGGGAGGGTGGGCTATGGCGGTTGAGCGGATCGACTACCTCTATCTCGAAACCGCGAACTGGGGGAAGGCGGTCAGGTTCTGGCAGGCCCTCGGCTTCCGACTGGCGCTGGACCTCGGGCACTCCGGACGGCTCGAGCCGCCACAAGGGGGGCCGGGGATCTTCCTGGAGGAGGTGCCCGGGAGACGGTCCCTGGGCATGCAGATCTTCCTGCGCGGTCCTGAAGCACCCGCGCCCGGAGAGCCTGCGCTGGTCACCAAGGGGTGGCACGACAGCCACTGGGGGACGCGGTTGCTGGTGCTCAGCGACCCGGACGGCCGCACGGTGGTGGTCCAGGCGTACCCGCCCGCGGGAGGCCGTCGACCATGACCTGACCCATCGCCAGCCGTCCGCTATACCGTCCGCTATAATAGGTCTGTTATGCCGAGCCTGCTGAGCCGTCTGTTCGGAGATCCCACGGCGCGCGAGGTGCGCCGCCTGCAGCCCCTCGCGGATGCCGTCAACGCCCTGGACGCCGAGTACCGGGCGCTGTCGGACGACGCGCTCCAGGCGAAGACCGCGCAGTTCAAGGAGCGCCTGGCCGCCGGAGCGACGCTCGACGACCTGCTGCCAGAGGCCTTCGCTGCGGTGCGGGAGGCGGCGCGGCGGACGATCGGCCAGCGCCATTTCGACGTGCAGGTGCTCGGCGGGATCGTCCTGCACCAGGGCAAGATCGCCGAGATGAAGACCGGCGAGGGCAAGACGCTGGTCGCCACCCTGCCCACCTACCTCAACGCCCTGACGGGCCGCGGCGTGCACGTCGTCACCGTGAACGACTACCTCTCTCGCCGCGACGCCGGCTGGATGGGGCCGATCTACCGCTTCCTCGGCCTCTCCGTGGCCACCATCGCCCACGAGTTCAGCGGGCTGTACGATCCGTCGTTCACCGACCCGCAGCCCCACGCCGACGACCGGCTGAACCACTTCCGGCCGATCAGCCGCCGCGAGGCCTACCAGGCTGACATCACCTACGGCACGGTGAACGAGTTCGGCTTCGACTACCTGCGCGACAACATGGCCCTGCGGCCCGAGGATCTCGTGCAGCGGGAGCTGGCCTACGCCATCGTCGACGAGGTGGACTTCATCCTGATCGATGAAGCCCGCACCCCGCTGATCATCTCCGGGATGATCGAGGGCTCGACCCGCCAGTACTACGACTACGCGCGGCTCGTCGCCCGCCTGGTCCCCGGGCGCGACTACACCGTGGACGAGAAGATCAAGACCGCGCTGCTCACCGAGGAGGGGATCGCGCGGGTCGAGCACGCCCTGGGCATCGCGAATCTCGCGGACATCGAGCACGTCGACGTGATGCACCACATCCAGCAGGCCCTGCGCGCGCACGCCTGCTACAAGAAGGACGTGGACTACGTCGTCAAGGACGGCCAGGTGATCATCGTCGACGAGTTCACCGGCCGCCTGATGTTCGGCCGCCGCTACAGCGACGGGCTGCACCAGGCGATCGAAGCCAAGGAGAACGTGCGCATCGAGCGCGAGAGCCAGACCCTGGCCAGCATCACGATCCAGAACTACTTCCGGATGTACGAGAAGCTGGCCGGCATGACGGGCACGGCGAAGACCGAGGAAGAGGAGCTGCAGAAGATCTACAACCTGCCGGTGGTCGTCATCCCCACGCACCGGCCGATGATCCGGATTGATCACCCCGACCAGATCTACAAGACGGAGCGCGGCAAGTGGCGCGCCGTGGTCGCGGAGATCGAAGCCTGCCACCGCCAGGGCCGGCCGGTGCTGGTCGGCACCCGCTCCATCGAGAAGAACGAGCAGCTCAGCGAGATGCTCACCCGCCGGGGCATCCGCCACGAGGTGCTGAACGCCAAGCACCACGAGCGCGAGGCGGAGATCATCGCCCAGGCCGGGCGGCGCGGGGCGGTGACGATCGCCACGGACATGGCCGGCCGGGGCGTGGACATCATCCTCGGCGGCAACCCGCCCGATCCGGCCGAGGCCGAGGCGGTGCGGGCCCTGGGCGGTCTGCACGTCGTCGGCACGGAGCGCCACGAGGCCCGGCGCATCGACAACCAGCTGCGCGGCCGCGCCGGGCGCCAGGGCGATCCCGGCTCAACCCGCTTCTTCATCGCCCTCGAAGACGAGCTGATGCGCCTGTTCGCCGGCGCCCGGATCGCCGGGATCATGGACCGCCTGGGCATCGACGAGGACACGCCGATCGAGCACCCCCTGGTCACGCGGCAGATCGAGGCGGCGCAGAAGAAGGTCGAGCAGTACCACTTCGATGTGCGCAAGCACGTCCTCGAGTACGACGACGTGCTGAACGTGCAGCGCAAGGTGATCTACGGCGAGCGGCGCAAGGTGCTGTTCGGCGAGAACGTCCGGGAGAACATCCTGGACATGATCGAGCGCCAGCTCAGCGCGCTGACCGAGGCCTTCTGCCCGAAGGACGCTGCGCCCGAGGAGTGGGACCTGGCCGAATTGCGGGAGGCCGCGGCGCAGCTCATCCCGGCCCTGGCCGGGGTCGCCCTGGAGGGGCTGCGCTCGCGGGACGAGATCGCCGAGGCGCTGACGCGCCAGGCCTTCGCCGCCTACGAGCGCAAGGAGCAGGAGATCGGCGCGCCGATGCGCGAGGTGGAGCGCATCGTCCTGTTGCAGACGATCGACCGCAAGTGGATCGACCATCTCTACAACATGGACGCCCTGCGCGAGGGGATCGGCCTGCGGGCCTACGCCCAGGTCAGCCCGCTCATCGAGTACCAGCGCGAGGGCTACGACCTCTTCCAGCAGATGCTCGCCGACATCCAGGAGGAGACGGTGAAGGTGCTCTTCCGCCTGGAGCTGGCCGGCGCGCCGACGCTGGCGCCGCGCCGCGTCCTGCGGCCGGCGGGCGTGGCGACGCGC
>DATLZI010000043.1:0-2124 GCA_035574075.1 bacterium | reverse complement strand
CCTTCACCGTGAGCTCGCGGGGTTCGGACATCGGCGCCACCTCCTCTAGGGGCGTGCTCGATCAGTCGCCGGGCCGGCGATCCGGTCGATGAGGCCGTAGGCGCGGGCTTCCTCGGCGCCGAGGGCCAGGCGCCGGTCGGTGTCGTCCTGGATCCGGGGCTCGGGTTGACCGGTGTGGCGCGCCAGCAGCGTCGTAAAGTGGGCCTGCAGGGCCGCCAGGCGCTGCGCCTGCGCCGCCACATTGCCGGGATGCCCCTGCAGGCGCTCGACGACCGGCTCGAGCAGGAACTGCGCCGAGGGCAGCGCGCTGCGCCGGCCGGGCGCGCCGGCGGCGACGAGCAGCACGGCTCCCCCGGCGGCCACCCCGGCGCAGACGGTGGCCAGGGGGCTCAGCATCGCCATCATCGTGTCGTAGACCGCCAGCGCCGCACGCGGCTCCGCCCGTCGGGTGCTGACCCGCAGGGTCACCTCATCCAGGGGGCCGCGCTCTTCCAGGTGCAGCAGCTCGGCGATGACGCGGTTCGCCTCGTCGCTGTCTAGAGGATCCCGCACGAAGACGATGCGCCGGCGGCGCATCGCCGCGAAGATGTGCCGCTCGTCGTCGGAAAAACTCATCTGCGGCCTCCCGAGACGGTCCCGGCGCTACGAACACGTGTTTGCCAATGGGTGGCGAACGTGCTATAATCCGTGCGCACGCCGGGCGGCCGGAGGACGCAGTCATGGGCAGAGGTCTGACGCGGCGACAGAAGGAGATCCTGACCTTCATCCAGCGCTACACCGAGGCCCACGGCTATCCGCCCTCGGTGCGCGAGATCGGCCAGGCCCTCGGCTTGACCAGCAGTTCCACCGTGCACAGCCACCTCACGGCGCTGGAGAAGAAAGGCTACCTGCGGCGCGACCCCAGCAAGCCGCGCGCCCTGGAGATCCTCAGGGACGAGCGGGAGGTGCCCAGCAAGAGGGTCATCCCGCTCCCCGTCATCGGGACGGTCACCGCCGGACTCCCCATCCTCGCCGAGCAGAACATCGAAGACTACTTCCCCCTGCCCCAGGAGTTCGTGCGCTCGGACGACTGCTTCATTCTCAAAGTGCGCGGCGACAGCATGATCGACGCCGGGATCTTCGACGGCGACCTGCTCGTCGTGCGGCGCCAGCCCACGGCCAACAACCGCGACATCGTCGTCGCCCGCGTCGACGACGAGGCCACGGTGAAGCGCTTCTTCAAGGAGGACGGCCGCGTCCGCCTGCAGCCTGAGAACCCGCGGATGGAGCCGACCTACGTGCGCGGCGACCGCGTGACGATCGAGGGCGTGGCCCTCGCCGTGATCCGCCGCCTCAGCTAGCCTCCCACTCGAGCGTCTCCTCCGGTCCCCGGAGCCGCAGGGTCCAGCGGTTCAGTACGTCCCGACCGATGAGCAGGTGCGTGCCGATCGCCGCCATCGGCAGGGTGACCGCCAGGCCCGCGACCTCCAGCTCCACGGCGTAGAGGGGCACGCGTTCGATGCCGGTCACCCCGCGGACGCGCAGGGTTCCGACCGCCGCCAGGCGGAGGTCTCTGGCCAGGGCCGCCGGGATCACGCTCAGGTCGGCCCCCGTATCGACCAGCGCCGGCGCCGCAGCGCCGGCGCTACGGTTCGGCCCGGCGATACGCACCGGCAGGACGGGCGCCGGCGGCGTCCGGGCGCGATTGTACGGAAAGGCGCGGCCCACGGCGCTAGGCCCCCGCGCGCCAGGGGGTGGGAATCTCGGCTACCGGCTCCTCGGCGGTGACCAGCGGCATGGCGATCGAGCGCGGACCGTAGCGGCGGAAGACGCGCCGCGCCAGGGCCCCGAAGTCGCGGTCGTGGTCGACGATCCGGCGGTTGACGATGGCCACGTACTGCCCGCGGTAGCGGCGCAGCAGCCGCGCGCGGTTGGCCTCGAACCAGGCCAGATCGCGTCGCAGGCCCCCCTCCCCTTCCCCCTCCCCGGCGCGGTCCCGTCCCAGGGCGCGCGCCAGGGCCTGGCGGGCGAAGGCGGTGAGGGTCATCCCCCGGCGCGCCGCTTCCGCTTTGGCCTCGCGGACGAGGCGGCGCGGGATGCCGCGCAGGTACAACGTCCCGGTGTCAGGGCTGGCGGGCACAGGAA
>DATLZI010000042.1:0-2249 GCA_035574075.1 bacterium | reverse complement strand
CCGGCTGGACCTCTAGAAGGGCCTATTCCACCGCCCGCCGGCGCGATGCTATAATGGCGGAGTCCCGTGGGCCGGGTCCCGCGGGGCTTTCGTCCGGATGGGGATGTTTCCCGGAGGTTCGCGGTGAAGAGTTACGATCTGGTCTACATCCTCCGTCCCGATCTGGATCCGGCGGCGGTGAAGGCCGCCACGGAGCGGATGGGGCAGCGCATCATCGATCAGGGCGGGGTGATCGAGGCCGTCGATGTCTGGGGCAAGAAGCGCCTGAGCTACGCGGTGAAGAAGCACCGCGAGGGCATCTTCGTGCACACGCGCTTTGCGCTCGATCCGCGGCGGCTCGAAGAGATCCGCCGCGCCGCGGCCCTCAGCGAGGAGGTGCTGCGGGCGATGATCACCAACGCCGTGGGCAAGCTCGCCGAGCCGAAGGCGGAGGCCGCGGCCGTGGCGGCTGCCGGCGGGGAGCCGGCGGGGCCGGCCGAGGCGCCGGAGGCCTGAGGGTGCTCAACCGCATCATCCTGATCGGCCGGCTCACGCGGGATCCCGAGCTGCGTTACATCCCGAGCGGCCAGCCCGTGGCCAGCTTCACGCTGGCCGTGGACCGGCCGTTCGCCAGCCAGCAGGGCGAACGGCAGACCGATTTCATCGACGTCGTCGCCTGGCGGAGGCTCGCCGAGCAAGTGACGCAGCACCTCAGCAAGGGCCGGCTGGTGGCCGTGGAGGGACGGCTGCAGATCCGGTCGTACGAGACGCAGGACGGGCAGAAGCGGAAGGTGGCGGAGGTCGTCGCCGACGCGGTGCGCTTCCTGGACCGCAAGGGTCCCGGCGCGCCGGCGGAGGGGGGCGCGCCCGCCGAGGTCGAGGCCGAGGGCGCCGACGCCAGCGACGATGTCCCGTTCTAGCACGCACTGAACGACGGAGCGACAGCGATGGCCGACACACGCGAGCGACGGCAGGGCAAGAAAGAGTGGCGGGGCCGCCGGCCCAAGCGCCGGAACTGTCAGTTCTGCATGGAGAAGGCCGAGGCGATCGACTACAAGGACGTCAACCGGCTGCGCCGGTTCATCACCGAGCGCGGAAAGATCCTCCCCCGCCGGGTGTCCGGGACGTGCGCGCGGCACCAGCGGGTCCTGGCCACCGCGCTGAAGCGCGCCCGCGAGCTGGCGCTGCTGCCATACACCGCCGAGTAGCGGGCGCGCCCGGAGGCGCCTGCCCATGAGCAACCGCACCATCCCGGTGCGCGGCCTCACCGAAGGGGCGATCCTCGCCGCGCTGGTGGCGCTGTTCACGGTGGCCGCCGCGCTGCTGCCGCTGGCCGGGATCGCTTCGACCTACATCTCGCCGATCCCGCTCACCATCCTCGTCGTCCGGCGCGGCGTCCGCGTGGCCGCGCTCGCGGCTCTGGCCGCCGCGGTCATCGCCGCGGCGCTCGGCGGCCCGCTCACCGGATTGGCCATCGTCGTCACGTTCGCCCCGCTCGGGATCACGCTGGGGGCCGCGCTGCGCGCCGGCCGGCCCGCCGGGACGGCGCTGCTGGCCTCCGCCGCTGTGGCGACGCTGTCCGTTGTGGCCAACCTCGCCCTGACCCTCGCCGTCTCCGGCTTCAACCCCTACACGACGATGATCGAGGCGATGGCGCGGGGGCAGGAGAGCGCCCTGGCTATGTACCGCGGTCTGGGCCTCGGCGCGGCGCAGCTCGAGCAGGTCAGCGGGACGATGCGGGCGATCATCGAGCTGATGCCGCGCCTCATCCCCCTGCTCATCGTCGCCGGCGGCGTGACCATCGCTTACGTCAACTTCGAGGTGACGCGGTTCGTGCTGCGGCGCTTCCGCCTGCCGGCACCGGCGCTGCCGCCGATCACGGCCTGGCGGGCGCCGGCCTTCCTGCTGTGGGTGCTGCCGCTGGCGCTTGTCCTGGTCACCGTGGCCAACGCCGCGCAGCGGGCGCTGGGCCTGCCGGATGAGACGCTGCGCCGCCTGCCGGCCGACGATGTCGCGGCGATCGCGCGCACCTCGGCGACGCGCTATCCTGGTCTCGAGACGGCGGGGCTCAACCTGCTCATCCTGGCGCAGATGGTCTATGGCCTGCTCGGCCTGATTGCCACCTGGGTGCTGCTCGAGCGCTACCGCGCGCCCCGCTGGCTGCGCTGGACGATCCTGTTCGTGATCTTCACCACGCCGCAGCTCGGTCTGGTCGTCCTCTTCCTGGGTCTGGCCGACGCGGCGTTCGACCTGCGGGGCCGCTGGCGGGC
>DATLZI010000041.1:0-2608 GCA_035574075.1 bacterium | reverse complement strand
TTCGCCGTGGAGCGTGCCGGGCTGTACTCGACGATCCAGGACGGCGGGCGGATCGGCCACCGCGCGCTCGGCGTGCCTCCCTCGGGGGCGATGGATCCGCTCGCCCTGTGGGCCGCCAACGCCGCCGCCGGCAATCCCCCGGACGCTCCCGCCCTCGAGCTCACCGCGCCGGGACCGGTGCTGCGCGCGCTGGACGATCTCACCGTGGCCGTCGCCGGCGCCGACCTCAGCGCCGCCGTGGACGGCTCGCCCGTGGAGCCGGCGACGCCGCTGCGGGTGCGGCGCGGGCAGCGTCTCGCGTTCGGCGCGCCGCGCGCCGGGGTGTGGGCGTACATCGCGGTCGCCGGCGGGGTGGAGGGACACCGCGCCCTGGGCAGCGCGGCCACCTTCGCGCCCGGCCTGCTCGGCGGCAGCGGGGGACGCCGTCTGCGCGAGGGCGACATCGTGGGCCGAGGGGACCTGCCCGGGCGTCCCCCGCGGCTCCTCCGCCCCCCCGCGCTGCCGGCGTCCTCGATCGCCGTGCGCGTCATCCTCGGGCCGCAGGATGAGTGGCTGACGGAGGAAGCCCGCGCGGCGTTCCTGAAGGAGGAGTACCGGACCTCCCGCCACGGCGACCGCGCGGGGCTGCGCCTCGACGGCCCCCGGCTCGCGCACCGCGAGGCGCGGGCGTTCCTCTCCGACGGCGTCCTCCCCGGCGCGGTGCAGGTGCCGCCGGACGGAGCGCCGATCGTGCTCCTGGCGGACGGGCCGACGACGGGCGGCTATCCCAAGATCGCGGTGGTGATCGCCGCGGACCTGCGGCTGCTCGCGCAGGCCCGGCCGGGAACCGCCGTGCGCTTCCGGGCGGTGGCCATGGAGGAAGCGGTAGATGCCTGGCGCGCCCTGATCGGCGCGAGAGAGGGAGGCTAGCGGCATGCAGATCGGCAACCTGCCCCGCGTTACGCTCGCCCACCTGCCCACGCCCCTGGAGGAGGCGCCGCGCTTGAGCGAGTTCCTCGGCGGGCCGCGCATCTGGCTGAAGCGGGACGACCTCACCGGGCTGGCGATGGGCGGCAGCAAAGCCCGCAAGCTCGAGTTCCTGCTGGGCCAGGCGCGCGCGCAGGGCTGCGACGTGGTGATCACCGTGGGCGCGGTGCAGTCCAACCACGCCCGCCTGACCGCGGCCGCATCGCGGCGGCTGGGGATGGACGTCGTCCTCGTCCTGAACGGCGAGGACCCCGGCCAGGCCCAGGGGAACCTGCTCCTCGACCGCATCTTCGGCGCCGACGTGCGCATCGTGCAGACCGATGACGACTACGTGCTGCTGGGCGTGGTGGACGACGTCGCCCGGCAGCTGCGCCGGGAGGGCCGGCGGCCCTACGTCATCCCGCGGGGCGGGAGCAACGCCTACGGCGCGGCGGCGTACATGGCCGCGGCGCTGGAGCTGCTCACTCAGGCCAACCAGCGCGGCGTGCGCGTCGACGCGATCGTCCACGCCAGCACCTCCGGGGGGACTCAGTCCGGGCTCTACACGGGTACGAAGGTGACCGAGAGCGGCGTGCAGGTCATCGGCATCAGCGCCGGGCCGAAGAAGGACGTCGTCGCCCGCCGCGTGCTCGGCATCGTCGAGGAGCTGGCCGCTCTGCTCGAGCTGCGCTGGCGTCCGCACCCCGACGACATCATCGTCTACGACGAGTTCGTCGGCGAGCGCTACGGCGTGCCGACCGCGGAGTGCCTGGAGGCGATCCGATTGCTGGCGCGGACGGAGGGCGTGCTGCTCGATCCCGTCTACACGGGGAAGGCGATGGCGGGGCTGCGCGGCCTCATCGCGGCGGAGCGCTTCCGGTCCGGGCAGAACGTCGTCTTCTGGCACACGGGCGGGCAGCCCGCCCTCTTCGCGCACGCGGCGGCGCTGCAGGAAGGGTAGGGACGGATGCGGTACGGGCAGGGCATCGCGATCGCCCTGATCGCGGCGGCGCTGGCGGCCCCCGCCAGGGGGGCGACGCCGGACGAGGCGCAGCTGCGCCGGGCCTTCGGCGCCTTCATCCAGGGGGGCGAGCTGCGCCTCGACGTCGTGCCCGATCTCTATCCAGGCGGGTACGCCCGGATCAGCGTGTACGCGCGGGGCGCCGACCTGGGCGGGATGCTCGTCGACGAGGCGTGGTTCCGCCTCACCGGAGCGTCGCTGGACCCCGAGGCCCTGCGCGGCGGGACGCTGCGCGTGCTGGAGGTCAGGGACAGCGCGATGTACGTCCGCGTGTCGCTGCGCAGCCTGGAGGCTTACTTCCAGCGCAGCGACGGCGTGCAAGACGTGCGCCTCTCCTCCGACGGCCAGTACCTCTACGGCCGGGGCGCCGTGCTGCTCGGCGGGACGCCCGCGCGCGTGGCCTTCAAGGGGTTCTTCGCCGTGGGCGGCACGAAAGAGATCTACTTCTACATCGAGGATCTGCGATTGAACGGTCTGCCCGTGCTCACGCCGCTGCTCCGGCGGTGGGAGCAGGACATCAACCCCATCTTCAGCCAGGCGTTGTGGCCGGTGACCTTCAAGCTCCGCGCGCTGCGCATGACGCGCGAGGGTTTCGTCGTCTCCTCGCAGGCCGACCCGGCCGCGCCCTGTCTGTTCTGCACC
>DATLZI010000040.1:0-3656 GCA_035574075.1 bacterium | reverse complement strand
GGTCCCACCGGGCTGCGCGAGGCGGACGTCGTGCTGGACATCTCCCGGCGGGTGCGGGACCTGCTGGCGCGGGACGGACTGCGCGTGGTGATGATTCGCGAGGACGACGTCACCGTGGAGCTCACCGACCGGCCGCGCCTGGCCCGTGAGGCGGGGGCCTCGATCTACGTCAGCATCCACGCCAACGCCAACGGCCGGGCCACGGTGAACGGCTCGGAGACCTACTACCTGACGCCGCAGTCGCTGGTCCTGGCGCAGATGATCCAGGACGAGCTGGGCATCGTTCTCCAGCTGCCCAGCCGCGGGATCAAGACCGCCAACTTCCTCGTCTTGCGCGACAGCGGCATCCCCTCGGTGCTCGTGGAGTCGGCGTTCATCTCGAACGCCGACGACGAGGCGCGCCTGCGCAACCCGGCCTTCCGCCAGGCCCTGGCCGCCGCGATCCACCGGGGGATCATGCGGTTCCTGGCCGTTTACCCCTCACCGGCGCCCTAGGCGGATGCGGCTCACCGTGCTCGGTCGCTGGAGCCCCTACGCGCCGCCCGGCGGGGCCTGCGTCGGATACCTGCTCGAGGCCGGGACGGCGCGGCTCCTCCTGGACTGCGGCAGCGGCGTGGTGGCGGCGCTGCTGCGGTGGATCGAGGCGGCCGATCTCTCGGCGATGGTGATCACCCATCTGCACCCTGACCACTTCTCCGACGTCTACGCCCTGGCCAACGCCCGCCGCTTTGGCCGCTGGCCCGATCCTCCGGCTCCTCCGCTGCCGGTCTTCGCGCCGCGCGCCGCGGCGGACCATCTGGCCGCGGCGCTGCCGCGCCCAGAGGCGCAGGCCGACCTGCGCGAGCGGTTCGACTTCCGGCCCCTGGAGGAGGGCAGCGGCGCGATCGGGACGGTGCGGCTGCGCTTCGCGCCGACGAGTCATCCGATGCCGTGTCACGCCGTGGAAGTGGCCGCGGGGGGCCGCCGCCTGGTGTACACCGCGGACACCGGGCCGTCGCCGGAGGTCGAAGCCCTCGCCCGCGGCGCCGATCTCCTGCTGGCCGAGGCCACCCTCCTGGCCGACACCGAGCACCTCGCCGCGACGCTGGGCCACCTCTCGGGCCGCCTGGCCGGCGCGATGGCGGCGCGGGCCGGCGCGCGGCGACTGCTGCTCACCCACTTCTTCACCCCGCACCACGACGTCAAGGAGTCGGTCGCCGCCGCAGCGAAGGAGTGTGGCGCCGTCAGCGCCGTAGACGACGGCGCGACCTACGAGGTTTGACAGCCGATGCCCCGCGCCGACGGGCGGCAGCCCGACGAATTGCGTCCGGTCACGATCACGCGCCACTTCCTGAAGTACGCCGAGGGGTCGGCGCTGATCACGCTGGGCGACACCAAGGTCGTCTGCTCGGCCAGCATCGACGAGCGCGTCCCGCAGTGGATGCGCGGGACCGCGCGCGGCTGGATCAGCGCGGAGTACGGCATGCTGCCGCGGGCGACCAGCGAGCGCACGCCGCGGGATGTCGGGCGGCCCAGCGGCCGCACGCAGGAGATCCAGCGTCTGGTTGGCCGGTCCCTGCGGGCCGCCGTCGACCTGGACAAGCTGGGCGAGCGCACGATCTGGATCGACTGCGACGTGCTGCAGGCCGACGGCGGCACCCGCACCGCGGCGATCACCGGGGCCTTCGTCGCCCTGGTGGACGCCCTGTACGTCCTGCGCCAGACGGGGGCGCTGAGCTGGTGGCCGCTGCGCGAGTTCCTCGCCGCGACCAGCGCGGGGATCGTGGATGGCATGACGGTGCTCGATCTCAACTTCGAGGAGGACTCGCGGGCGCGGGTGGACATGAACGTGGTGATGACGGAGAGCGGCCGGTTCGTCGAGGTCCAGGGGACGGCCGAGGGGCTGCCCTTCACCCGCGAGGAGATGCAGCAGATGCTGGCCCTCGCCGAGCGCGGCATCAAACAGCTGATCGCCCGGCAGCGCGAGGCGCTGGCCGACGTCCTGACCGGGATCCCGCGCTGATGGCCCGCCCCGCCCTTCGACGACGTGCCCCCGCCGTGCTGCGCCCGCGCCGCCGCTCCCCGGCGGTGGCCCCGGCGGCGCCGGGGGCCCTGGAGGTTGTGCTGGCGACGCGCAACCCCGGCAAGGTCCGCGAGTTCCTCGAGCTGATGCGTGACCTGCCGATCCAGGTCTACTCCCTGGAGGCCTTCCCGCAGATCGGCGAGCTGCCCGAAGACGGATTGACGTACACCGAGAACGCGATCAGCAAGGCGATCACGGTCGCCCGTCTGACCGGACGCATCGCCGTCGCCGACGACTCCGGTCTGGAGGTGGACGCGCTCAACGGCCGCCCGGGGCCGCTGTCGCGTCGCTTCCTCGGCGATGCCGCCTCCGACGCGGCGCGCAACGCGCGGATCTTGAAGTTGCTGCAGGCGGTGCCGCCGGAGCGGCGGACGGCCCGCTACCGCGCGGTCGTCGCCGTGGCGCTGCCGGGCGGCGAGGTGCGCACCTTTGAGGGCCTCTGCGAGGGGAAGATCGCCCCCGCGCCGCGGGGCGCCGGCGGGTTCGGGTACGATCCGATCTTCCTCGTGCCGGCGTACGGCAAGACGATGGCCCAGCTACCGCTGGCGGTGAAGAACCGCCTCAGCCATCGGTCCCGGGCGTTCGCCGCGGCGCGGACCTACATCAAGAAGCTGGCCATGCGGCAGGGGGAGGCCGCGGAGTGAGCGGCCAGGGTCTTCAGAGGTGCCGCTCGAGTCGCTGGGGCCGGGCGAGCAGGTGCCGCCAGGGATCCGGCCGGCGGCGCATCAGCTCCGGCACGCTGCGCAGGGTGAACTGCAACGGATCGAGCCCGGCTTCCAGCTCACGCCACGTCACGGGCATCGCCACCGTGGCCTGTGGCGTCGGCCGCACGCTGTAGGGCGCGGCCAGCGTCGCGCCGAGCCGGTTCTGGTTGTAGTCCAGAAAGACTTTCCCCACGCGGTGCTCGGCGCTCCACGCCGTGGTCAGCTTCCGCGGGTAGCGCCCTTCCAGGTACTGCGTGACCGTCTTCGCGAACTCGTGCGTCTGCTCGAAGGTGTAATTCCGCGCCACCGGCACGAAGAGATGCAATCCGGTCTTGCCGGAGGTCTTCACGAAGCTCTCCAGCTTCAACGAGGTCAGCAGGTCGCGCACCAGGAACGCCGCTTCGCGCGCGGCCTCAAAGCCGCGCCGGGAGTAATCGGGGTCCTTCTCGCCCCGGCGCGCCGGCAGCGTGTGGTCGGGGAACAGATAGGGGTCGATGTCGAAAGCGATGTAGTCCGGCCGGTTCAGCACGCTGGCGCGCAGCGCCTCCGGCGAGCTGGCGAAGTCTGTGCCGGCCGGCGGCACCTGCTCCCCCCGCGCCGGGGGAGTGACCCGGCTGAACCAGGTGTGGATCTCGATGTCCGCCAGCTGGGCCAGCCAGAGCAGCGTCTCCAGATTGTCGCACAGCGGGGCGGCTATCGTGGACCGGCTGCCTTCGCTCCAGATCTCGATGGTGCGCACAAAGGGCGGGGCGTCCGGGACGTCTTTCTGGTAGAAGCTCTCCCCGCTGATGCCGTTCGGGAAGCGCCGCAACGTCACGGGGCGCGCGCGCAGGTGCGGCAACATCACCGGCCCCAGACGCAGGTAGTACTCGATGAGGTCGCCCTTGGTG
>DATLZI010000039.1:0-5514 GCA_035574075.1 bacterium | reverse complement strand
GCGGGCGATGGCCACGCGCTGCTGCATCCCGCCGGACAGCTGGCGGGGAAAGGCGCGCTCGAAGCCGCGCAGACCCACCAGCTCGAGCAGCGCCTCGGGCCGCATCGGCGGCGTGTGCCGGCGCCCCCAGCCGCCCACTTCCAGAGGCAGGGCGACGTTGCGCAGGGCGTCCCGCCAGACCAGCAGGCCCGGCTGCTGGAAGACGAAGCCGAACTCCCGGGCCAGCCGCGCCCGGGCCGGCGGCGCGCCCCGTACTTCGATCGTGCCGGCGGTGGGCTGCAGGACGTCCGCGATCAGGCGCAGCAGGGTGGACTTCCCGCACCCGGAGGGTCCAATCAGCGAGACGAACTCGCCGCGTCGGATGTGCAGCGTCACCTCCCGCAGCGCGGGCAGCGGCCCGCTCGGGGTGGGGAAGACCATCCCCACCCCGCGGCAGGAGATCTCCACAGTCGCCCGCTCGCCGGCGACGGTGCTCGCGGGAGCCACGCCCCTAGAACCTCGGGGTCTTCGCCGCGAACACGATCTCGTTGGTCATGACTTCCTCGGCCGGCACCTTGCGCGGCATCTGCTCCAGCGAGAAGTACGTCTCGGAGAGCGTGTTCCAGACCTGGGGATCCATGTAGCCCCAGCCGTGCTGCTTGGTGGCAACGGACGACATGTAGGGGATGCTGATCTTCCAGGTCGGCAGCTCCATCTCGCGGTCCAATCCGCTGGCCATGCGCAGCGTGTAGTCCACCGCCTCCTCCGGATGGTCCTTCGCGTACTGCCACCCCCGGGCGGCCGCGGCGATGTAGCGCACGAGGACGTCCTTGCGCGTGGCGTAGACCTGATCGGTGGTGAAGTAGGTGTAGGCGTACTGGCGGATGCCGAGGTCCCAGAGGAGGAAGTGGTCGGCGCGCCCCTGGATCGGCAGGTTCTGCGCGTAGTTGATCACCCAGCCGGTGATCACGTCCACCTGCCCGGTGAGCAGCGGGGTGGTCGTCCCGCCGACGATGATCACGTTCACCCGGTCGCGCGGCACCTGGTACTTGGCCAGCACGGCATCGAGCAGCGGCCGGGCCGTGGCCTGGATGCCGATGGTCTTCCCCGCAAAGTCCGCGGGCGTGCGGATGCCCTTGCCGCGGAGGAAGAAGAAGGCGAAGGGATGGCGCTGGAACGCGGTGGCGAAGGCCTTCAGCGGCACGCCCCGGCTGCGGCCGACCATCACCACCCCGATCGAGGCCACGTTGCCGATGGGCACGGAGCCGCTGGCCACCACGCCGACAGGATCGATCGACGGGCCTCCCGGCACGATGCGCACGTCGATCCCAGCGTCCTTGAAGTACCCCTTGCCGATGGCGGTGAACTCGCCCGCCATCTGCGCGTTGGCGAACCACCCGAGCTGCAGCGCCATCGCTGCGCTCGTCTGGGCGCCCGCAAAGCGCAACAGCCGCGCCGGGCCCGCCCCCAGCGCGGCCAGCCCCGCTAGCGCCACCCCGCTCTTCAACAGCCCCCGGCGCGTGACCGGTGCCAGCAGCGTCACTCGATCCATGCTCCCCCTCCGGCTGAGGTGCACAAATTGTGTGGTAATTGTGCACACCGTGTGGCTATAATACACAAAGGTATTCGCGTGGCGACGAGCAGACCCTTCCTGATCGCCCCCCGCCGCGGACCGTCGCCGCGGGGAGGCCAGCGCCCCCGGACGGGCCGCCGCATCCAGTCCGTGGACCGGGCGGTGGACATCCTCGCCGTGGTCGCCGCCTCCACCCAGCCGCTCAGCCCCAGCGAAGTGGCGGCGCGGCTGCGGCTGGAGCGCACCACGGTGCACCGCCTGATGGCCACGCTGGCCGCCCGCCGCCTGCTGCGCTTCGATCCTGAGCGCCGCAAGTACCACCTCGGCGTGGGGGCCTTCGAGCTGGGCAGCGCCTACCTGCACGCCCAGATGGAGGACCGTGTGGTGGAGCGGATCATGGACGCGCTGGTCCGCGAGGTCAACCACACCGTCTCCCTCGGCGCCCTCGTCGATGACGAGGTCGTCATCCTCCTGGCGCGGCAGAGCGATCACATCGTGACCATCAACTCGCGGCCGGGCGACCGCCTGGCGCCGCATGCCTCCGCCATCGGCAAGCTCTTCCTGGCCGAGCGCTCCGACGCCGAGGTGCGCTCGTTCCTGAGCCGCGTGGGGATGCCGCGGCTGACGCCGCGCACGATCACGTCGATCCGCGCCTTCCTGGCCGACCTGCGGGAGGTGCGGGCGCGCGGTGTGGCCTACGCCCACGAGGAAGCGCAGCTGGGGGTCAGTTCCATGGGGGTCGCGGTGCGCACCGCCGGCGGCGCGCTGGCCGCCGGCTTGGTGGTGGCGCCGCCGGCGCAGTTTGCCACATCCGAAGCCCTGGCCAGGATGCTGCCGCCGCTGCGGCGCGCGGCCGCGGCGATCGAAGCGGCCGGGGTGATCCGAGCATAACGTCACCGAGGTGATCGCGTATGGAGGGACGCAACTTCATCGGCGGCAGGTGGAGCAGCACGCCCAAGACCTACGCCCGCCGCGACCCGGCCCATCCCGATCAGGTCGTCGCCGTCTACCCGCAGTCGGACCGGGAGGTCGCCGCCGCGGCGCTGGAGGCGGCCTGGGCGGCGTTCCCCGCCTGGAAGCAGACGCCGGTCATCGCCCGGGCCCGCATCCTGCAGCGCGCCGCGCGCATCCTGGAGGGGCGGTCGGCGGAAGTCAGCCAGGCGCTCGCCCGCGAGGTGGGCAAGCCGATCGTCGAGGCGCGCGCGGAGGTCCGCCGCGCCATCGATCTCCTGGAGTACTACGCCGCCTGGGCCTGGCAGCCGCAGGGGCATGTCGTGGCCTCGGCGCGTCCCGGCACGGAGCTGCGGGCGCGGCGCGTGCCGCTGGGGGTCGTGGCGCTGATCACGCCCTGGAACTTCCCCATCGCCATCCCGACGTGGAAGCTGGCCCCGGCGTTGATCCTGGGGAACACCGTGGTGATCAAGCCGGCCTCGCTGGGCCCGGCCCCCCTGATCCACGTCGTACGCGCGCTGGAGGAGGCCGGCCTCCCCGAGGGCGTCGCCAACCTCGTCATCGGGCCGGGCACGCCGTTCGGGCAGGCCCTGCAAACCGCGCCCGCGCTGCGGGCCGTCTCGTTCACCGGCTCGGTGGAGGTCGGCTACCGGCTGAAGGCCGACCTCGCCGACCGTCCCGTGCGGGTGCAGCTGGAGCTGGGCGGCAAGAACCCGTACGTCGTGTGGGAGGACGCCGATCTGCCGACGGCCGCCCGCCAGGCCGCGGAAGGCGCCTTCTTCTACGCCGGACAGAAGTGCACGGCGACGAGCCGCGTCCTCGTGCACCGCGCCGTGTACGAGCCCTTCGTGCAGACGTTCCTGGACGCCGTCGCCTCGCTCCAGGTCGGCGACCCGCTGGATGAAGGGACGCGCGTCGGCCCGATGATCGATGCCTCGGCGCGCGAGAACACCGCGCAGTGGGTGGCGCGCGGCGTGCGGGACGGCGGGCGGATCCTCCTCGGCGGGTCGGCGCCCGAGCGGGAGGGCTACTACTACGCCCCGACGGTGATCGACGGACTCCCCCTGGAGGCCGCGCTGGCGCAAGAAGAGGTCTTCGGCCCGGTGGTCACGCTCCATCCGGTGGCCAGCCTGGAAGAGGCGATCCGGGCGGCGAACGCGGTGCGCTATGGGCTGTCCGCCTCGATCGCCACGCGCAACCTCGCCGTGGCCGACGCCTTCCTGGAGGGCGTGGAGGCGGGGCTGGTGCATGTCAATCAGCCCACCGCGGGGGTGGAGTATCAGACGCCCTTCGGCGGTGTGAAGGACTCCGGCTTCGGCCCGAAGGAGCAGGGCTGGAGCGCGTTGGAGTTCTACGGCGACTGGAAGACCTCGGTCGTCGCATCCGGCGGATGACCACGCGACGCCTCCATCGCCCCGCTTCGGTCCTTCGCCCGCGCCGACGGCGATAGCTCTGCGCGACCCCGGTCTTTGCGTATCACGCGCGCCGCGGCGCGAGCGCTGCGGTATCCCTGGGAGGGATGTGGAGATGGGCGACCGGGTTGGCCCGGCACAGGTCCAGGCGCTGGCGGCGGCCGCCGGGCTGCCAGTTGCGGGGGAGCGGGCGCGGGAACTGAGCGGCGCGGTCCAGGCGCTCCTCGACGACTGCCGACGGCTCGAAGAGGTGAACGTCTCGGCGTGCGAAGCGCCGGTCGTCTTCCCCCATGAGTGACGACCTCGCCCTGCTCGGCATCCGGGACCTCGGACGGCGGTACCGCCGCGGCCAGGTCTCGCCCGTCGAGGTCGTGGAGGCGCTGCTCGGACGGATCGCGCGGCACGAGCCGCAGCTCAACGCGTGGATCACGGTGCTGCGGGAGGAGGCGCTGGCGGCGGCCCGGCGGATGGAGCGGGACTTCCGGTCGGGACAGGACCTGGGTCCGCTGCACGGCATCCCGGTCGGGCTGAAGGACAACATCGACACGGCGGGGATCCGGACCACGTGCGCCTCGCGCATCCTCGCCGACCACGTGCCGCGCCGGGACGCCACCGTGGTCAGGAAGCTGCGCGCGGCCGGGGCGATCGTCCTCGGCAAGAACAACCTGCTGGAGTTCGCCTACGGCATCGTCCACCCCGACTACGGGCAGTGCAACAACCCGTGGGATCCGCATCGCACCGCCGGGGGCTCGAGCAGCGGGGGCGCGGCGGCGGTGGCCGCGGGGCAGGTCTGCGCGGCGATCGGCACGGACACCGGCGGGTCGATCCGCATCCCGGCCGCCTACTGCGGCCTGGTGGGGATGAAGCCGACCTACGGACTGGTCAGCCGCCACGGGGTCTTCCCGCTGTCCTGGTCGCTGGACCACGTCGGGCCGCTGGCCAGGACGGTGGAGGACGCGGCGATCGTGCTCTCGGTCATCGCGGGGCGCGATCCCGACGATCCGACGACGCTGGACGGCGTGGACCTCGCCCTGGACGGGCCGGAGGAGCCCTCCCTGCGGGGGCTGCGCGTCGGGCTGATGCAGCACACGGGCCAGGACCTGCGGCCGGGGGTTCGGCGGCGGTTCGAAGAGGCGGTGGCGGTCTTCCGACGCGAGGGCGCCACGGTGCGCGACGTCACCCTTCCCACCCTGCCGTACTGCGATCAGCTGCTGATGCCGCTGATCGCGCCGGAGGCGACCGCCATCCACGAGCCGTGGCTGCGCACGCGGGCCGAAGACTACGCGCCGATGACGCGCACGCAGCTGGAGCTGGGCGCGCTGCTCCCGGCGCTGGACTTCGTGCGGGCGCAGCGGGTGCGGCGTCGGCTCATCGCGGAGTTCGAGGCAGTGTTCCGCGAGGTCGACATCCTCCTCAACCCCACGGTGGCCTGGGTGGCGCCGAGGGAAGATCCGGCCGTGGCGGGCGAGGAAGGGGTGGTCGAGGCCCGCCGGACCTCCCCGCACAACATCACGGGGATCCCGGCCGTCACCGTCCCCTGTGGCTTCGCCGAGGATGACCTGCCCGCCGGGCTGCAGATCGCGGGGCCGTGGCGGGCCG
>DATLZI010000038.1:0-2301 GCA_035574075.1 bacterium | reverse complement strand
CTGGCCGCCGTGGAGCGCGCGCGCCAGGCCCGCCGGGAGCGGCTGCGCGGTCGCCTGCGCGCGCTGTACCTGCACGGCCGCACGGGGTACGTGGACGTGCTGCTCGGCTCGGCCGATGTCGGCGAGTTCGTGGCGCGCTGGCAGATCGTCTCCACGATCGTCGGCGCCGACACCCGCCTCATCCAGGAGTACACGCGCGACGTCGAGGAGCAGCGCGCCGCGCTGGCGGCCCTGACCCAGGCGCAGGCCCGCCTGGCGGCCATCGCCGAGGAGACCGCCCGGCGGCGGCGGGAGGTGGAGGCGCGGGAGGAGGCCAAGCGCGGCGTGCTGGCCCGCCTCCGCCAGGAGCGCGCCGCGTACGAGCGGATGGTGCGCGAGCTGGAGGAGGACTCGCGGCAGCTGGAGGCCCTCATCCGCCGCAGCCAGAGCGCGGGCCGCCGCCGCGTCGCCATGGCCCGCGGCCTGCCGGGATTCATCTGGCCGGCGCGGGGGATCTTTACCTCCGGGTTCGGCGTCCGCCGCCACCCCATCTTCCGCATCCGCCGTCTGCACACCGGCCAGGACATCGCGGCGCCCTACGGCGCGCCGGTGGTGGCCGCCGCCGACGGCCGCGTGATCTACACCGGGTGGTTCGGCGGCTATGGAAGAATCGTGGTCCTCGACCACGGGGAGGGCGTCTCCACCCTCTACGCCCATCTCTCCCAGATCCTCGCCCGCTCCGGACAGGCCGTCCGCAAGGGACAGGCCATCGGCCGCGTGGGCAGCACGGGTTACAGCACCGGCCCGCACGTGCACTTCGAGGTCCGGGTCCACGGCACGCCCATCGATCCCGCGCGCCGCTAGCCGAACGGGTGGTGGCTGCGTTCATCCCCGGGCATCGTCTACAATGGGGACCATGAGCGCACCCAAGCCGTCCCGGCTCCACCTCGTTGTCCTGCTGGTCCTGGCCGTCGCGCTGGTCGGCGCGGCCGTCGGCCGGCACCTCTTCGTCGCGCAGAGCGAGGCCGCCTCCGATGGGCAGGGGCGGCGGCTGCTCGAGGCGGTGGCGCACCAGGTGCGCACGGTCTACATCAAGCGGGACGTCAGCGATGCGCAGCTCTACCGGGGGGCGGCGAAGGCCCTGCTCGCCGCGGCGGGGGAGAGCTGCGCGAAGCTCGTCGCCGAGCCGGCGCCCACCGGCGACGCCCGGGCGCAGCTGTACGCGCTGCTGGCCCGGGTCGAGCAGCGCTGCCCGGTCCCCGGACGCACGACCGACGCCCTCTACCTTGCCGCGGCGAAGGGGATGCTGGACTCCCTGGGCGATCCCTACACCCGGCTGATGGAGCCTGAGGCGTTCAAGATGTTCCTCCAGGACACGCAGGGGTTCTTCACCGGCATCGGCATCTACATCGATGTGCGGGATGACTTCCCGCTGGTGGTGCAGCCTATCGAACAGACCCCCGCCCACCGCGCCGGTCTGCGCGCCGGCGACCGGATCATCGAGGTGGACGGCGTTTCGACGAAGGGCATCTCCCTCCAGGAAGCCGTGACACGCATCCGGGGCCCCGCCGGCACGACGGTCCGGCTGCGGCTGCGCCGCGGCGACGAGGAGTTCACCGTCAGCATCGTCCGCGCGCGGATCGAGATCGTGGCCGCGCAGGGATCCGCCTCGCTCGATCCGGCGTTGCGCGCGGAGCTGGGGCGAGAGGGGATCGGCTACGTCCGGCTCGTCACCTTCAACCACGAGCGGGCGGATACCGAGTTTGACCGCTTTGTCGCCGAGGCCCGCCGGTCCGGGGCGAAGGCCTTGATCTTCGACCTGCGCACCAACGGCGGCGGTCTGCTCGACCAGGCGGTGCGGGTCGCCAGCCGGTTCGTGCCCACCGGGCAGCCCGTGCTGCACATCTACGACCGGAACGGTCGCCAGGACACGGCCCGGGCGATGCGCGCGGCCAAGGTGGCCCTGCCCACCGTGGTCCTCGTCAACGAGTTCTCCGCCAGCGCCTCTGAGATCGTGGCCGGGGCGCTGCAAGACAGCGGCACGGCCACGATCGTCGGCGTGAACACCTTCGGCAAGAACCTCATCCAGTCGATCGTGGAGCTGCCGATGGGCGCCGGGGCGGCCATCACGTCCGCGAAGTGGCTGACGCCCAAGAACCAGGACGTGGGCGGTAAGGGGCTGACGCCCAACGTGATCGTCGGCGAGCGCGAGGAGGCGCTGCGGCAGCGCCTGAAGGGGCAGCCCGAAGCCGAGATCGAGCGACGCGTCCAGGCGATGCAGGCCGCGCAGCTGCGTCGGGCGCTGGAGATCCTCAAACGGCG
>DATLZI010000037.1:0-5620 GCA_035574075.1 bacterium | reverse complement strand
CGCCTTCGGGATCACGAAGACGTCGTCGATCCGCAGCAGGAAGGCCAGGGCGACCTGGTGCGGGGTGGCCCGATGGCGCGCCGCGATCTCGGCCAGGACGCCGCCCCCGGGGGAGGAGGGGGCGGGGAAGCGGCCGGATCCGAAGGGACTGTAGGCGACCACCGCTGCCTGGTGGCGGGCGCACCAGGGGATGACGGCGTGCTCGATGGCGCGCTCGCGGAGATGGTAGAGCACCTGGTTGCAGGCCAGCCGCCGGGGCCCGGCGATCCGCCGCGCCGCCTCCAGGTCGTCGGTGTCGAAGTTGCTGACCCCCCAGAAGCGGATCTGTCCTGCCCGGACGAGGTCCTCGAAAGCGCGGATCGTCTCTTCGAGCGGATGCGGTCCGCGCCAGTGCAGCAGGTAGACGTCGAGATGGTCGGTGCGCAGCCGCCGCAGGCTGGCGCTGCAGGCGCGCCGCACGCCGTCGTAGGAGGCGTTGCGCGGCAGGACTTTGGAGACGAGGAAGACCTCGTCGCGGCGCCCGGCGATCGCCTCGCCGACGAGTTCCTCCACACGGCCGTCCCCGTACATCTCGGCGGTGTCGATGTGGGTCAGCCCGGCATCCAGGCCGGCGCGCAGGGCGGCCACGGCGCGCGCCCGCCCGACCTGTTCCATGTGCCAGGTGCCCTGGCCCACCACTGGAACCGGGACCGCGGTCCAGCCGAACGGCCGCGTGCGCACGCGGATCAGGAGCGCGAGGGCGTGGATTGAGCCACGGCCAGCCCGCTGGCCTCGCGGCGGACCTGCCGCCGGGCGAGCCAGATGAGCCATCCCGGCATCGTCCAGCGGGCGGGTTTCCCCGGCAGGCGCTGCATCGCCTCGGCGAGGACGTCGGCCAGCACGTGGCGGATCGCCTCCGCCGTCACCTCCCGTCCGGCAGCGCGCAGCGCGCCGGCGATCGCCTTCTCCACCTCCGGCAGGTCGTCGGTGACGAGGCGATCGAACGCCGCCCGGTCACCGGCCAGCGCGCGGTCCAGCAGCTCCCGCTCCTCAAGCAGCGCCCGCTCGCGGGCGCGGAGCACGTCGTCGGAGAGGGACGACCGTCGGCGTTCGAAGGATGCCTCGCGGCGCAGGCGGGCCAGGAAGCGGATCAGCTGTTCCTCGAGGTCGTCGAAGGCGGCGTCGAGCAGGCCCTCCAGCGTGGGGGCGCGGTTGCGGCGGACGGGCAGCAGGACGTCGGCGGCGGCAAGGCGGAAACTGCCGCTGTAGTCCCGCTTGCGCGGGTGCCACTCGATCGTCACATCGAGGTGCACGAGGTCCGGGGCGAAGTGGCGGAGCCGCCGGGACAGCCGCTCGAGGTGCCGGCGCAGGTCCGGCTCCAGCGAGGCCGGAGGATCGAAGCGCCTGGTGGTGAGATGGAGCTGCATGCGAGGGTCCTCCACAGGAAGGGGTTGGCTGTTGCCGCGCGCGGCCCCTGCCGCGGCGCTGGAGGTTCCCACAGGGCCGAGGAGGCGGGCGCCCGAACAGTTCTCCTGTCAGGATCATCGACGATACGGGAGGCAGCGATGCGGTATCGGATGGTGGTGGCGGCCCTGGTCATCGGCGCGCTGCTGGGCGGCGCGACGGTGGCGGCGGCTCAGGATCTCGGCGCGCTGATCAAGACGCTGGGCGTCGGAGCGGTGGTGAAGATGTTCGCCCCCCAGTTGAACACTTTCATCAACCGCCTGATGCAGGCCAAAGATGCGGAGACCCGGCAGACCACGAAGGTCGTGCCCATCCTCAGCATCTCCATCGGGATCGGCACGCCGGGTCAGGCCACGATCGGCGCGGCGCAGGTGGCCGGGCCGAAGAGCGCCGTGGATCGGGTCCAGGCGGTGGCCGCCCTGGAGGGCAACTTCCAGGGGGCCTTCCACATCAAGGCCCTCGTGCCGGTAGACAGCCTGGAACCGTGGAAGCAGCTGAAGCGGGTGCCGGGTGTGGGCGTCTCGGCGATCATCGACCTCAGGATCTGACGGGTGGCAGCGCGAGAGGCGGGATCGTGGCGATGCCTCTCGCGCTGCGGGTGCGGTCGTTACCGCTGCAGGGCGGGCTCGGGGGCCGTGAGGCGGACGATCTCCGCCGGATCCTCCACCCGCTCCATCCTCACGGGGGCTCGGGGACCGTGCGGCTCGTCGGGGGAGCGGCACAGGTCGTAGACGGCCACGACCTCATCGCCGAACCGCGCCTCGACCTCCGTGACCGCCCCGCATCGGGGACACCGCCAGACGGTTCCCATCCTCATCGCCTCCCCGGCCCGGCCGCCCACCGGCCGGGCCCCACTATCTTCAACGTACCCGCGGACCATCCTCGTTCCCCCTCCCGGGGACAACAATCCGCGTCGTGGCGGGGAACGGCCGGGTCCCCGGCGGCGGGGAAGGAGGGTGGGTCCGGGGCGCGGAATCACAAATCGGCATAAGGACAGCATGTCCACGATGCGGACAGACTCCCCCCGCCGGTCTGTCCGGAAGGGACGGCATCGGCCAGGTGCCTGACAGGGAGCAGGCGGTCGCAGGCCCGCCGGGAAAGGCCTCGTCCGGGGCGGTCCAATCGGTTGAGCGCGTCATCGCCCTGCTCGGCGCGCTGGGCCGGGCTGGCCAGCCCCTGAGCATCGCGCAGCTGGCCGCCGCCGCCGCGCTGCCGCGGCCCACGGTCTACCGCCTGGTCCAGACGCTCACCGCGCAGGGGATGACGGCACGCGTCGAGGGCGGCTACGTCATCGGTCCGCGCATCCTCTGGCTGGCCGGGCGCCGGCTCGAGCAGATCGAACTGCGGACTGCCGGTCGGCCCGTGCTCGCCGCGCTGCGCGATCGCACCGGCGAGACCGTGCACCTCGCGGTGCTGGAGCAGGGGCAGGTCGTCTACATCGACAAGAGCGAGCCCCCGGGTCCGATGCGCATGGCCTCGGCGATCGGCAAGATCATGCCCGCGCACTGCACGGCCCTGGGCAAGGCGATGCTGGCGTTCCTCCCCGCGGCCGAAGTGGCGCGGATCCTCGAAACCTGGGGGCTGCCCCGCCGGACACCCAACACGATCACCGACCGGCGCCGGCTGCTGGACGAACTGGCCGCGGTCCGCGCCCGGGGCTACGCCGTGGACAACGTCGAGAACGAAGAGGGGGTGCGCTGCGTGGGGGCGCCGATCTTCGACCACGACGGCCGCGTCGCGGGAGCGGTGAGCTGTTCCGGTCCCGCGCGCTCGATCACCCGGGAGCGCGTGCGGCGCAGCCTGGGGCCGGAGGTGATGCGCGCCGCGGCGCAGATCTCGCAGGCTCTGGGCTGGACGGCGGCCACCACAGAGAGGGGTGAACGGCGGTGACGGTGACGACGGCGCAGTTGATCGAGGGGTTCAAGCAGGTGGCCATCGCCTCGGTGGCGGACGCGGTGGATCGCCTCATCAAGCGCCCCGGCTTCATGACCTACGAGATCAAGCCCATCTTCCCGGCGCGGATCGCCGGTCCGGCAGTGACCGTGCTGGAGCGGGCGGCGCTGGAGAGCCGCCCGCCGGAGCACGCCCTGCAGGCCATCGATGAAGCGCCGCCCGGCGCGGTGATCGTCATCGGCATGGAGGAGCCGGCCAGCGGGCGCAACGTCGCGCAGTGGGGGGGATTGATGACGGCCGGTGCCGCGGCCCGCGGCCTGGGCGGCGCCGTGCTGGACGGCGGCGCGCGGGATGTCGTGGAGATCCGCGAGGCGGGCTTCCCGGTCTTCTCCCGCACCGTCATCCCCAGCAGCACCGTGGGCCGCTACGTCACCGTGGGGCTGAACATCCCGGTGGTCTGCGGCGGGGTGCTCGTGCGTCCCGGCGACTTCATCGTCGGCGGGGAGGACGGCGTCGTCGTTGTGCCGCAGGACGCCGCGGCGGAGGTGCTGGCGGAGGCGCGGGCGATCGACGCCACGGAGGCCCGCATGGCGCAGGCCATCGGCCGCCTGCGGTCCATCCGCAAGGCGGTGGAAGAGTTTGCGCGCATCTGATCCGGCGCTGGACCTGGTTGCGCTGGGCGAGCCGATGGCGGAGTTCGCCGCGGAGACCCCGGGGCGCCTCGGCGAGGTGCGCACCTTCCGGCGCGGCTACGGCGGCGACACCTCGAACGTCGTCGTCGCCGCGGCGCGGATGGGGGCGCGCGGCGGCTACGTCACCAGGGTGGGCGACGACGAGTTCGGGCGCGCCTTCCTCGCCCTGTGGCAGGCGGAGGGCATCGACACCCGGCAGGTGATTGTCGAGCGGGGGAGCCGCACCGGCGTGTACTTCATCGCCCGGCACGCCCGCGGTCACGACTTCACCTATTACCGGCGCGACTCGGCGGCCTCGCATCTCAGCCCGGCCGATCTCGACCGCGCCGCGCTGGCCGCGGCGAGGGTCCTGCACACATCCGGCATCACGCAGGCCGTCTCACCCTCCGCGCGGCAGGCCGCGGAGACGGCGATGCGGATCGTGCGCGCCGCCGGCGGCGCGGTGAGCTACGACGTGAACTATCGGCCCGCGTTGTGGCCCCCGCAGACTGCCCGTCCGGCGGTCGAGGCCGCCTGCGCCCAGGCCACGATGGTCTTCCTCAGCGAGGAGGATGCCGCAGCGCTCTACGCCGGCGTGGCGCCGGAGGACGCCGCCGCCCGGCTGCTGGGCCTCGGGCCGCAGCTCGTCGTGCTCAAGCGGGGCGCGCGAGGCTGTCTCATCCTCGCCGCCGCGGGGGAGCGGCACGACCTGCCCGGCTGGCCGGTCGAGGCGGTGGACACGACGGGGGCGGGGGACGCGTTCGCCGGCGCGTTCGTCACCGCCTGGTTGGAGGGCGCCCGGCTCGACGACGCCGGTCGCCTGGCCAACGCGGTCGGCGCGCTGACCGCCACGGGGCTGGGCGCGGTGGAGTCCATCCCGCGTCGGCCGCAGGTCATGGCGTTCCTCAGGGAGCAGCAGGCCAGGACCCAACACAGGAGGGAGTGAGAGGGATGGGACGCAGGATCGCACTACTGGTGCTGGCGTTCGCGCTCGCGCTCGCCGCGGGCGCCCCGCCGGCCGCCACCGCCCCCGCCGCGCCGAAGGTGCGGGTGGGCATCGTCGCGGCGATCGACCAGCTTGGCACCCCCGTGGCCCTTGACCGCGGCTTCTTCGAGAAGTGGGGGCTGGACGTGACCATCGCCAACCCGTTCCCCACGGGCGTCGATCTGCTCAACGCCCTGCAGGCCGGCGAGATCCAGATGGGCCAGGTGGGGGTCCCGCTGATCGGCGCTGTGCTGCGCGGCATGGACCTGGTCATCCTGGGCAACTACAGCGGCAGCAGCAGCCGTCTGGGCGGCGACGACACGATGGCCGTTGTCAGCCGGCCGGGGACGAACATCAAGACGATCGCCGACCTGCGCGGCAAGCGCGTCGCCGTCTCGTTCGGCACGATCAGCCACCTCTACATCCTGGGCGTGCTGCAGCGGGCCCGGCTCACCGTGAACGATGTGACGCTGGTCAACACACCCCCGGGCGAGATGCCCGTGGCCCTGCGGGGCGGCGCGGTGGACGCCTTCGCCACGTGGGATCCCTGGCCGGTCATCGCCCTGCGGGAGATCCCGGGCACCTATGAGGTCGTGCGCGGCGGCGGGTTCATCGGCTTCATGGGGGT
>DATLZI010000036.1:0-18826 GCA_035574075.1 bacterium | reverse complement strand
AAGAACCGCAGATGCTCCCTGAGCCCGCCGCTGATCCGCACCGACGCGGCACGGTCCGCCGCCGGGCGTTCCACCACGGCCGCGAAGCCCAGCGTCTTCAGCGCCGAGCTGACATGGTCGATGGTCACGGGGTCCTGGCTCGTGATGCGCAGGGCGCCGGGGGAGGACGACCCCGCGGCATCGAAGATCCCGGCCAGGAATCCGGCCTGCCAGCCCTCCGGCGGGGACGCGGGCCAGCGCGTGAGAGCCCGCACGGCGTCCAGCAGATAGAGCAAGGCGAGCGTCGGAACACCCCGTTCTTCCAGGTACGCCCGGCAGCGGGCGAGCACCGCAGCGTCCCTTATGGCGAGCCGGAACGGAGGGACGTGGCCGTGTCGGCGGCCGGGACGCTCGTCGTGGAGGGCGGGCAGGCGACCGTCGCCTCGGAGCAGCCCGGCGATGTAGCCGGTCCGGTACATCTCGTCGCGCTGGCAGGAGGCCGCAAAGCGTCCCGGGCCCATCAGCGCGTCGTTCGTGGTCAGGACGGGACGCCGGGAGGACCCCTGCCCGGTTCCGGCCACGAACCCCCAGCCGCGCTCGGTGAGGAAGCGATGATCCCCGGAGGCGATCAATGTGGTGCCGTCTTCCAGCACGACGCGAAAGGCGGGCGCCGTTCGTCGCCAGACGGCCAGGACTTCGGTTCGGACGTATCTCCACTGCCGGCCAGCGCGAGTCGCGCCGCAGATCTCGTCGCCCGGTTCCAGGCTTCCGAGGGGCCGCTGCCTCCCATCCGCCATGAGGACCGGTGTCGCAGGGTCCAGGCAGAAGACACACTGGTGCTGGCATCCCCGATAGGGATTGATCGACCACTTGAAGCCCATCCCTTTCACCGGGTTGAGGATGGACTTCGCTTCCACCTCGACCCACTCGACCTTCGGCGTGACCCGGACGCCGGTGGCTCGGAAGAGTCTGGGCTGCGGGAGGGAGGGCTCGGCCATCGTGTCCCTGATACTAATACCGAACAAATGTTTGTGTCAAGCGCCTGCATCGGGGTACTGGGGAAGAGCCCTCCAAACAGCACCTCCCCCTCTCCCAGGGGGTAGGAGGACACTCCGCGACTGTTCTTGTTCCGTATCTATCGGTCTGGAATCGGTATGAGCCACCTCCCTGGATCTCGTCTCTGGGAGTTGCAAGGAATTTCGTTCCCGCGTGAGGAATCTTATCCTAACTTAACTGTGCTCTAGGGAGAGTCGCGATGCGACAGCTTACCGTCCGAAGTCTCGCGCTCCTCACCGGGATTGCTGATGAATCATCGAGGGAACTCTTTGGGAGATTCACCCGGTGACAAACATCGAGGTGCGGGAAGGCGATCGTCGGGTTGACCTCGACGAAGGGGAACCGTAGCACACATTGCCTTACGATCCACACCGGCGCAACGGATGGGCCCGAGGACTTATCCACTTCCACACACAATTCTCCGACGGCTGGGCCTCAGTGTTCAACGCCGGCGAAATCGCAGTCCGGCACGGCTACGACTTCTTGGTCGTCACAGATCATCTGCGCAATCTCAAGCTCTTCAGCCACAAAACGCTAGAACAATACGTCGAGGCATGCGACGAAGCTACCGCCCGGCTAGGCATCCCAGTCATCCCCGGTGGCGAGATGGAGGTCCATTGGAACGACCCCATCACGACGGATTTCTCTGAGGCTCACACGCTCACGTTCAGCATCCGGCCATTGGTTGCTGCCGGAGAGTTCGACTGGACGACGCCGGACACTGATCCGTTCGCCCACTGGCGCGATTCACAAGGCAAATCGGAAACGATCCTTGCAGTACAAGAGATGCTCCTCCGGCACAACCTCCCTCCTGTCGCAGCGCACCAGTTCGCGCATAGCGTAGTTGGCAAGGATCCGTATAGGCAAAGCCCGACTTTCGGTACAATCTGGCCGTCTTCCCGACTTCCAGGTACTTTGATTTCTTCTACTCAGGCGCCGTTGACCTCATCCACGAAATGGAGGATATCCTTCTCGTTTCTCGCTATGCTACGACGGCTCAGAGCAGCATCAAGGGTATCTACGCGGGTTGCGACTTCCATGTGGGGCCGCAGATTGGATGGCCTCCGATTGCTCGTGTGACTGAGTCGATCGGGATTCTCGGGTCGGCGTACCGATGGCTATTCAAGACACTCGCCGCTGCCTACCTGCGATCAAAGGGTAACGCTGAGGCCGCTCCATTCCCGTGGTTTGCTGACGAGCAGTTGTCGCACGCCACCTACCTCTTTCTGGGCGATCAGCCCTGCAGTGAGGCGGTCATCCTGGACGCCCTGCGCGACGGGCGTACCGCTGTGAGCCGAGGCCACATCGAGTTCCTTAACCTCGAGCCGATGCCGAGTTTCTCGGTTGTTCATCAAGCGCCGGTACACATCCATTTGCACTTACCCGTTTCCTATTCAGAACCCCGACCCCGCAGTACGATTGTCTTCCGGGATGGTCAGATTGTGCACTGGGAGCCGTATTCGGTGGTGGAACCGTCTCTCCACTTCACATATACAGATCTGCACGCCCCGGCTGGGCTGCATGCTTATCAAGTGTATGTCCCCTCGAAGTTTCTTAGTTCGCCCATCCTGTTCGAGGTACCAACAGCTGCTCAACGGCCGATGGCTCTTCCCGTCAAGATTGCAGACCCGAAACCGGATCAGGCTGCCATTCCTCCAGGGACAATACAGCTTGCAGTTGAGATGTCGAAGAGTATTTATGAGGAGGAACTGAGTCGTCTGGCACTGGACGGACTGCTCCTTGCTGTGGACCACTTCAATCGCCGGTGGGACCGGGGCAGACCCGAGGCTGTTCTACTGAGTCTGGGCCAGGCATAAACCAAGTGGCAAGCCCAAGAAGATATAGTCAAGCTTTTTCGTACTGTGTCTGCCTTCGGGAGAGTGCACTCGATTGTCATACCGCGTAGTTCCTGAAGCAATTGTGGCCGGTATCTCCAACTGCCGGCGTAATAGCTTCGCGTTGCTGAGAGGAGCTGACATATTACTTCGCAATGGCCACTTTCCTGCGGCTTTGTCGTTGGCTGTTCTGGCGCTAGAAGAAATCGGCAAGATGATGCATATTGACAGCTTGGTCTTTGCGAAGGCAGGTGATGAGAGGGACGCCGCGTTTCAGGCTGCATTCAGGTCGCATCCCAAGAAGCTTGAGGCAATCAATGGCTTCCCGTACTTTCTTGCTTATCTGGCGACATTCAAACCGAAGTGGGCCGAAGACAATGTGTACGTACAGCAACTCCGATCCGTTGAGATTGCATTCCGTGAGCAGTTGACGAATGTCATGAAGCTACTAGGCCTGAGGTCTCTCTCGGATTTTGATGGATGGAAGCAGAGGGGATTTTACACAAGCCTGAATCCGAATGGGGTAACTGAAGGACCGTCAGATGCGATCGATGACGCCAAAGCACGGCCCGTGGTTGCGTTCTCTGGCCTTGTCGTTGAGTCTATGGATTGGATCTTCGAACTGAACTTCGAGCGCTATAAGGCATTTGTGCTCCAAGCCCGAGGCGTGGTATCGGACGAGAAGTTGCTTGAAATCCGGCGTTTTCTTCAAGATTGGCTGATGATAGATGCGAAAAACAGTAATCAGACATAGCCTCGTTGCTTGTACTCTTTCCTAAGTACGGAGCCGCCATCAACTCCTTCCATCTTGGGTGCATTTTCCGCGTTCGGTGCGCCGTAGAGAGGGGGGTGCTGTTTTGCGGCCCCCTGTCCAGTACCCCAAGCGCCGGCATCGGGGTATTGGACAAGGGGCCTCCAAACAGCACCTATCCTCTACCCCACTACCTCCAGGGTGCTCGACCGGGTTCCAGCGAAGCCGCGAACGTGATCACTCCGCTCAGAAGGTACACAGACAATACAGCCGGTATACTCCTCAACCCAAAGATGAACGGAAAGCCGATCCACCAGATGGGGACAAGGGCATTGAACTGACCAGTCCATTTCCGCACCCGAGGGTTGCTGCCGTACGTAGCTAAGACATGTAAGATGGCTTGGATAAGCCCAGCAAGGACACTCGCCCACGTCGCCAGAGCCCGGTCTGGGAATCCAACCATAGCCCAACCAGGACGTTCACCAAGTGGCGCAATGACATCATTGTCACCCCGGCGTTTCGTATGTGAACTTCTACAGACCCACGGATCCAGACTCATCGTCAGTCACCCGTCGATCCACCAGCGCCTTGGTTTGCGAAGGGGTAACCTGTGTGAGATATCGTCGACTGCCCTTGCCGAGGTCGTTGTGAGAGCTGAAAGCCACCCAACGTGAAAGTGAATGTGGCGATCTGGATCATGGATCCAATTGAAGTAGCTGACGTGAGCCTTCTTGTCTTGGGTCATCGGCCAGGAGACTGTCTTCCCAGTTGGACGGTACTCATGGACATAGCCAGACCGCAGCTCGCGATAGAGGAGATTGGCGTAAGAGCAGTCTCTAACTTCTTTCAAGCCCAGAGACGGGCACACTGATAAGATTTCCTCCTCGGATCTGTCCACTTCCTGACCCGTCAGAACCTGCGAGGGATCGTAATCTAGATAGGCCTGTTTGAGACGCTCCAATGGCCCTCTCTTCTGCTTGCTCCGGAGAGACGCCGCCAATATCGGTACGCTAATCAGAGTCGCAGAGAGCTCTGGTGCGGCGAATTGCTTCAGAAATTGCACGAATCTCCTTCGATCGATATTCACGCCGGGCCAGACCTCAGCGGCGAGAGCACTCAGGGCAGCACACAGGATCAGAACGGCCTCGCCATAGGAACCACCGCACGCCCCCCTACTCAGCTCAAGGGCAAGTTTCTGCTTTTTTGACGCCCATTCGCTTCGCCAGTTATCCACTGCTCGAACTAGCAGGCTCCTTTTGGCCAGGTCTACAGGTGGGAGTATGGCTTCACGCATTCACTTGCTGTGATGAAGTTTGTCATTTGGTAGAGGAACTGAACTGGGTTTATCGCCAGGAACTCAGAGAGGACGGGAGCGTATGGAGAATCCATGATTCTGCGAATGACCCGCGGCCTATACCGCACCAAGCTTCCTAACCAAAACATGGCCATGATCGAAGCCCCGAACTGGCCAAGCGGCCATGACCTCAGTGAAATGTAGTGGCGGTATCCGGAGATTGTGAGCAGGGAAAACACCGGCATTGAATTGACCTCATCGCGGATCTTCCCGTAGACTTCGCGCGTGGATCTCTTGTATCGAAACGCACGTCTGCTTTCAAACCGGACATGCTCTTTGTCAGGTTTGATCTGCCAAACAAGATGACGGCGGCGCCCAGAGTAGAAGCGTCCGAATAGGCGTCTGATCATCGCGCGTTCACTCTTGTTGAAAGCGACGACGTACCATACCCGCCGATCAGGCTTAGATTGCCATAGCGTTACATTAATTCTGACGAAATGTCTCCCCCGGAAAACACCGCTCGCGACACCTATCTCGTGGATTTCCGGTACAAAGCTAAGGATTCTGCGCACACTAATGCTCTGCTCTTGAATGCCGGACCGATTCATACGGTACACGAATTCGGGGAAGACGTTAAATCGACTTTGCGATCTAGCGAGAACGCGGACCCGAGCCGATCCGTCGAGCGTGAGCCCGTGGTGCTCATGAGTAGTACCGAGCGTGACCCCAGTGAGACTTAGGTATGCTTTCATTAGATTAAGATAACCATAGTAGTATAGGAGGGCTTTGGTTTGTGACTGAACGACTCCCGCGGCTTGATAGTATTCAGCGGCCAGATTGAGGAAGTAGTCCGCGTCTTCGCACAGTTTTCGCATCGCCGGCTTCCGCATCGCCTGCCTCTGTATGAAGACGCGCAGATAGCCCCATGGATCGCTTATGGGCACATATGACCTTGGCACAGCGGACACGAAAGGGGAATAGGGGATTATTCGATTCGCGTAGGTGGCCGGCTCTCCGTTTCTAGGAATGCGGGGTCGTGGCATGTGCCTGCGACGTCAAGGGATGCCAAGAAAGACCGGGCAGTGGTCTGATGCGTCCTCCTCGGAGGTTACTCCCTCGAATCTCTCCGCCGCTCGAAAATCGACGTCAATGGGATTCGGATCCCCGTCGAACCGGTGGAAGTGAGTCAGCTTTGGTGCGGGCTTGCCGTCCCGCAGGACGCGCGAGAAGCTGATGCCTCGCCGCTCGATTCTTGGCTGGCTTCCGGCGGTGGCAGTTACCAGGGCCGGGGACAGCAGGACGTGGTCAAGCTGCGAGACGGCGTTCTCGGACCGGTACCAGTGCGTCCAGCGGTCTTCGAGAACAGAGATTCGTGCCAGGGCGTCAACCAGGCCAGACGATTCCACAAGAGGCTTGAGCGATGGAGAGGTAGGCTCGTCATTGAGGTCGCCGACGACCGCGAAGAACTCTGAGTTGAACTTGGCCCCAGGGAACCTGGACCGCACGATCTCAAGGACAGCCTTCGCCTGACGTTCGCGCAGCTTGTCGGCCTTCTCACGATCGCTTGCGGTCTCCGCGTACTTCGACTTGAGGTGGTTGACGAAGAGCGTCAAGCGTCTCGACCCACTCTTGTTCAAACCCACGTCGATCTCCAGGCAGTCCCTTGAGAAGATCCAGGGCCGCTTCTCGTCCTCGGCCTCAGGGTCTAGGTCGTCGACGTGCGAGCGAACGCCGAGGGTCTCCAGCCGTGACAGCACTGCCACATCGATCTGTCGGAAGTCCCTAGAGTCGATCAGGGCGGCGTACTCGTACTGCCTCTTCTTGAAATGGTCTTCGTTGATGTTCCGCAACGCGAGGAAGCTCTCCCCCTCCTTGCAGGTAAATGACGTCAGGATGGTCGTCGCCATCGTTGGTCATCACGCGGCTCGCCAGCTTACGCTGGGCGGGATTGAACAGCTCGAAGAGCGCAGGGTTGTAGACAGGCAGGTACCCCCAACGTTCGTCTTCGACGAGGCTCTTGGCCGTTCGATCTCCAGGGTACGTCTGGCCGAACTGGTACCTGGCGTAGAGGTTATTCACGTTGAAGGTGCAGACCGTGTGGGACACTTGACTACCCACCTCCGTGAGGGCGGGCAAGCGGGCGACTAAGGCTTGCAGCTGCTGAATCGGTTCAGGGACGAGCATGAGACCCCGAGCGGCTGCGCCGCTTCGCCGCCACAAAAGAGTCCACACGAGTTGAACTAGAGGTTCGGTGTAACGAGGCCGATTCCTTGGGGGTTAGCCAATGACCTGCCGCTTCACGCGCGAGGGACTCTACACGCTTGCCCACAGCATCCGCAGACTGCTTGGTTAGGCAGCTAACCGGAAGGGAACCGGATGACGCGGTTGATCTCGCCGGTGATGGGGTGACTAATGGGCCACCGGACGCGCTCGGGGCAGCTGGTGCACGACAGGAGAGTGGGAGCGATTGCCGCAGGCTACTAACGGTTGGGCTATGCTGTGCAGGCTGACCTTCCGGGCCGTAGGAGACCCCCGGCAATCTTCGGATACATACCCGACGTTATTGCGCAGAAAGCCGGGCGGCTATTGATCATCGAGGTCGAAACGCCCGGAACGGTTCGTGCTGACAAAGATCAGCACGCGGCCTTCAGCTTGTTTGCTACCGCAACCCCCGGTGCTCTTTTCAGGATAGCTGTGGCCCGCTGAGGCTGATTCGTCCCGCCTGCCGGAGACTGGGCAGGAATGAATCTGTTGGACAAGCTAAGCAAATCGTCGCAGGCGTTGCCGTGCAGCTAGATTATCGTCACCGGGCGACGGACTCGCCGTCGTCCGAACAATAGACTGGGGGAGCGGCCACTCGTTCACTGTGGCGCACTTAGATCGCTGCTCGCTGTTGTGCTGCTGCTGCGGTGGGCTCGGACGCAATCAACTGCTTCGCCACCGCCACTATCTTGAATGCTGTTTCGAAGTTCTTGGGACTGCTGCTCCAAGGGCGAGTCTTCGGCAAGGCTGAGGCTCTAGGTGTTCAAATCAAGGGCAATCCAGACGATTTTCGCTTCCCCCTCCTCCTACCCGAAATGCGGAGTCGTTCGACGACGCTCGTCTTGGGCTGCCTACGCGCATCCGCGACAGACTTAAATCGTCCCGTTATGGCGCTTCTTCCCGCAAGTCTGCTTCGGGCTCTCTTGACCACGGCCCACCTCCACTTGTTCTGGGATCATACCGGCCGACTATGGCCATGGCGGGGGAGTATATCCTCGTTCGGAAGGAGTCTCAGGAGCCGGTTTGCGGGATTCGCGGGTGACCGTCCTTGCCCGACGGCTGATCTTCTTTGCCGGACGTCTGGCACGCGCTCGTTTCGCCACCTTTCGCTTGGCGCGCTCCTTCGCCATGAGTCTCAATCCCCCCCTTTGCTCTGCCTATCTCGCTTGGGCGGTTTAGGCGGCGGTGGAGAAGGTGGTGGGGAATAGCCACGATCCTCCTTGGCTGGTTTGTCTTTCGTGCTTCTGCCGGATCCATTCTTGTCGTTCATTGGTTGCCCACCCCGCCCAGATTCCCTGTTGCAAAGAAGACAAGGAGTATCACGCCAATCACAAAGGCCAACCCAGACGCAATGCTGAGACCGGATGTCAATATGGACCACCATCTGCCCGGGCGTTCACTCGTGCGCTTCTGATCGTACTGTACCATTGCGGTGCGCAACGCGAATTGACTGGTAAGCAGCGATATCAATGTGGCCAGCAGGCTGAATCCGAAAGCTGACCAACCCCATAGGAGCAGGCGCATTGTCTCGGGTTTTGGAGACGGAACGATGTCCTTGATGAATGCGAACGAGATACCCAGTGCCCCGGCAGCGAGCGTCAGTACGGTCTTGTCATACGCCTGGGAAGCCTCGTAGTCCGCCTTAATGAGCCATTGCCTGTAGTCGAATTTGCTCTTGTCCGTCATAGAGGACCACAACCGCTGTAGAGGGCAAGTTCATCATTCGTGAGCTTCCTCCTTTCTCACATCCCTTCCAGGCCTATCGGAATGTGGGAGTCGGAGGGGTGCTGTTTCGAGGCCCCCTGTCCAATACCCCAAGCACCGGCATCACCGGTCACGGCATCGAGCGGGGATCGAGGGCGTCGCGCAGGCCGTCGCCGAGGAGGTTGAAGCCGAGCACGGTGAGGGCGATGGCCAGCCCCGGGAAGGTGGCGATATGCGGGGCGACGAGGAGGAAGTCACGTCCGGTGCTGACCATCAGGCCCCAGGAGGGAGTCGGCGGCTGCACACCGAGGCCGAGGAAGGACAGCGCGGCCTCGAGCAGGATGGCGTTGGCCATGTACAGCGCGGAGTAGACGATGACCACGGAGATGCAGTTGGGCAGGATGTGGCGGCCGATGATGCGGGCGGTGCCGCTGCCGATGGCCCGGGCGGCGGTGACGTACTCCTGGGTCTTGATCGAGAGCACGGCGCCGCGGATGACGCGGGCGAAGCCGGGCGTGGCCCAGATGCCGACGGCGAGGATCGTGTTCAGCAGCCCCGGCCCCAGCGCGCTGATGATGACGATCGCCAGGAGCAGGTAGGGGAAAGCCAGCAGGACGTCCATCGCCCGCATCGCGACCTGATCCATGAGCCCGCCGGCGTAGGCGGCGGCGGTGCCGATCGCGGTGCCGAGAGCCAGGGCGATGAGCACGGAGACGCCGCCGGCCAGCAGGGCGACGCGGCTGCCGTAGATCAGGCGGCTGAGGATGTCCCGGCCGAACTCATCGGCGCCGAGGAGGTAGGCGCGCGAGGGCGGCTGCCGCTTGTCCTCGAGGGTCTGCGCGGAGGGATCGCGCGGAGCGAGCCAGGGCGCGAGCAGGGCGACAACGATCAGCCCGGCGACGATCGCCAGCCCGACCAGGGCCAGGCGGTTGCGCCGCAGCCGGCGCCAGAACAGCTGCGCGCTCGTGCGTGTCGCCGGCCGGGCGGCGGCGATCGCGGCGCGCTCTTCGGCAGGCAGGCTGGCGCTCATCCGTAAGTGATCCGCGGGTCGAAGTAGGCGTAGGAGAGGTCCACGAGCAGGTTCACCAGCAGGAAGGTCACGGCCAGCACGATCACTCCGCCCTGCAACAGGATGTAATCGCGGGCGAAGATCGCCCGCACGATCATCCGGCCGATGCCGGGCCAGGCGAAGACCGTTTCGGTGAGGATCGCGCCGCCGAGCAGCTGGCCCGTCTGCAGCCCCAGCACCGTGACCACCGGGATGAGCGCGTTGCGCAGGGCGTGGCGCCCCAGGACCCGCGGGCCCGGCACGCCTTTCGCGCGCGCCGTGCGCACGTAGTCTTCGCGCAGCACCTCGAGCATCGCCGAGCGCGTCATCCGCGCCAGCATGGCGATGGTCGGCAGGGCCAGAGTGACCGCCGGCAGGACGAGGTGCGCGGGCGTGCCCCGCCCGCCGGCCGGCAGCCAGCCCAGCTGCAGGCTGAAGGCGACGATCAGCAGCAGGCCGATCCAGAAGATCGGCATGGAGAGGCCGAACAGCGTCGCCACCCGCACGAGGTTGTCGAACCAGGAGTTGGCCCAGCGCGCCGAGAGGACGCCGAGCGGCAGCCCCACGGCCACGGCCAGGAGGAGGGCCGCCGCGCCCAGCTGCGCGGTCGCGGTCCAGACCTCGGCCAGCTCGTCGTTCACCCGCCGACCCTCGCGGAACGACCGCCCGAGATCGCCCCGCGCCAGGCGCGCCACGTACCGCGCGTAGCGCACGGCCAGGGGCTGGTCCAGGTCGAGCGAGGCGCGCAGCCTGGCCACCATCTCCGCGGTGGCCCCCTCCCCCAGCATCAGCGCCGCGGGGTCGCCGGGGATGAGATCGATCGTCAGCATGATGAACAGCGGCACGCCGAGCAGCACGGGGATGAGGGCCAGCAGGCGCTGCAGGACGAAGCGGCTCATCGCGGGCGGGCGGACGGCCGGGCCGGGGGCGGCGGGAGCGCCCCCGGCCGCCGGCGCGTCGGAGGGATTACTTCTCCAGCCAGATGTAGGTGAAGCCCTGGTTATACTCGATCGGGTGCGGCACGAAGTTCTTCACGTAGGCCCGCAGCACCGCGATCTCCTTCGTCGTATAGAACGGGATGAACATGATGTCCCGGGCGATCAGCTCCTGCGCCCGGCGGTACAGCGCCTCCCGCTCCTCGGCCTTAATGCTCACCCGGGCCTGGTCCACCAGCCGGTCGAACTCCGGGTTCATGTAGCGCCAGGTGTTCCAGCCCGCGGGCGGCGCCATGTTCGAGCGGAACATCGGCAGCAGGCTGTAGTCCGCGTCCGCCGTCGTCGTCACCCAGCCCAGGGTGAAGAGATGGTAGTCGAGCTGCGCCGCGCGGACATGCGTGAAGACGGTGCCCCACTCCAGGAAGTTGAGGTCCACCCGCACGCCGATCTGCCGCATCTGCGCCTGCCAGGCCTCGGAGATCTCAGCGTCCTTCAGGTAGCGGCCGCGCGCGCTGATCAGGCTGAGGACGAGCGGGTTGCCGTCGCGCACCATGATGCCGTCCGCCCCCGGCCGGAACCCGGCTTCCTGCAGCAGGGCGCGGGCCTTCGCCGGATCGTACGGGTAGCGCCGGTCCAGATCGAGGGGCGCGTACCCGAAGACGCCCTTGGCCAGGATGCCGTCCGCCGGGGCGGCCGCGCCTTCCAGGACGTTGTCCAGGATCGCCTTGCGGTTGGTGCCCATGACCAGGGCCCGCCGCACGCGCACATCGGTGAGCGGCGGACGGGTGAGGTTCATGCCGATGAAGACCACGCGCTGGCCCTGGGCTTCGGCCACGACGAAGTTGCTGTCCCGGCGCAGCGCGGCGAGCTGGGACGGCGCCGGCACGAGGACCATGTCCACCTCGCCGGTGCGCAGGGCGATCATCCGCGCCGACTCCTCGGGGATGACGCGGAAAACGATGCGATCGAGGTACGGCTTCTGGCCCCAGTAGTCGTCGTTGCGCACCACCGTGATGCGGTCGTTCGTCCGCCACTCCTGGAACTTGAACGGCCCGGTGCCGACCGGCGCGCGGCTGAACTCCGGCCCCATGCGCTGCACGGCGGCGGGGCTGACGATCCCGGCGTAGAGCATCGCCACGCTGTAGAGCAGCGGCGCGTAGGGCTCGCTGGTCGTGATGTCCACGGTGTAGTCGTCCACGACCTCCGCGCCCTTGATCGGCCCGGCCAGGCTGGCCCAGCGCGCCGGCGCCTTGGGATCGAAGGCCCGCTGGAAGGTGAACTTCACGGCCTGGGCGTTGAAGGGCGTGCCGTCGTGGAAGCGCACGCCGCGCCGCAGGGTGAAGCGGATCCGGGTGGCGTCGATGACGCGGTAGCCGGTGGCCAGGACGGGCTTGATCTTCATGTCCGGCCCCAGGGCGACGAGCGGCTCGAGGATCATCTGGTAGACCCAGGCGCCGGGGGCCGTGGTCTCGAACTGCGGGTCGAGGGAGACCGCGTCGACCGGGCGGGCGATGGTCAGCGTGCCCCCGCGCCGCTGCGCCTGCGCCGCCGGCGCGGCGAGCGCCGCGAGCAGCAGGCCGATCAACGCGATCATCCAGTAGCGGTGAACCTTCAGCGATCCCCACTGTTGCATCTGCAGCACCTCGTTCGAACGTCGGGGTGGCGCTCAATTCTGCGCCGGCCGGCGGCGGTCCTCCAGCGCGGCGGGACCGCGCCTCACCACACCAGGGGGATGAAGCGGCTCGTGGTCCGCGCGTACGCGGCGTAGGATGCGCCGTGCTGCCGCAGCAGCGCGCGCTCCTCGCGCTGAGCCTGCGCGAAGAGGCGCAGGATGGCGAGCGGGGCGAGGAGGCCGAAGAGGACGTTGGGCTGCAGCAGCCAGGCCGCGACGTAGTCCGCCATGAACGCGGCGTAGATGGGGTGGCGAATGAGGCGGTACGGCCCCTCGGTGACGAGCGGCCCCGGCTGGTCAGGATCGATGCCGATGCGGAAGGAGCGGCCCAGGGCCCGCAGCGCGGCGTACTCCAGCGTCAGGCCGCCGGCGAAGAGGACCGCGGCGATCCAGGGCAGCGCCGGGCTCACTCCCGGGATCGGGCGCAGCCAGGGGATGTCAGGCCGCAGCGTCGAGACGACGAGGCCCGCCGGGAAGAGCGTGTGCAGCAGCGCGGCCAGACGCAGCTCCAGCCCGCCGTGGCGCAGCACGGGCAGCGCGCTGCGCCCGGCCAGACGGCGGGTGCGGCGGATGGCCCAGAGCAGGATGGCGTAGAAGCCCAGGGCGAAGAGCAGCGCGACGGCGACCGGCATCTACCCCGCAGTACCCCCTGGGCCGGCGGATTCCTGCCCGGCCTCGCCGCGCCAGAGCCGCTGCATCTCCGGCGAGCGCGCGAGGAGCCCCTCCAGGCTGCCCTCGGCCTCGACCTGCCCGTCCTTCAGGACGATGATCTGGTCGGCGCGGCGCAGGGCGACGCGGCGGTGGCTGACCACGAGACAGGTCACCTCTTCGAGGGCGAAGAGGCGCTCCCACAGCGTGCGCTCCGTCTCGACGTCGAGGGCGGAGCTCAGGTCGTCGATCACCAGCAGCTCCGGCCGCCGCACGAACATCCGCGCCGCCGCGGTGCGCTGCACCTGGCCGCCGGAGAGCTTCACGCCCCGCGGGCCGACCGGCGTGTCCAACCCGCGCTCCAGCGTGGCCACGTCGCGCTCCATCACCGCCGACCACACCGCGCCCGGCAGATCGGCGCGCGCGGGCGGCAGGCCGAAGAGGACGTTGTCCCGCAGCGCCTCACTGAACAGCCGCGGGACCTGCGGGATGTAGGCCGCGCGCGGCATGACGAAGAATTCCGCCGGACGCTCGACACGCCGGCCGTTCCAGTAGATCTCGCCGCCGTCGCGCGGCAGCAGCCCGATCAGCACTCGCACCAGCGTGCTCTTGCCCGAACCCATCCGGCCGGTGACCACGGTGAACGAGCCGCGGCGGAGGCCGAAGCTCACCCCGCGCAGACCCCGGCCGGTCGCCGGATCGACGTAGCGCAGGTCGCGCACCTCCAGACGCTCGAGGCGGTCGTCGGCCGCGCGCTCGGGCGCTGCCGCGGCGGGCAGGGGGCCGCGGAGGTAGACGGGCTGGTGCGCGACGAGACGCCCGGGCGGATCGTCCGGCAGCAGCTCGAGCAGCCGCTGCACGGAAACGGCGGCCTGCCGGTAGCGCGCGGAGAAGTTGCCGATCAGCGTCATCCCCTCGGTGACCAGGCCGAGGTAGAAGACGAAGAGCGCGAAGTCGCCGACGGTGAACGTCCCGGCGCGGATCAGCCCCGCGGCGAGAAGGAGGATCAGCCCGGTGCCGAGGTTGATCGAGCTGACGAAGATCGCCTCGAGCAGCTGCGTGAGCAGGCTGTCCCTGAGCGCCGCCCGGCGGCGAGCCTCGTTCAGCACGCGGAAGCGGCTGATCACCTTGCCCTCCGCGGCGGCGACCTTCACGGCCTGCACCGCGCCGAACATCTCGCCGATCAGGTCGGTGACCCGCCCCGCCGCCTCGCGCGCCGCGCGGCGGTAGCGGAGGATGCGCTGGCGCAGCAGGGCGACGACGAGGACGATCAGGGTCAGCGGCAGCAGGACCACCGTGGTGATGAACGGCTCGATGCGGAACATGATCGCCGCGCCGGCCAGCCCGGCCAGGACGATGCCCACACCGTCCACCGTCATCTCCACCAGCTTGAGCAGCTCATCCACGTCGTCGCGGAAGCGGCTCATCGCCTCGCCCGGGGAATCCGGCAGCGCCTTCGCGCCGGGCCGGCTGAGGATGCGCTGCAGGAGGTTGCGGCGCAGCAGCGCGGCGCGGGAGAAGAAGAACTCGGCCCAGGCCGCCACCCCCGCCATGTTGATCGCCACGCGCGCCCCGACCACGCCCACGAGGAGGCCCAGCCAGCTCCACAGCGTCCCCGACGCCGCCGCGCCCCCCGTGATCGCGTTGAAGATCTGCCGCGTGACGAGCCCCATCACCAGCGGAACCAGCCAGAAGGCCGTCCAGAGGGCCATGTTCAGGATGAACAGGCCGGGCTGGTAGCTGAGCAGGCGCCAGAGCACGCGGCCCGTGCTCACGCCAGGACCTCCTCCAGCCCTGTGCGCAGCAGCGTGGCGAAGCGCGAAGCCGGATCGGCGGCCAGGACAGCGCGCGGGCCGTGCTCCAGCACGGCGCCCCGCTCCAGGATGAGGATCTCGTCCGCCCGCTGCACGGTGGCCAAGCGGTGGGCGATGATGATCGCGGTGCGGCCGCGGAGCAGCGCGCTCACCGCGCGCTCCACCAGCTGCTCGGTGGCCGGATCGAGACGCGACGAGGCCTCGTCCATGATCACCAGCCCGGGATTCTTGAAGAACACGCGGGCGAAGGCCAGCAGCTGCGCCTCCCCGGCGGACAGCGCGCGCGGCCCGATCGGCGTGTCCAGGCCAGCGGGCAGCGACGCCATCCACTCCAGGAGCCCCAGCTCCGCCAGCACCTCGCGGATGCGCGCGTCGGCGATCGTCGGGTCGAAGAAGGTCAGGTTGTCGCGCACCGAGGCGTGGAACAGCTGCACGTCCTGCGTGACCAGGCCGACGCGGGCACGGAGGTGGTCCAGCGGCACGTCGCGCACGTCCACGCCGCCGAGGCGGATCGCCCCCGCCGTCGGATCATAGAAGCGCACGAACAACCGGCTGACGGTCGTCTTGCCGCTGCCGGTGCGACCGAGCAAGCCGAGCACGCGGCCGGGCGCCAGGCGGACGGTGATGTCGCGCAGGACGAGATCGTCGGGGACGTAGCCGAAGGAGACGCGCTCCACCTCCACGGCGAGCGCGCCCGCGGGCAGCATGCCCGGCCCGTCCGCCGAAGCGGACCGCAGGGCCAGGAGGTCTCCCACGCGGGCGATGCTGGCGCTGGCCCGCTGCAGCTCCTGCATCTGGCGCGTGATCTGTTCCAGGGGGCGGCGCAGCATCTCCGTGTAGTGGAAGAAGAGGTACACGGTGCCGACGGTGATGAGCCCCCGGCGCAGCAGCCAGGTGCCCAGGCCGAAGGCCAGGGCGTTCCCGAGGACGAGCAGGACGGCGGTCGTGGCCCACATCATCGTTCCGCGCAGCCAGGCCCGCTTCGTCTTCTCGAGCTGGGTGCGCATCGCCTCGGCGAGACGCCGCAGGACGTAGGGCACGGCGCCGCTGGCCCGGATGTCCTCCGTGCCGGACAGATGCTCTTCGAGGAAACCGAGCAGGATCGCGCCGGCCTGGCGGGACTCCTTGAAGAACGGGATGGCCCGCTCCATCAGGGCGCGCAGCAGGAGCAGCGTCGCCACGGTGAAGACGGCGTAGACCAGGCCCACGCTCCAGTGCGCGCGGAAGAGGAGGACGAGGATGCCCACGAGCAGGACGACGTTGCCCAGGACCTTGATCACGAACTGCGAGAAGAAGCTGGCCAGCTGCGTGACGTCGCCGTCCACGCGCTCGATCATCTCCCCCGGGGTGCGGGCGTTGTGGAACGGCAGATCCAGCCGCAGGCAGTGCAGGGCGAGGTCCTCGCGCACGGCGTTCGTCGCCGTCCAGCCCACGTTCTCGCTGGCGTAGACGGACAGCGCGGCGATGACCTGCGCGGCGAGCGCCGCGGCGAGGAAGAGACCGGCCAGGCGCACCAGGACGGCCTGCTCCGCCCCGGCCCGCGCCAGGTCGATGAAGCGGGCCACGATCTGCGGGGTGGCGAGCTGCAGCCCGATACCGCCGCAGAGCAGCGCGGCGAGCAACACGACCCGCAGCCACTGCGGTTGCAGGTACCGCCGCAGGAACTGGCGATGTTGGGCGTACGAGACCGCCATGCGACCTCCGGGACCTCCGCCCCTCCGGGAAAGCCACGGCCGCGGGGGGATCGTCCCCGCGGCCGCCACGACAACCGCGGTGGTGACTAGCGCCGGACGAGGCGGGCCCGGAGGATGCGCGTGGACGCGGCTCCTCTCGACCGACCGGTGCAACCGCCTACGCTAACAGACGTCCCTCCGACCGTCAAGGCACCTAGGCGCGCACCTCCTGCCGCTGGAAGAGCACGTAGCCGCCGGCGAAGCAGACCAAGAGCGCCGCCAGCAATCCGGTGAGCTGCGGCCAGGCCAGGAGCAGGCTCTGGCCCAGCGGCAGCGGCGTGCCCAGCACGGCGCCTTCCAGTTGGGCCAGGAAGATCGGCCCGAGACTGCGCACCTCGGGATTGAGCAGGACGAGCAGCACCTCGCCGTAGAGCGTGTTCGGCGACAGCCGCGCCAGGAGTTGTCGCAGCTGGGTCTGCGCCAGCTCCTCGAACGGATCGCCGCTGGCCGCCGGATGCACGGCCGCGGCGGCGACGCCGGTGATGATGTCCCAGAACACGGCGACGAACAGCCAGACGGCGATCGCCGCCAGCGCGGAGGTGGCGGGCTGGCGGAAGACGACGGAGAAGAGCATCGCCAGGGCCAGCCAGATGCCGGCGTAGGCCAGCGTGGCCAGCAGGAAGAGCAGGCCGCGCGCCACCTCTTCGCCGCTTGGCACCACACCCAGCCGCACCAGCCCCAGACCGGTGACGAGCAGCCACAGGGCCAGCAGACTGATCGCCAGCGTGCCCAGGGCGGCGAGGAACTTGCCGAGGAGCACGGCGTCGCGGTAGATCGGTTGGGAGAGGATGCGGCTCAACGTGCGGCGGTTGTGCTCTCCGTTCACGGCGTCGAAGCCCAGAGCGATGGCCACGAGCGGGATGAGGAAGCCCAGGAAGGCGATGAACGAGGGCAGCGGCTCGCGCGCCGTCGTGAAGAGCTTCAGGTAGAGGAAGGGATCCTCGGCCACGGTGGCCCGCAGCTCCTGGGCCGCGGCGTAGGCGGAGCCGAGCGCGGTGAGGAAGATCAATCCCTCGAGCAGCTGCATGCGGATGCTGCTGAGGTGATCGGCCAGCTCCTTCAGCGTCACCGCCCACAGTCCCGTCCAGGGTGAGCCCTCGCGCGTCATGCCGGTGCCTCCTGGAAGTACCGCGTGTAAACTTCGTCCAGGGTCGGCCGCACCATGGTCAGGGAGAGCAGGTCCACGCCGCCTCTGACGAGCAGCCGCGCGACGTCGGCGCGGCAGTCCCGCTGCGCGTCCAGGCGGTAGAGGCCCGGCCGCTCCACCCGCACGCCGCGCACGCCCGGCACGGTCCCCAGGGCGGGGGCCAGACTGTCTCCGCCCGCGGTCTCGACGATGATGCGGTAGGCGCCCCCCAACACGCGGTCGGCCAGCTCCTCGAAGGTCCCCTCCAGCACCATGCGGCCCTGCCGGAAGAGCCCGACGCGGTCGCACACCGCCTGCACCTGGGGCAGGAGGTGCGAGGACAGCAGCACGGTGATCCCCTGGGCCTTGAGCGCCTGGATCATCGCCAGGAACTCGTGCGCCGCTTCGGGATCGAGCCCCGCCGTGGGTTCGTCGAGGATCGTGATCTCCGGCCGCTTGATCAGCACGTCGGCCAGCCCCAGGCGCTGGCGCATCCCGCGGGAAAACGTGCCCACGCGCCGATCGGCCACCGCGCTCAGCCCCGCGCGCGCCAGCGCCTCCTCGATGCGCCGCGCCACCTCGGCGCGGTCCAGCCCGTTGAGGCGCGCCGTGTAGCTGAGGTTCTCGCGCGCCGTGAGCTCGTCATAAAAGCCCACGGCGTCGGGCAGGTAGCCGACGCGCCGCTTCACCTCGAGCGGCCGCCGCGAGGGATCCTGCCCCAGGACGCGCACCGTGCCGGCGGTGGGCTCGGTCAGCCCGAGCAGCATCAGGATCGTGGTGGTCTTCCCTGAGCCGTTGGGACCCAACATCCCGAACACCTCGCCCCGCGCCAGGCGCAGGGTGAGGCCGTCCACGGCCACCACGGAACCGTAGCGCTTGGTCAGCCCCTCGGCGACGATGACCGGCTCGCTCATCGTCGTGGCCATCAGCGGCGGCCGTAGCGGTTCACGGCGAACGTGACCACGCGCC
>DATLZI010000035.1:0-7121 GCA_035574075.1 bacterium | reverse complement strand
CGGATGGCGCGCCGCCCTGGCAGGCCGCCCGGGCGCTCGCCCTCCTCGGGGCGGGGATGGCCGTGGGGACCTGGCGGCTGCGCTCCCGCCCGGCCATCGCGCTCGCGCTGGTGATGCTCACCGTGCTGCCGGTGGCCGGCGCGATCGCGCTGTCGGGATCGGTGGATCTGTTCCGGGTCCGGGGGCTGCTGGCGGCCGCGGGCGCGCCCTGGGCGCTCCTGGTGGCGGGGGTCCTCGCAGGACGGGTGCAAGGTGTCCCAGACGCCGGGGTGCGGCTCGCACTGGGGGCCGCGCTGCTCGCCGCGATCGGCAGCGGCACGGCCCACCACGCCACAGAGGGCAAGGAGGACTGGCGCGGCGCGGCCGCCTTCGTGGCGGCGAGGGCCGGGCCGGACGACCCGATCTTCTTTGTCCACTACGCCGCCCAGGTGGCGTTCGACCGGTACTTTCACGGCCCCCAGCCCCGAATCGGGCTTCCGCAGAGCTTCCACTGGGAGGAAGGCTACCGCGCGCCGTACCGGGTCACGCCCGCGGACGTGGAGCGCGTCGTGCCACCGGCGCTGGAGGTGAGGCGGCGGGCGTGGGTCGTCCTCTCACACGATGCCGGACGAGGGAGCGAGCACCTGCTTCGCGTTCTCGATGGGTGGGGGGAGCGGCGGGAGGACACCATGCGCCGCGGCGTGCGGGTCGTCGGCTACAGCCGGTAGTCCGTGGCCCCCGGGTTCCCGCGCTCGGAAACGGGTCCGGGGGCGCCATCCTCGGGGCTCTGGCGGCGTCGCACGTTAGCGCTCTGGCTCGCGCCAGGCGATAGCGAAGATATCGTTGCAGGCGATCAGACGCAGTGGGGTGCGGAGGGCGAGGCGGGCGAGAAGGCGCACAGGTCCGCTGCGGAACAGGCGGTACGCGGGTCCCCGGACATCAGGAAAGGCGTCCGAGCGCGGCTGCCACGCGGCCTGCTCGATCGTCAGGTTCTCCAGCCAGATGCGCGCGCCGAGGCCCGCGCGCTTGAGGGTCCGACGCAACCGAACGATGTCCTGCTCGTTGACGTGCACCTGTCGCTCGTAGTCGGTTCGAGGGTCGCGCGGGAGGGAGGGCCGGAGCAGGCGGAGGAGCGGGTATCCCAGGTCGAGTGCCCAGCGGTTGGGGAGCGTGTGGATCACGGCGAATCCGCCGGGTGCGAGAACCCGATGGACTTCGCGGAACGTCTCATCGAGCTGCCAGGGGAGCAGGTGCTCCACCACATCCAGCATGAGTACGCGGTCGAATGCCCCATCCCGGAACGGCAGCGCGCCGGCGTCCGCCATCGCAAGATCGACCTCGATCCCTGCTGCCGCCGAATGTGAAGCGTGCTGGCGGACGAGCGCCGTGGCCTGGCGCGTGAGCCGCAGGCAGTCCGCCGAGTAGTCGAGCGCGATGACGCGCGCGCCGCGCCGCGCGGCGTGCACGGCGGCCTCACCTCGGCCGCAGCCGAGGTCCAACACACGGCAGCCGGGCTCGATGGCCGCGAGGTCGAGGGAGCGGGCGAGGCGCGGCCGCAGCCGCTCCCCTCCGCTCGCCACGAAGTCCCCGTAGTCCGGTCCGGCGAAACGGACGACGGTCGTCTGGGAGTAGGCGCTGGCAGGGACCGGCGTCTCGCCGGGCGTGGGCCGGGTCATCGTCGTTGGGCCCGGACCAGAAATCCGGTCCCGCGCGGGACTCGGCCCTCGGCCAGTCGGTCGAGCGCGAAGAGAGCGCCCCACGCCGCGACGACTGGCCGCGCCCGCGCGAGCTGCGCCACCGGATGGTCCGCCCCGTTGCGCGCGGCGGCGGCGAGGCCGGGTCGCTGCACGAAGCGCTCGTACAGGAGCATGAACGGAAACCCCCACCGGACCAGGACTTCGGGGTCCAGACGCGCGGCAGCAAGGATCGCGCGAAGGCGTTCTTCGTCGTAGCGACGCTCGTGGCCGGCCCATCGGTCGAGCCAGTCGAAGCGCTCGGGACCGGCGGGGACGCTCAGCGCGAGGACGCCGCCGGGCCGCAGCGCACGGCTCACCGTCTCGAGGGCGCGGCGATCGTCCGGCAGGTGCTCCAGCACCTCCCCGCAGATGGCCCCGTCGAACCCCCCTGGCCGGAGGTCAGCCATCGCGAGGTCCACGGTGCGCACCTCGACGCGTCCTTCAAGACCATCGCGCCGCAGCCGGTCCCGCAGATGGTCCACGAACTCGGCCGAGGCGTCAACGGCCACGACACGGTAGCCCAGGCGCGCGAGCATCAGGGTGGCGGTACCGCTGCCGCACCCCGCGTCCAGCACGCGGCCGTGTGGGAGCCGCTCCGCGAGCAGATCGACGAGCCGGCGGACGCGATAGGCGTGGCGTGGGCCGACGAGCTCGGGCATCGAGCCCCAGTGCATCGGCGGAAGGTCGAGCTGCGGCACATGCCCTCCGGGCGGTCGAGCAAACGGGTCCGGCGCGTACCCGCGCCGACAGGTGAGCCGGATTCGCTCCCCAAAGTTATAGCCGAGCGGCGCCATACGATTGCGTCACGAATCAAGGTGCGCAGGCAGGGGCTCGGGAGGGCCGGCGCTACAATCCGCCTGCAGCGTCACCACCGGAGGCCGCTCTGGCGCGTTTTCACCCGGGGCCGCTGGTCCGACGGGCGGGGAGCGTGCTGATCCGGCGCCTGTGTCTCGTCGCCGCGCTCGCGAGCGCGCTTACCCTGCCGCCTCAGCCCCTGGCGGGCCCACCGCCGCGGACGCGGGTCGTGGAGTGGCGGCCCAGCCCTGATCGTGTCTTCGACCCCACGGCCGAGCCGGAGACCTTCCACAGCCCCTTCCCCCTCGAGGCGCTCGGTGTGCTGTGGACCGGTTCGGTCCCGCGACTCCGCGTTCGGACGCAACTCCCCGACGGGGGATGGACCCCGTGGCGCCCCGTGGAGACCGCGGACCACCGTCGGGCCCGCACCGGCGAGTTGGCGAGCGCCCTGGTCAGCCTGCACGGGGCTCGAGGCGTCCAGCTGCAAGGCGACCGTGGAGACGAGGACTCACTGCCCACTTCGATGCGGGTCATTGGGATCGACAGCGCGGCGGAGACCGCGGGCGAGTTGCGGGCGGCACAGGTGCCTCCACTCCCATCCCCCTTTCCCGTGGGCCCACCGCCACCGATGGTCGCCACGCCGACGAGGACCGCGACTCCCGCGCCGAGCCCGCCGAGTGCGCCGCGCATCATCACGCGGGCGGAATGGGGCGCCGACCCCCAGTACCTGCAGTGGACCCCATCCCACGTGCCGGTGCGCAAGTTCGCCATCCACCACACGGCGACGAGCGACGGCGGCGCCAACCCGGCGGCGGCGATCCGCGCTATCTACTACTACCACGCGGTGACGCTGGGCTGGGGGGACATTGGCTACAACTACCTCATCGACCGGGCCGGCAACATCTACGAAGGGCGCGCCGGCGGCCCGAACGCGGTGGGCGCGCACGTCGAGGTCGCCAATGAGGGGGTCGATGGGATCGCGCTGCTCGGGACGTATCAGGACGCCGCGCCATCGGAGGCGATGACGACCGCGCTAGTATCGCTCCTGGCCTGGCGGTCCCGGTCAGCGGGGGTCGACCCTCAGGGGAACGGGCCTCTGGCCGGTCGCACCGTGCCCAACATCCTCGGCCATCGGGACGTCATGTCCACCGACTGCCCAGGCGACGCGGCCTACGCCCTCCTTCCATCGATCCGGCTCCAGGTGGCAGCCGCGCTGGCGCCGCGCCCCCCGTCGCCCACCATCCGGGTGGTCAGCACCCGGGTGAGCCCGGCGGCGGTCAGCGTCGGCGGCGACGTCAAGGTCGAGGTGACCGTGACCAACGCGGGCACCGATCCGATCGCGAGCCAGGGGCCGGAGCCCGGGACCAGCTACGCGGAGGGGGAGTCCTTTCGGAGCATCGGCCAGCCAGAGGTTCCTGGGCGGATCCGGATCGGGGTCGATCTCGATGGGGGTACTGACCCGGACCACCGGTTCCGATGGGGCCTCGGGGGTGACCTCGCGCCCGGCGCCAGTCGGACGGTGGTGGGGTCCATCACGTTCGACCGACCCGGCACGCGCACGCTCAGCGTCGGCGTGGTCCAGGAGGGGGTCGCCTGGCTGCTCGACGGACTGGGGCGGACGACAGTTGTCGTCCGGCCCGGCATCGCAGCCGCCTACCGCGCGACGTCCGCACCCGCGACCGAGCTCCACTTTCCCCTGGTCATGCTGCGCTACCACGGGTGGACGACACGGATCCACATCACGAATACCACAGACCGGCCGGGAGTCGGGTCCCTCGCCGTCCTCGGGGCGGATGGACGCGCGCTCTCGCGTACCCCACTGCTGTTGCCGCCGCGGGGGACCGTGCGCAAGACGATGGACTTCGGCGATGACGGCATGGGAGGCGTGGCAGCAGCCGTGGTCGTGGCAGACGTGCCCTTGGCTGGCGTCGCATTCCACGAGCGCGCGGAAGGAGATTGGATGGCGGTCGAGCCGGTGACGGGCGGGGCCCCGCGGATCTATGTTCCGCTGGCGGCTCGCCGCTACCGTGGCCTCAGCTCCGGGGTCCAAGTGCAGAACCTCGGAGAGACACGGGCGACGGTGTGGATCACCTACCTGGACAGCGCTGGTGCGACGTGGACGGACTCGGCGCTCGTCCCGCCGATGGGGTTTGCGACCTTCTTCGCTCCGGGCCACGCCACCCTTCCGGACGGGTTTGTCGGCTCCGCCATCGTCGAGAGTGACGGCGGGCAGCCGCTCGCGGGCCAGGTGAATCTCGTCACCGCCGGGGGCGCGGCCATGGCGTACGTCGCAGAGGATTCCCCCGGCCCCGAGGTGCTGGCACCGCTCCTGTTCCGGAACCGCGGGGGATGGCGCACCGGCCTCCAGGTCCAGAATACGGGTGGCCCCGTCGCGGCGATCGTGGCGCGGTACACGCCGGTGAACCGTCCCGGCGGCCCCTGGGAGCGCGAGGCCACCATTCCGGGAGCGCTCGCCGGGACGCTCTATCTGCCCGCGGACCCACTGCTGCCCGACGACCTGGTGGCAGCCGCGCAGGTTCGCTCGGTGCGGGGCGAGCCGCTGGCAGTCATCGCCAACAGCGTGAACGATCGGCGGCGCGTTGGGACGGCGGTCGGCGCGGTCGGGTCGATCGGGCCGCGCCTCTACGTCCCGCTCGTCTCGACAGGCGTGGATGGGCAGGTAACCGGGGTGCAGGTCCAGAATGTTGCCCCCCAGCCGGCGCCAGTGGTCGTCGCCGTTTTCGACGACCGAGGCGCCCTGCTGACGCAGTTCGAGGAGACCATTCCCGCCAACGGGGCGCGGACCCTCTACGCGCCGGCGGCGCCCGGGCTTGGCGCCGGGTCGAGCGGCTCGATGGTGGTGGTCGGCCGCCCGGACGCTCGGCTGGCGGCGGTCGTCACCGAGGCGCGCTAGACCGGCCGTGGAACGCCTCGATCGCACGCGCCAGGTCAGCCGCGATGCACGCGGGGGTGAACCGGCGCTCGTACAGCGCACGCCCGCGGCGCGCGAGCGCGGCGCGGAGCTCGGGGTCATCGCGCAGCCGAAGCAGCGCCCTCGCCAGCGCGCGCCCATCGCCCGGCGGGCACAGGAGGACCGGCGGCTCGGCCGGCGGGGCGTGCGCGAGGATCTCCTCGCGCACCGCCGGGGTGTCCGCGGTCACGACCGGGCACCCGCACGCGAGGGCGAGGTAGAGCTTGGCCGGCACGACGTCCATCGTCTTCGGGCGGTCTGCGAAGATGCCGAGGCACACGTCTGCGACCCGCACGTGGCGCTGGACCAGCTCGGCTTCCGGCATCCAGGTGCGGCGGACCTGCACCCGGTCGAGGCCCCACGCTCCCACCTGGCGCTCCGCAAGCTCGGCGTCCTGGCCGTCCCCGACCAGCTCGAAGCGCACGCCCTCCTCGCCCGCCAGGTGGCGCGCGGCGTCGAGCACGACCGGCACCCCGTGGAGCGGTATGAACCCCCCGAAGTAGAGCACGTGCAGGCCGGATGTCGAGAGAGGAGCAGAGGGGCCGGCGGTCTTGCCCGGCGTAGAGAGACCGGCTGGGTCGCGCGCGCCGACCGGCGCGACCACGACCTTGCTCGGATGCAGGCCGCAGGTGGCGGCGAAGCGCCGGGCGTGGGCCGCCGTGTCGACGACGACGAGGTCGGCGAGGCGGAAGGCCAGCCGGTCGATGGCGCGGGCCAGGACCCGCGTCGCGGTCCAGGGCGCGCCGATCCCTCGGTCCGCGAGGGTCTCATCGAGCGACACGAACCCGTCCAAGACGATCGGCAGGCGAGGGAAAAGCGCCCGTAAGACGGGGACGTCCAGCTGCCCCGGGTATCCGAGGAGCAGGGCGCGCGGTGGGCGTGAGAGGGCGCGGATGCGGCGCGCGACCCGACGTTGCGCCCGGAGCAGGCGGAGCGCGAGGCCCGGGTTGGCGATGCCCCGACGGGCAGCGTCGACGCGGCTGGCGGTTCCGCCCCACGCGGGCTCCGCAAGCGGGACCACGGGGATGCCGTGCTCACGCAGACCCTCGGCGAGCAGCGCCACCCGGGTGAACGCCGGGTCGTGCGTCCCGGCAAGCGCGACGACGCCAGGTTCCGCCGGGGCGGCGAATTGCCGATCAGCGCGCTCTGAGTCGGATGTTATAAGCACGAATGCACCTGTTCCTTGGAACGATATGCGCTCGGAGCGCATCCGGTCCGGGCGGGATGTGGCTGACGCACGGCGGAGCAGTTCATGGCCATCGATCTGTCCGAACGGACCCCTGCGCGCCTGGCACTGCGCCTGCTGCTGCTCGGCGCGGTGCTGCTGCTGGGCTATCGGTTCCTGCGCGGCGCCGTTCATTATGTGACCAGCGGCGACTTGCGTGACTTCGTCCACGGCTATACGACGGCCCGGTGGGTACTCGCCCACGGCTGGGACGGGCTCTACGATCTCTCAATCCAGGTTGCCTCTCAGCGCGAGTTCATCGACCGGGCGGGCTCTCCGTGGCTGGCGTTGCCGTTCGTCAACCTCCCGCCGATGGTTTTCCTCTTTATGCCGCTGGCGCCGCTCCCCCCGGAGGCGGCGCTCGCCTGCTGGATTAGCGCGAACGTCCTGCTCGGAGTTGCGGCTATCGCGGCGG
>DATLZI010000034.1:0-36150 GCA_035574075.1 bacterium | reverse complement strand
CACATCTACCTCCGGGGCACGCCGATGGAAACGGAGGCGCTGCGCGACGTCACCCTGCACATCGAGGAGGGCGAGTTCGTCGCCATCCTCGGGCCCACCGGGTCGGGCAAATCGACGCTGGTCCAGCACTTCAACGCGCTGCTGCGGCCGACGTCCGGCACGGTGCGGGTGGCGGGCATCGATCTGACCGATCCCCGAGCCGACCGCCGCGCCGTCCGCCGGCAGGTCGGGCTGCTCTTCCAGTACCCCGAGCACCAGCTCTTCGAGGAGACGGTGTTCGAGGACGTCGCCTTCGGCCCCCGCAACCTGGGCCTGCCTGCGGACGAGGTGCGGGAGCGGGTCGAGGACGCTCTGCGGGCGGTGGGGCTCGATCCCGCGGTCTTCGGCCCGCGCTCACCCTTCTCGCTCTCCGGGGGCGAGATGCGGCGCGTCGCCGCCGCCGGCGTCCTGGCCATGGCGCCCCGCGTGCTCGTCCTCGATGAACCCGCCGCTGGGCTTGATCCGCGCGGCAAGGCGGAGCTGCTCGCCCTCTTCCAGCGCCTACACGCCGACCGCGGCCTGACGGTGGTGCTGATCACGCACAGCATGGACGAGGCGGCGGCGTTCGCCCGGCGGGTCCTCGTCCTCGACCGGGGGCGGCTGGTGATGGACGGACCGACACGGGAGATCTTCACCCGCGCCGAGGCGCTGCAGGCCCTGGGTCTGGGCCTGCCGCTGGTCACCGACCTCGTGCGCCGGCTCCGCGCCCGCGGCCTGCCGGTGCGGGAGGATGTCCTGACGGTGGAGGAAGCCCGCCTGGCGATCCGGGAGGTGCTGGGATGGAGCTGACCCGGTTCGTCCCCATCGGCCAATACCTTCCCCGGGAATCCCCGGTGCACCGGCTCGACCCGCGGACGAAGATCGCCGGCGTGGGGATGCTGATGGTGACGGTCTTCACCATCCGTGACTTCGTCGGCTACGGCCTGCTCACCGTCTTCCTCTTCGTCGTGATCGCCCTCGGCCGGATCCCCTTGGGCTTTCTGTTGCGCAGCCTGCGGCCGATCATCTTCCTGCTCCTGCTCACCGTGATCCTGAACACCTTCTTCAGCGGGGTGCGCGAGGGCGCGGTGATCATCCAGGTCCGGGGCGTGGTCGTCTACCGCGAGGCGGTGCTGCGCGCCCTGTTCATCGGCTGCCGGCTGATCCTCCTCGTCGCCGTGACGTCGCTGCTCACCTTCACGACCTCGCCGGTGGCCCTCACCGACGGCATCGAGCGGCTGCTGCGGCCCTTCCGGCGCGTCGGGGTGCCCGCGCACGAACTGGCAATGATGATGACCATCGCCCTGCGGTTCATCCCGACGCTGCTCGAAGAGACGGAGAAGATCATGAAGGCGCAGATGGCCCGCGGCGCGGAGTTCGACCGCGGCGGGGCGCTGCAGCGCGCGCGCGCCCTCGTCCCCGTGCTCGTGCCGCTCTTCGTCAGCGCTTTCCGGCGCGCGGACGAACTGGCGCTGGCGATGGAGGCCCGCTGCTACCGGGGCGGGGAACGGCGGACCCGGATGAAGGAGCTCGCCTTTGCCGCCCGTGATGCCGTGGCGCTGCTCGTCACGGCGGCCGCGACGATCGCGCTGTCCGTGCCCCCCGCGGCCTGGCGGCGCTGGCTGCCGTGAGCCGGAACATCAAGCTGATCATCGAGTACGACGGCACCGGCTATGCCGGGTGGCAGCGCCTGCGCGGCCGACCGTCGATCCAGGGGGAGATCGAACGAGCCATCCTGGCGGTGACGAAGGAGCGGGTCACCGTGATCGGCGCGGGGCGCACCGACGCCGGCGTGCACGCCCTGGGGCAGGTCGCTAACTTCAGCACGACGCACCGCATCGCCGTGGACCGCATCCCCGGCGCCCTGAACCACCATCTGCCGCCCGCCATCCGGATCCTGGAGGCGGCGGAAGTCCCGGTGACCTTCCACGCCCGCTACGATGCGCGGCGGCGGGTCTATCGCTACGCCGTCCTGAACCGGCCCGCGCCGTCGGCCATCCTGCGCCATCACGCCGTGCACGTGCCCCGCCCCCTCGACGAGCAGGCCATGGCGCAGGCTCTGGCGCGGCTGATCGGCACCCATCCGTTCACCGCCTTCCGCGCCACCGGCTCGGCGGAGCGAACCACCCTGTGCACGATGCACCAGGCGCAGGTGGCCCGCAGCGGCCCGATGGTGCTCTTCACCTTCGAGGCCGACCGCTTTCTGCGCCACATGGTGCGGCTCATCGTCGGCACCGTGCTGCGGGTCGGCGAGGGCAAGCTGCCGCCCGACGCGCTGGCCGCGATCCTGGCCGCGGAGGACAACAGCCGGGCCGGCCCCCGCGCCCCGGCGCACGGCCTGTTCCTGGTGCGCGTGACGTATTGATATAATGAGCTCGATTCCGGCCGGGGGCCCGTAGCTCAACGGCAGAGCGGCACCCTCATAAGGTGTGGGGTCCAGGTTCGACCCCTGGCGGGCCCACCACGCATCGCCGCGCCAGACGCGGGGATTCATGCGCCCTCCATCGGAGAGGACGCGGTGGCGCTCTCCGGAGGCAGCACCGGGACAGCAAGATCCCTCACCGCCTCCCCGCGGTACGCCGCGTACAGGGCGCGCAGGGTGGCCTCCTTGTCCAGCCGGACGCCCTCGCGCATCAGCCGGGCGTAGACCCGCATGGTCGTCGTGGCATCGGCGTGGCCCATCTGTGAGGCGACGTAGAGCGGGAACTCCCCGAGCAGTCCCCACGCCGCCATGAGCGAGGCGAAAGCATGGCGCAGGGTGTGGAAGTGCAGCCCTGGCAGGCCGGCCCGCTGGCAGGCCGGTTGCCAGATCGCCCGATACCACCAGTTGTGCGAGAGGTAGCCGCCGTGGACGCCGCAGACCACCAGGCCCGGAGGCGTCGTGGCCCGCTGCGGGGTGTCCAGCAACGCTTGGCGCACCGGCCACAGGAGATCCACCCACCGCTCGCGCGACCGGGTCTTGAGCGGACCGGCGGCGTGCGTGCCTCTGGCGACCTGGCGCACGATGTGGAGTTTCCCCCGCTGCGTGCGGTCGAGGGTCTGTTCCCGGTCGAAGTGCACGTCCTCCCAGCGCAGGGCTGCGATTTCGCCGAAGCTCAGCCCCGCGCCTGCATCGCGCAGCGCACCGGCTAGGTCTTCAGGCCGCACTTTGACGCGCGAGTTGGCAACACTACGGTCAGGACGGTCGAGAGCATCACGGTGAAAGCCGCAGGTGGCGAAGCCGTCGATGATGCGCTGCGCCAGACAATCATCGTTCCGGATCTCGCCACGAACTCCGGTGCCATCGACAATGTGCTGCGCGAGCTGCAGGCGGAAGGCTTCGAGGTGGTCAACGTCAAGAATCGCTTTGCCCTCGGAGAGCGCGGTTATAAGGATGTGAACTTGAAGCTAGTGCATCCAGACATGCTGGGGCTCACGATGGAGCTCCAGCTCATCACATCCAGGATGCTACGAGCGAAACTCAGTACCGGGCACGACCTGTACGACTACGCGACCAAGTACCTCAAACCGCCCCGGCGAGAAGCTGCAGACGATCCACGTCTCGTAGCTCGGATCGATGCTTTGCTTCAGAAGGTCAACGATGATATGGTGAGACTTTACGACGAGGCGCTGGAGGAAGACCGCGCTGCGGCCTTGGCTGCGAATCGTCTGCCGACCTCCGCCAAGACGGCGATCAATTCAGCGGCCGTCTCTGGAGAAAGTCCCCTGACCAGTGAGGCCACCGGCAGGTTCCAAAGTCTACGGGCGGTTGAATCGGCGAGACGCCTGTCTTCAGCTGAGGCTGCGGAGAGCGCCCGTTCGGCGGCTGCGTCGATTTCTGCTTCTGAAGGGATCGCCACGCGTCTACCTCCCCTTTTTATTGTACCCGGCGGAGGCCCCCGTGTCGTCCCCGTCGTGGGTCGAGGGAGCCGCGCCGCAGGAGCCCGTGGCACCCAGGTGGCCATCCGTTCGGGTCGATCCGGTCGTGGGCGACGACCTGATCGTTGAGTCGAGCAACGCCTGTACCATCGGTCTGATTCGCGCCTACGAGCTCAACCATCCGAACGCCGCTCGCTACCGGGCCTAGTTGCTTTGAGCACGCTGGCGAATTGGGTCTGGACCGTCCTGCAGTCGAGGCGATCGAACAGCCCGTGCTAGTCCGGGTGCGAACCACGCCGGTTGACCAGCTCCGCTTCGTGCGCGAGGCCAACGAGAGTGCCCGAGCGGCGATGTCCGCCGTGGAGCTGGCGCGCTCCGACGCCCAGATGCTCAACGATAATCTAATGGCGCTGTTCGTACCCAGCGAGAGCAGCGAGATCGCCACGGCCAGCGACCGAGAGTCCATCCGCGCGTTCGCGACGCCTTGAGCAGCTGCTCAAGCGGAGTCGGATGGAGCGATTGCGCCGGGTCCTGGTGCCGACGCGTCCGTGTGCGATCCCACCATGAGCGACGAAGGAGAGTCAGTGGGTGGGGCGCGATGGGACGAACGCGAAGAGCTGTTGGTTCGGATCGACGAACGCCTCCGCGCCGTCCAGCGAGACGTGGAGCAGCTGAAGGGTGATGTGGCAGCCATCCGAGAGGTACAGGTGCGCTACGACCCGGACCAGTTCGTGCCCCGGTTCGCCAAGACCACGCTCGAATGGGAGGACTACAGTGAACGTCAGCACCTCCGCGCAATCGTCCGGTGGATGCACGGCAACGGCCTGCTGACGCGGTTGCGCGCCAAGGACTGGCGAGGATTCACTCGCGGCTACAACGGGCCGGGGCAGGTCGATCGCTACGCGGGTTTGCTCGAAACGGCCTACGCGCGGCGGAGCCTTGAGCGCACGGTCTAACGCCTCCCGCTACCTCAGGACACGCTGGTGCGTCCAGCGATCGTAACAGACCAGGCGTCCGGCGAAGGCGGTGCAGTCAAACCGGAACATCCACGCGCCCCACAACAGCGCTGCCAGGACGACGACGAGCAGTGCCTGGGTGGCGCGCATTGTCCTGACCGGTGCCTTACCCGGCCGGGTGTTCATGTAGTCCTCCCGGAACCCGTCATAGACCCCTCAACCTCTAGTGGGCCGGCGCATCGTGGCCTTCCGCGCCGGCCAGGGAGCCGTGTAGAAGGCCCATTCTGGGCCCAGAAATCCGGCCAGAGGCCGTCCGAAATGAGGTCCGGGACTGGTGGCCCCTCCTACGGGCCGTCAGGCGCAGGGAATCCCCAGAAGCCTCAAAAACGAGGCCGTGGTTTCCCACCCGATGGGCCTCCACTCCGAGCTGCCAAGCGAGCCGGAGCAGCCGGCCGCACATCATGGCCAAATCGGAGTAGGCGTGCCAGACCCGTTCGGCGTCGTTGTATACTCCCGGCAGACGGATCGCAGGTTGGCGATCTGCTCACATTCCGTCTCGCCCGTGGGTTCCTTGCGGAGGTAGGGCGCCATGTCCGCAGGGACGACGGAGGTCTTGACGGGTTCGACCGGGCGTTCGGCGACAGTGGATGTGCCTGTCGCCAGCGCCGGAGGAGGAGGCGCGGGCGGGGCACCGGACGAGAGCGCGAAGGGCTGCGGACGCTCCTGCGCCACGCGCACGGCGTCCTGGAAACTGACCATCGGCACCAGAGTGAACACCGGGAAGGTGTAGCTCTTGCCGTCTCGAGCCCGCCGGGTGCGCTGTTCGACCCGGAGTAGCAACGGGATGCCAACGACGTTGCCGCTGGCGCGCAACAATTCAATCGCGGCAGCGATCTCGCGCGTGCTGTCCCATCCACGGCTCGTCACTTGCCACAGCCCCATGCGGGGGAGCATGAACAGCTCCTCGGCGACGACGTTCAGGCGGGTCGTCGGGTCGCAGCGCCCTTCCTCCGGGAGCTCCTGGGCTTTGCAGGTGCAGGGCACGTCGCGCTGCGGTTCCTGGCCTGCCTCGACCACGGTGAACTGACAGGTCATGCCGTCGCAGCGACGGACGATGCCGCCCTGGCCCCACCGTTCGTACCACTGGCTGAAGCTCCAATCGTCGCCGGTCGGTATCCAGACGTGCAACTCGGTGGCGAGCGTGATCATCCGCACCGTTGCTCGCTGGCGTCTCCCTGCGCCGGCGAGAGCTCAACGGTGCCGCCGAGCATGTCGGCGACGCCGCGGAGCAGATCTTGATCGTCGGCGCTGAAGACCAGGGTTTCGGCGCGAGCGGGATACGGGGCAGCAGGATGACCATCAACGCCTGGCGTCAGGCGGTGACAGGCGGGACGACGCGCCGGCCCCGGACGGTGCATCAGGAGCGACGATTCTACTCTGGAAGATACGACACGATACCAGCGGGACGGGCTACCAACGTCCTCATAAGGTGTGGGGTCCAGGTTCGACCCCTGGCGGGCCCACCATCGCGGCAGGCGCTGCCCCCCCGTCGGCCGAATCCCTTGCTTCCGTGGAGAGCTCATCGCGCCGATCCTTGCCGCGGCCGCCGGTGCCGTGGACGGCGGCCGCTCCGGGCGCCGCCGCCGCGACGCTGCTCGCCGCCGCGGCGTGGTGGATCGGGGGACTGATCCCGCTGGCCGGCCCGGCCGTCGCCGCGCTGGTGCTGGGGGTGGCGGCGGGGATGGTCTCCGGCCGACCGGCGCTCCTGCAGCCCGGCGTGGCGTTCGTCTTGAAACGCGGCCTCCGTGTGGCCATCGTCCTGTTCGGCGCCGGGCTGAGCTTCGCTCAGGTGGTCAGCCTGAGCGGCGGCTCCCTGGCGGTGATCCTCGCCACCGTCGTCCTGGCGATCGGCCTCACCGCGCTCTTCGGCCGCTGGCTGAGCGCGCCGGCGCGGCTGGTCGGCCTGATCGGCGTCGGCACGGCCATCTGCGGCGCGACGGCCATCGTCACGGTCGGCCCGCTCATCGACGCCACGGAGGAGGAGACGGCGTTCGCCCTGGGCACGATCTTCCTGTTCAACATGCTCGCCGTCATCGTCTATCCGCTGCTCGGCCACCTGCTGGGGGCCTCCGATCTCGTCTTCGGCGTCTGGGCCGGCACGGCGATCCACGACACCTCCTCGGTGCTCGCCGCCGCGTACACCTACAGCGATCGGGCGGGGGAGTCCGCCACCGTCGTCAAGCTCACCCGCACCCTGCTGCTCGTGCCGCTGGCCCTGCTGATTGGCGCCCGGCGCGCCGCCCGCGCCCGGCGCGCGGAGGGAACCGCCCGGTCCGGCGTTCCCCTGCTGGCCCTTTTCCCCTGGTTCGTTCTCTGGTTCGTCGGAGCCGCGGCCCTGAACACCCTCGGCGTCCTCAGCCCCGGGGTCGTCCGCGCGGCAGGGCTGGCGGGGCGGGCGCTGATCGTGGTGGTCATGGCCGCCGTCGGGCTAGCCGCCGACTTCGCCCTGCTGCGGCGGGTCGGTCTCCGACCGGCGTTGATCGGGCTCTTCGCCTCGCTCGTAATCGCCACGGTGAGTTTCCTCCTGATCCGGATCTGGATCGGCTAGAGGTCCCTTGACCGGCCACGGCGAGCGGCCCTGGGCCGGCTGGCCCCGGGATGCAAGTCAGTTTAGCGCTATACAACTAGTATCAAGCACCAGCGCAGCCCGATAAAGGCGAGGAATACCTGACCGTCGGGCGAATGCACCACCCGGGCGCGGGAGGCCCTCCGTTTCTGCGACTTCCAAGGGGGGATCAGATCAGATGCGAACGCTGTGGGCGGTTATCATTGCCGGCTTGGTGCTGTTGGCCAGTGCGACGGGAGCGGTCACGGTTGCTGGTGATATCGGACCAGGACAGAACGGCGCTGTCCCTCTGGCGATCCAGATCGCCGGCGACATCGGTCCGGGACAGAACGGCTAGGGTATAGATTAGACAGGTGCAGAAGAGGAGTCTCCCGCGCCCATAGCCAAGACCAAAGACCTGAAGTCCAGTTCCTATAGGCTTTTCGCGGTGCCCGTGCCGAGGTCGGGATGCCGGAACACCTCAGATGAGGAAGGATCGCCAATGTCTCTAGGACAGCGGATCCGTGAGCTGCGGCAGGCGGCGGGCGTCACGCAGAGCGAGCTGGGTGGCCCTGAGTTCACCAAGTCGTTCATCAGTCTCGTGGAGCGGGATCGCGCTCGCCCGTCGGTAACCACGCTGCGCATCATCGCCCAGCGACTCGGTACATCGATGGATAGTTTGCTTGGCGCCGAGGGGAACCTGCCCGAAACCGCTGCCCAGAGCCTGCTGGCGCTGAGCCGGGAGGCCCTTCGCCGCCGCGAGCTTCCGTACGCCGAACGCCTCCTCGAGATGGCACGGTTCCTCGCGGATCAGCACACACTTCCAGAAGTCACCCGCGAGACGCTCCTCCAGCAAGCCCATCATGCCTTTCTGAGGGAGCGTTATGACGAGGCGTGGGTTCTGCTCCAGGACGCGCGAGCCCTCTCCGAAACCGCGCAAGATGGGTGGCGGGCCGGGCGGGCGTTGACGATGCTGGGACAGATCCAGCTCCGCCGCCGAAACTTTCCCGATGCGGTTGATCTCCTCCGCGCCGCCCTGGCGAAGCTTCGTCGCGCGCGGGCCGGACGGGATCCGGTGCGGGTCGAGGCCCTCATCACCCTGGGGACATGCCTGGTGCACATGGAGAGGACGCAGGAAGCCATTCGACGCTATGAGGAGGCTTCGGCCTCAACGGCGGCGGCGCGCAATCCCGCCCTGCGCGGCCAGGCGCTGTGGGGCCTGGGCTGGGCGTACCGCAAGCTGGGCGACCGCCCGCAGGCGAGAGAGCTGCTGCTCGAGGCGAAGGCGTGCATGGAGCGCGCGGAGGAGCTCCCCGATCTCATGCGCATCCTCCACAACCTCGGGCAGGTCCTCCTCGAGGAGGGGCGCCCCGCCGATGCGCTCCGCCACTTCCACCACGCGCTGCGCGTCATGGACCGGCTCGGCAAGCCCGATCGCGCCGCGATCCTCACCGAGATCGCCCGGGCGCACCTCGCCGAGGGGCGGCTGGAGGACGCGCTGGCCTTCGGGGAACGCGCGCTGCAGAGCGCGCGCAACGTCCACGATCCGCTCGAGCAGGCGGAGGCGCAGCTGCTCCTCGCGCGTCTGTACGCGCTCACCGGGCGAGTCAGAAAGGCGGTGGCCCTGCTCAAGGAAGCGCTTCCCGCCTTCCGCGATCGGGGCATGGAGGCCCGCGCGGCGGGCGTCGGGCGCGAGCTGGGCCTGCTCCTGCAATCTCGGGGCGCCCACGCCCCGGCGGCCGCCCTGCTGGCGCTCGTCGCCGAGGCTCGGGACAGGACGGCGGCTCCCGGCGGCGACGCGGCCCGGCGGTCTTGACACCGTCCCCGATCTCTGGTACACGAGACGTACATCATGGTCGCCCCTGACGCGATCCGCGCGCATCGTCCCCGGCAGTGCATCTGTCCCCGGCGGAGGCAGCCTCGCGCCTTCGCCGATCTGATCTGATCCGTTCCCCGTTCTCCTGAAGGCGCCGCTGACGGCCTCCGCCGTTCCCCGGACGAGTGTTGTGACATCTCAGGGGAGGTGGTTCCCGTGGCTGGCTATGCCCATCCGGAAGTGCTCGTGGAGACCGACTGGGTGGAGGCGCACCGCGCGGACCCGGCCGTCCGCCTGATCGAGGCGGACGAAGCGGCGGCGCTGTACGACGAAGGGCACATCCCGCACGCCCTGCGCCTGCACTGGAAGGACGACCTGCAGGATCCGCTGATCAGAGACTGGGTGAGCCGGGACCGCTTCGCGCGGCTCCTCGGCGAACGGGGTGTCAGCGATCGGCACACCGTCGTCCTGTACGGCGACCGCAACAACTGGTTCGCGGCCTACGTCTTCTGGCTCTTCAAGTACTTCGGCCATCGGGACGTGCGCCTCCTCAACGGCGGCCGAGATCGCTGGCTGCGCGACGGCCGGCCGTTGGTGAGCGAGGTCCCGCGCTTCCCGCCGGTCGAGTACCGTCCCGGCGGCCCGGAGTCCTCGCTCCGTGCCGTACGCGATGAGGTCCTGCGCCGGATCGGCGATCCGGCCGTCGCGCTGGTGGATGTTCGCTCGCCGGCGGAGTTCTCAGGCGAGTTGCTGGCCCCGCCGGCCTATCCCCAGGAGGGCGCCCAGCGGGGCGGCCACATCCCGGGGGCGCGGAACATCCCCTGGAGCGAGAACACGCTGCCGGACGGCCGATTCAAGCCCGCCGAGGAACTGCGGCGGCTGTACGGCGCTCACGGCATCCGCCCGGAGCAGGAGGTGATCGCCTACTGCCGGATCGGCGAGCGGTCCTCGCTGACCTGGTTCACGTTGAAGTACCTCCTGGGGTACGAGCGGGTCCGGAACTACGACGGCTCGTGGACGGAGTGGGGCAGTCTGGTGGCCGTCCCCATCGAGCGGTGATCCGATTTCGGATGGAGGTGCACCATGGCTGATCCTTCCCGTCTCCCGGAGCTGCGGCTCGGCGCGATGCTCGGCGAGCCGCCGGGGCGGACGACGCCGCAGGGGCTCGCGCCGCGCGGACTGTATCCGGCCGGCGAAGGGCCGGCGCACGACTTCCAGGTTCTCGAGCGCAGCCTGGTTTGGGCCGAGGGTGTCGAGCAGCTCTACGAGCAGGCCAAGGAGCGCCAGTGGGATGCGGTGCGCGATATCCCCTGGTCCCGGGGGCACGGGGTGGCCGAGCCGCTCGAGCGGGCGCTGTGCACGGTGCTGACCTGGATGGTGCAGCAGGAGTTCGCCGCCTGGTACGTGCCGGCAAAGTTCATCCCCCGCATCCACCCCGCCTACCTGGAGGCGACGCTGTTCCTCTCCACGCAGGTCATGGACGAGGCCCGGCACGTCGAGGTCTTTACGAAGCGGCTCTTTCTCAACGGGGTGGGCTTCGTGGGCGCCTATCCCGCCACCGAGACGTCGTTGCAGGGGTTAATCGCCCAGGAGGCGTACGACAAAGCCTCTTTCCTCCTGCACGTCCTGGGAGAGGGCACCTTCCTGGACCTGTTTGCCTTTCTCCGGCGCATCGCGCCGGACGAGGCAACACAGGCGATCGTCCAGCGGGCCCATGAAGACGAGGCCCGGCACGTGGCCTACGGCACCGCGCGCCTGCGCGGCCAGCTGCGGCAGGGCCCCGGGGTGATCGATCGCTGCGTCGGCGCGCTCGAGGAGCGGCTCAGCTTCGCCCGCGACGTCTCCGGCATCCCCCCTGAGGTGCAGGAGTCGCTGGCCGTCCTGGCCGGCGGGGCTCCCGCGGGAATGGCCTTCCTGCGCGGGGTCAACCTCGTCCGGGAGTTCCAGCAGGACCTGGCGGACAACCGCATCCGCCGTCTGACCGCCAGCGGGTTCCCGGAGGCCGCCGCCCGGCACATCGCCGACCTGCACCGGCGGGCGTCCGGCAACGCGATGTGAGGAGGGAGCGATGCGCAGGGCGTTTGACCCGGCGACCTTTCGCTGGCGCGGCGCTGCGCCGCAGGACTACAAGTTCGCCCTCGGCGACGAGCGCGGCATGGGCTGGCGCGGGGTGACGCGGTTCACCCTGGCCGGCCCGCCGGCGCTGCCCGCGCGGTGGGAGTTGCGCTACTTCGAGCTGCTCCCTGGGGGCTACTCGAGCCTGGAGCGCCACCGGCACGCCCATGCCGTCGTCGTCCTGCGGGGGCGGGGCGAGGCCCTCGTCGGGGAGGAGGTCGTACCGATGGCGCCGTTCGACCTCATCGTCGTCCCCCCGGAGGTCCCGCACCGCTGGGTCAACACCGGCGACGAGCCGCTCGGCTTCCTCTGCCCGGTGGACGCCGAGCGCGACACGCCGCGGCCGGTCAGCGACGCGCAGTGGGCGGCGCTCGCTGCGGACCCGCTCACCGCCCGTCACACCTTTTGATCGTGCGCACCGTCCTCGCGTAGGCAGGCCGGGGGCGGGACCGCGACGGGTTCGCCCCCGCGGCCGCGGCGGCCGGACATTCGGCCGACTGCTCCCGGTCCGGGTGGGGCACATAGATTGCTGTATAGGTTGCTGTAAAGGATGTCCCGGGCGGGGCGGGAATACTACTGCCGGCATGACGGAGGGTACGCGGTGCTTGCGGAGGTGCAGGCATGGATGAGCGCGAGCGCACCGGCATCTTCCGCGTCGGTGCTCCGACATCCAAGGACATCCACCAGATCTTCGAGCACGTCTACCAGGCGCTGCGGGAGAAGGGGTACAACCCTGTGGATCAGATCGTGGGCTACCTCCTCAGCGGGGACCCGACGTACATCACCAGCCACCGCGACGCCCGCACCGTCATCCGGCAGGTTGACCGGCTGCTCCTGCTCGAGGAGCTGGTGCGCTGCTACGTGGAACACAAGCTGTAGGCCGCGTCCGCGCCGAGGCCCGCGCGGTCACGTCCAACCGGAGCGACGACCTCCATGGAACAACTAATCATCGACGGCGGACATCCCTTGCGGGGCGCGGTCCGGATCTCAGGGGGGAAGAACAGCTCCCTGGCGATCATCACCGCGGCCTGCCTGGCCGCTGACATCTCGGTGATCGACAACGTCCCGCACTGCCGGGACGTCCTCACCCTGCAGGCCATCCTGGAAGCCCTGGGCGTCCGGATCACCCTGGACGCCGGTCGGATGACGATCGACGCGCGCGGTCTCGCCGGGCACAGCGCGCCCTATGATCTCTGTCGGACGATGCGGGCTTCCTTCTACACGGCAGGCATGCTGCTCGGTCGGCTGGGCAAGGCGGAGGTGCCGCTGCCCGGGGGCTGCGTGATCGGGTCCCGTCCGGTGGACTTCCACCTGCGAGGCTTCGCCGCGATGGGCGTGAACATCGTCACCGAGCACGGGTACGTCCGCGCCGAGACGCCGCGGCTCACCGCGACCAATTTCTTCGTCCCGCGCAGCAGCGTCGGGACGACGATCAACCTGATGCTCGCCGCCACCATGGCCGAGGGAACGACCGTCCTGGAGAATGCCGCGCGCGAGCCGGAGGTCGTCGACACCGCGGTCTTCCTCAACCTGATGGGGGCGAAGATCAAGGGCGCCGGCACCAACACGATCATCATCGAGGGGTACCGTGACTTGCACGGCGCCGCCTACTCAGTGATCCCGGACCGCCTGGAGGCCGGCACCTACCTCATCGCCGCCGCGGCGACCGGGGGCGAGGTCCTCGTGGAGCAGATGATTCCCGAGCACATCGGCGCCCTCCTGACGAAACTGGAAGAGAGCGGTGCGGTTGTCGAACGCAGCACGGACGGCGTCCGCGTGCGCGCGGGGGCGCGCCAGCGCGGAGTGGACGTCGACACCGCGCCCTTCCCGGGCTTCGCCACCGACTTGCATCCGCCGTTTGTCGCGCTGCTGGCGACCGCCGAGGGCCGCAGCGTCGTCCGCGAGACGGTCTTCGAGTCGCGCTTCGGCTACGTTGATGAGCTGCGCCGCATGGGCGCCGACATCCGCGTGGAGGGCGACCGCGCCGTGATCGATGGTGTGCCCTTCTTGACCGGCGCGCCGGTGGATGCCCCGGACCTGCGGGCGGGGGCGGCCGTGGTCATCGCCGCCCTGGCCGCGAGGGGCCGGAGCGTCATCTCAAGCGTGGAGAACATCGACCGCGGCTACGAGCACATCGAGGAGAAGCTGGCCGCCCTCGGCGCGGCCATCCAGCGCGTCGAGGCGGGTGCGGAACCCGCGGTCGCCCAGGTCGGATAAGGCGCGGCGCGCGTTCCCCCTCGCCTGCCCGGCTCCGCTCTGCCGCCGGGGCGATCCGCAGAGGCTTGCTATAATCGGGGGCGGGGCGAGTAGCTCAACGGGAGAGCATCCGGTTTACACCCGGAAGGCCGCAGGTTCGATCCCTGCCTCGCCCACCAGGCCTACGACTGGTCTTCCGGCGCCGGGCGGAAGAAAGCTTCCCACTCGTCCTGGCTCACCAGACGGGTCTCCCCGCTGTCATCCACGTAGAGGTAGACCCAGTGGTCGGGAGCTTCGAACTCGAGCAGGACGCGCGGAGGGATCGTGTCTTTCCCGGAGCCGAGGCGCTCAGCCACGAGACCATCGTACGCGGGCCGGCCCGCGCGGGCAACCCGGCGTGAGCGCGGCCGATGTCCGGTGTGCTGTGCTCCGCGCGGCCCGCGGGCTCAGGGCGCCGACTTGAGGATCAGGGCGAGACGGCGGTTGATGGCGTTGAGCACCGCCCGGGCCGGGGCCTCGTGGCCGTCCTCCGCCCGCCCCGGGGCGATGCCGAGCAGCTTCTCCTCGCCGTCTGGACTGACCAGCATGACCGTGGCCCACAGGGCCTGGGTGTCACCCTGCTCCACCTGGTGCAGGTCCTGAAGGACCACGCCGAACCCGCGCGGGAGCAGCTCGGTCAACGCGCGGCCCGTCGCCTCGCCGATGAGGTACGGGAGACGCTCGGGGGTCTTCCGCCCCACGACTTTGCCGACCGCAGTGCGGCCGCCGTAGTTCACCTCGACTTCGACCGTTGCGGCCAGCCCGGCGTCCGATACGTTGCAGCGGACGAACGTCACGCGCTGCGAGAGGTCCGCCGGGGGAACGTGCGGCGCGGGCTGTCCCGCGTCCTCCTCCTGCGCCGGAGCCGGCGCCAGAGCCTCGGGCGCGGCGGCGATCGGCTCAGCGCCGATGGCCGGAAGGGGCGCCTGAGGAGAAACGACCTCTTCCTCTGGGGCGAACCCGCCTGTGGCGAGCTCGCCGACCGGCGCAGGTGCCGCTTCGGCCGGAGGCGGCGCGATGGGTTCGTCGGGCACCGCCGCGGCAAAGGCTTCCTCCGGCGCGGAGATGACACCCGGTCCCGGGGGCACCTTCACCGACGCGGGCTGGCGGTCCTCGGCGCCCGTGTCTCCGAGCTCCGGCCGCTCTGGTTCGAAGGCGGCGGGGGGTTCGGTCACGGCGGCGGGCCGCCCGCCGCCGCGACCGGTGTCGGTGGCGACCCGGTGCGTCCCGGCCTGGCGCAGGGCAATCTCCGCGCTGATGATCAGGGCGTCCACCGCCGTCTCCGCCTCCGCGGGCGAGGTCACCGGATCCATCCCGGCGACGCCGAACCGTCCCTCGGGGATCCGCCCCTCCGCCGTCTCGATGGACAGGGTGAAGACCCGCTCACGGACCGCTCGGACCAACGGCTCCAGTTCAGCGTACGGCCGGCGGGTGATGATGAGCAAGGTGCCGCCCGAGTGGCGGCCCAGCAGATCGCGCTCGTCCAGCTGGCGCGCCACCTGTCGGGCGACCTGCCTGAGGATGGACTGGCCGGCGCGATAGCCGAAGGCGTCGATCAACGCGCTGAGCCCGACGATCTCCAGCACCAGGGCGTGGAGTTCCCCGGAGAGGGCCCACTGGGAGGCTTGCGGCCTCAACGAAGCCGACCAGGGCAGGCCGGTGATAGAATCCAGGGGGAACGCATGATCATCCATGTGAGTTATCCCGGGCTTATACAGAGCATATCTCATACCACGCAGCTTATTCGATAGACCTTCGTCTATCGTTCACGCTCCCGGTGGCCCCCACCGGAGGGAATACTTGCCACGCTACAGAATAGTGCCCTGAATCGGCGCGTTTTAGCAGGAGAATCGGGCCTGCACGCATCGAGACGCCCCCGACGAGGTGAACGAGTGAAGAAACTCAAGCCGACGGACACGGACGTACTGCTTCGCGTCTGGCAGATCGCAGATTCTCCCTCGAACCTGGACGCGATGCAGTACATTCTGTTCCAGTTCGACTTCAAGGACTACGAGCAGTTCATCCTGGAGTGCCCGCCCGGCAGCATTCGCTTCAACAACTTCCTGAGGGTGGCGGTCTTTTGCGACAACCTGGGCGTCCTCGTCGAGGGCGGCGCCCTGGAACCGGAGTTCGTCTTCGAGCTCTACCCCATTCCCTGGCAGAAGATGGAGCCGATCGTCATGGGGATGCGGCGCGAGCTGGGGTGGCCGGACCTGTTCGACTACTTCGAGCGCCTCGGCAAGGCATACCAGAAGTGGTGGGAGCCGAAGGCCCGGAAGATCAAGTTGCCCGAACCCCCCAAGAGCGAGGCTCCCCGGCCCGCCCTGCGGCCGGTGGCCCGTCCGACCCTGGTGCAGGCAACCCGGCTGGCCCGGCCGGGCGCGCCGGCGCCCGCGCGCCCTGGCGCGGGCGTGGTCAAGCCCGCGGCCCGTCCCGCGGCTCGGCCGGCGCCGAAGAAGTCAGGTAGCAAGAAGAAGAAGCGGTAGGAAGAGGCCTGACCTCGTCAGCCCGTCGCCGCGGCCCTGCCCCCTTCGGGGAGGGCCGCGGTCACGTCTCCGAGGATCGCCCGCACGCTGTGCCGATGCTCCGCGAGGAGCTCCTGGACGGCCTGTACGACGCGCGGATCGAACTGCGTGCCCTGACCGCGTACCAACTCTGCCACGGCGGATGCGTCGGGCAGCGCCTCGCGGTACGGCCGGCTGGAGGTCATCGCGTCGAGCGCGTCCGCCACAGCGATGATGCGCGCGCCCAGCGGGATGTGCTCGCCGACCAGGCCGAAGTAGCCACGGCCGTCATAGCGCTCGTGGTGATAGCGGATGAACTCCTTGCCCTCGCCGTACTCGGACAGGCGCCCGACGATCTCCGCCCCGATCGCGGCATGCTTGCGCACCTGCTCCAGCTCCGCGTCAGTCAGCGGACCGGGTTTGCGCAGCACGGCGTCTGGGATACCGAGCTTGCCCACGTCGTGCACGCGCGCCGCGCGGGCCACGGACCGGCAGGCCTCCGGCGAGAGTCCGAGCTGCGCGGCGATGCGCTGGGCGAGGACAGCCACCCGCTGCGAGTGGGCGAAGGTGTAGGGGTCGCGCCGGTCGATCGTGTCGGCAAGCAGTTCGATCGTCGCCTGCGTCTGCCGCAAGACGATCTGTTCGTTCCGCAGCGCCCGGTACACGGCCACCACCGGCAGGACGAGCACCGGCGTGAGCAGCGGGGCGTGGACGAAGGTGACCGCGGCGACGACGCCCAGGAGCAGGGTGCTGAGGTAGGGCACCGCGGTGCGTCCGAAGCTCGAGACCCAGGTCGTGCGGAACGGCGTGCCTCCCTGCAGGACGGCGGCGATGGTGATCGTGAGGCTGTCGATGAGAAAGAACAACGCCATCGTCACCAGGACCGGAACCGCCTGCGCGGTGGAGAAGGCGAGGACCCCTGGCGCGAGGAGGCGGTAGGCGACCCCGGCCACCGCCAGCGTGAGCGCCGTCTGCGCCGCGTTGAATGCGACGAGCAGGGGGGGCCAGTGTTTGAGCGTGTACAGGAGGGCGATGCCGGCGCCCGCTCCCAAAGCGGCGAACCCCGGAGGGAGGAGCAGGAGCATCGCCATCATCACCGCGCTGGCCATGTTTGCGGTGACGTCCTTGGCTACACAGATCTGGCAGTATCCAGCGACCGGCACCAGCCCGATACCGGCGAACAGGGGGAGCCAGAAGACAAGGTTCGTCGTCGGTGGCACCGCCCACCCGCGCAGGAGGAGCAACAGGCCCCCACCGGCGAGGATCACCGCCAGCATGTACGCGCGCACGGCTCGCGTCAGCGACATGACCGACTCCCTCCCCGGGGACTTCCTACCGAGCTATTCAAAGGTGACGCTGTCGAAGGGTCCCTCGAGCCAGAACGATTCGCCGCAGAGGCCCGGGCAGAATCCGCCCTTCCCCTGCGCAGGCCGGGGACTGAGGGTGAGGGCGGCAAACACCACGAGGACCGCGATGTGGAGGAGCCACCGGCCACAGCGCCAACGCATCAAGCGTCCCTCCCCTGACCTAGGATCAAAACACGAACCGCCTGCCACAGAGGCTCAGGCGGTCGATGACTCCCGGCAACCCGGCCAACTCCATTGAGTCCCGTGGCTTTGCGCCCCCGCCTTGCGGCGGGTTTGCCTTTGACGAGAGACGCTGTATGGGGTTGTCTGCTACGCTAGCACGGCTGGCCGCAACCTGTCAACGCAACTTCGCGGAGAGTTTGCCGGAAGATTAGCGCGACGACTCGAGGTGAAGGGCGTCGATGACCGCCCGGGCGCGCTTGGCCTCGTACATCCGGCTGTCGGCCTGTTCCAGCGGCTCGGTGAGAGGATCCCACGTGCTCACGCCCACGCTGACCTGGATGCCTTCCGGCGCGCCCAGCGGCCGCCATTGCTGCAGCACGCGCCGTAGCCGGGCCATCGCTGCTTCGGCGCCGGCCCGGGGCGTGGCGGGCATCAGCACGACGAACTCGTCGCCGCCATAGCGGGCGAGCACATCGACCGAGCGGAGCGACCGGCGCAGCACCTCCGCGAACGACTCAAGCACCCCGTCGCCGGCGGTGTGGCCGTTGGTGTCGTTGAAGCGTTTGAAGTCGTCGAGATCGAGCATCGCCACGGAGAAGGGATGGCCGGTGCGGCGTGCGCGCTGCACCTCGGCGGCGTACACGTCCCGGAAGTAGCGGCGGTTGAACAGGCCGGTGAGCGGATCGCGGATTGCCAGATCACGCAGCTGGCGCTGCGACTCCTGCAGCCGCAGCACGAGCACCCAGGCCACGCCAGCCATCGCCACAGCGATGAGAAGCAGCACGCCCAGTTCGATGAGGGTGCTGGCGAAGATCAGACGGGTCTGGCCTCCGGCCAGCTGACTGAGGTGCAGCCAGCCCCGGATGACGACCGCGGCGCTCGCTATGGCCACCCCGGCGGCGAGGAGCAGGGCCGCGGCGGTCGCACGCGGATGCCGCGGCAGGGCCAGCGTCTGTGGGGTGGGCCGCAACTCTCGCATACAGCGCTCCCGGTACCGCTTCAGCCGCACGGGGAGCCGCAGGTCGTGGATGGCGCGAGGCGGTGTCCTGGGCGCGGAAGGGAGGAGCCCCCTGACGGTGCGCTCTCGCTGCGCGATGCACCTGCCGCGCGCGAAGCGCTATGCGGTTGGCCAAGAAGGTAGCATAGGGACCGAGAGGCGTCAATGACCGCGCGCCCAGCAGGCCGGATGACGTCGCACAGCGCGCGGGATTGATGGAAGTTCTACAGAAGTCTGGGCCGGCCAAGGATTCGCCGGAGGTCGCCCGAAAGGTATGGCGCGTGATCCCCGTTCGACAGCTCTACGATCTGCAGCGGGTAGACAGTGAGCTGGCCCGGCGCGAGCGCGAGCTGGCCGGGCTCGACGACGGCACGACCCTGCGCGCCCTCGTCGAGCAGGCCCGTGCTGAAGCCTCGGCCGCGGCGGCCGAGCTCCGCGCGCAGCAGGCCCGGCTGCAGGCCCTGGAGTTGGAGCTGCAGAGTGTCGGGGACAAGGCGCGCAAGCTGGAGAGGGATCTCTACAGCGGTCGCGTCGGGAATCCGAAGGAGCTCACGGCGATGCAGGAGGACCTCGCAGCGTTGAACCGGCAGCGCCGGCGCATCGAAGACGAGATGCTCGCGCTGATGGAGGACGTCGAGCGGCTCACGGCTACCGCGGCGGTGCTCGAAGCGCAACAGGCGGCGCGCCAGCGCGAGCTGGCCGCGCACCTCCAGCAGTACGATGCGCGTCGGCAGGCTCTCGGGCAGGAGATTGCCGCGTTGCGCCAGGCGCGCGAGGCGCAGGCAGCAACGATCGATGCCGAGCTGCTGCGGCGTTACGAGCGGCTACGGCTGCGGAAGGACGGCGTGGCGGTGGCAGCGGTGGTGCGCGGTGTCTGTGAGGGATGCCATGTGGCGATTCCCGAAGGCCGCGTGGCCGAGATCTTGGAGGGGGAACGCATCTTCACCTGCGAAGAGTGCGGCCGAATTCTCTATGTCGCGGAAGCGTGAGCCCCAACCGTTCGTGCTCTATATCGACGGCGCCGCGCGAGATAACCCCGGGCCGGCGGCGATCGGCATCGTCATCAAATCGGGCGACCGGGTCATCGCGGAAATCGGCGAAGCCATCGGGCGCACAACCAACAACGTCGCCGAGTACCGGGCGTTGCTGCGCGCGCTTGAGGAGGCCAAGGCGCGCGGCGCCCGCGTCATCGAAGTGCGGTCGGACAGCGAGTTGCTCGTGCGGCAGCTGAAGCGCGAGTACAAGGTGAAGAGCCCCGATCTCAGCCCCCTCTATCTGGAGGCCAACCGGCTGCTGACCTCTTTCGATCGGTACACCATCACGAAAGTGCCGCGCGGGGAGAACGCCGCCGCCGACGCGCTCGCCAACCGCGCGCTCGACGCCGCCGCTCCGCCCGAGGCTTCGCTGGAGTTCTCCGTTCTGGTCGAGCCGTCTGCGGTCGGTTTCGTGGCCCGCGTCCCTGCTCTGGGCATCGAGGTGGAGGGGAAGACTCGCTCCGAGGTGCTGGAGCGTGTCCGTGCCGCCGCCCTGGAGGAAGTGCGGCTCCTCCGGGCGGCCGGGCGCCCCCTGCCAAAGGAGGAGCGGGTTCGGATTACCCTCCCGCCGCGGGCGGTTGAGGAGGGGAAGCGGTGATGGTAAGATGACCTCCGGGAGCAGGCCGGGCAGTCGCTGCGCGGCTCCGCACCGTACGGCGGAGCACCGGCAGAGGAAAGTCCGGGCACCACAGGGCAGGGTGCTGGGTAACGCCCAGTGGGGGCGACCCCAAGGAAAGTGCCACAGAAACATACCGCCGGCCGTTCGGCCGGTAAGGGTGCAATCGTGCGGTAAGAGCGCACGGCGCGACGGGTGACCGTTCGCGCGGGCAAACCCCGCCCGGTGCAAGGCCATGTAGGGGGAGATGAGGCGGCCCGCCGCATCCCCGGGTAGGCTGCTACAGGCGCCTGGCAACAGGCGTCGCAGAGAGATGACTGCCGCCGTCCGATCCGGACGGTACAGAACCCGGCTTACAGGCCTGCTCCCGCAATCGCTTTGACCCCGGCGATATCCGACCAGGTTCCGCTCTTCGCTAGAAGTGCCCGCGCTGGAGACGGGGATAGAGCAAGTAGCGCTGCCGCAGGGCGAGAAAGGCCTCCATCTCCCGGCGCCACGAGTCCACGATCTCGGTCGCCGGCTCGCCTTGCTCGATCGCTCGCCGAATACGGTCCGTGCCCCAGACGAGATCGAAGCGGTGGCGCTCCCCGCGACGCGGCGTCGTGAAGCGCAGCCGGCCGGGGTGCGTTTGCCGGATCGCGTCGAGGATGTGGACCGCCGCGGTCGCCGGCATGAACGCCCGCGCGTTCGTCAGCACGAGCCTGACGCCCGGGAGCTCGGAGGGGCGTCTTGAGGGGAGCGCCTCAAAGCGGACGCCCGGCAGTCCCCGACTGTTCAGCTCCGCCGCCACCCGATCGCCCCGCATCCACGCCGCGCCCACCGTCTGAAACGGGGTCGCCGTCCCGACGCCGACCTCGAGGTTGGTTCCTTCCAACAGGCCCGTCGCCGCGTGGTACTCCGCGGCTACGGGGGAGGGAAGGTTGGGCGAAGGCCGCAGCCAGGTCAGCCCGGTATCCTCCCAGCGCATCGAACCAAGCCAGCCGCTCATCGGCACGACCGCCAGCCGGGCGCCGATGCCAAAGACCTCGTTGAAGAGGAGGGCCAGTTCGCCGACCGTCATGCCGTGAACAGCGGGGATGGGGTAGATACCGATGAACGAGGAGAACGCCGCGTCAAGGATCGGGCCGTCGACACGATCCCCACCGAGGGGGTTCGGGCGATCGAGGACGATGAAGAGCCTGTCGTGCTCCGCCGCCGCCTGCATCGCCAGAGCCATCGTGGAGATGTAGGTGTACGCGCGCGCCCCCACGTCCTGAAGATCGAAGACCAGCGCATCGACGTCTCGCAACATCTCCGCCGACGGCCGGCGGTGCGCAGCGTAGAGGCTGTACACCGGCAGGCGGCCCAGACTTGACGGGACCGGCACTCCCGCCGGCAGCGTTCCGGAAAGCCCGTGCTCCGGGGCGAACAGCGCCACGAGCCGGATCCGTGGATCCAGCGTCAGGATGGTTGCCGTGGGCCAGCCGCCCGCTCCCGCCGCGGCGCGGTGCGTGATCAGGCCGACCCGCTTCCCCGCCAGCACCGAGGTGTAGTAGGCGACCAGGACGTCAACCCCCGGCCAGACCCGCACAGTTGCCGAGGTCGCAGGGGACGAGGTCGCAGTGGCGACGAGGAGAACCAGCGCCGCGGCCAGAATTCCGCGTATGTGAGCCCGGTGAGTCTGAAGTGCCCGCAGTGCGGAAGCCGCCACGTGATCTCCAACATCACGATCCGGTGGAGTCAGGTAAAGGGTGCCTTCCTCTCTGAGCGCGGCCATTTCTGCTTCAAGTGCGGCCGTCCCTTCCAGCCCGGCTCGAACGGGGAGCTCGCTTTCCGCACCGTGCGCGTGGATACCATCACCCCGGCCGTCCAGAGCCTCCAAGCCAGCGGCGATTTGGTCATCGTCCGCTACCGCAACGGCGCCACTGACCTCGTCTACTAGCCATCGCTCCTGGTTCGTACCCTTCTGAGGACGCCTCCCAGACTCTCACAAGGACTTGCCTGCGGCCATGCGAAAGAAGGGTCCGACTTCGGAGGCTGGCGTCTTGGATGAGCAAGTAGCAATTGCAGGCGTTTCGCCAAAGCAGCAACCTGGATTTCGTTACCTCATGCGAAACCGTAATTTTGCGCTGCTTTGGTCAGGACAACTCGTCTCTGAGATTGGAAACCGGTTTCATTGGGTTGCGGTTTCGTTGTGGATATATGCTCAGACGCAGTCTGCTGCGGCAGTCTCCCTGGCGGTTTCCTCGATGTTTGTCGGTAGCTTACTGGTCAGCCTCTGGGCCGGAGCGTTCGTGGATCGCTTTAACCGTCGATCGATCCTCATTGCTTCCGACCTGATTAGAGCATGCCTTGTCATCCTAATACCGGTGCTATTCGACCTGAGCTTGTGGCTTGTCTACATCGATCTGGCTTTCATTTCGATAGCGACGGCCTTCTCTCGTCCCGCCATCTTTTCCATGATCCCACAAATCGTGGAGAGGAAGGCCCTGATGAGTGCTAACTCATTCTTTACCGCGATGGAAACAGGAACTGAAATTCTTGGTCCCATTGCCGCCGGCTTTCTCGCGGAGGCACACGGCTATGCCCCACTACTTTATGCAGATGGTTTTACTTACCTCTTCTCCGCGCTCTGTGTTATTGGGATGAGATTAGAGATACACTCGCCTGCGGCGAAGTTCAATGCTCAAGCCCTTTGGAAGGACGTAGTCAACGGACTTCAATACATACGGCAAGACGCTTTACAACGAGGGCTATTCGTCCTCATCTTTCCGACGACACTTGTTGGTGCTGGACTCAATGCGCTTCAGACCCCTCTGGCAAAGGGAGAGATTCGAGTCACCGATGCCCAGTTTGGTACCTTTCAGAGCGTGTGGGGTCTTGGCTTCCTTGTGGCGTCGCTCATTCTCGGCTGGTACGGTTCAACATTTCGTAAGAGCAGCATTATTCTCGCTGGTTACTTTGTAGGTTTCACTGCTACTGCGGCGATGGGAGTCAGCCGGGAACTTCTCACGCTTCTGGTGACCGCCTTTGTCGTTGGATTCTCGAACACGCTCTACTATGTAGGCCTGGGAACCGTACTCATGGAGTACACGCCCAGCAATCTTATCGGACGAGTCGTCTCAACCCGCCAAGTTGCGCTTGCCAGTGTGCGAATTGCTTCCCCCTTGGTATTCGGTGGGTTGGCGGAGAGCATTGGTATCCGTCTCGGCATCCTTCTCATGACTGCGATCGGTACCGTCATGACCCTTATCGCGGTCTGGAGATTTCCAATCGTTCGTAGGTTCGATGAAGGGTCGGGGACGAAACGGTCGGGGATCGCGGGGGCGATTCTCGTAGATCCCGTGGATCCGGAATTTCATCCAGGTCCCCAGCGGATTTTGAACCTAGCTTGTGTCGTGATAGCTGTTCTCACATGGGCGGGGGTTGCTGTAATCCGCGGCGAGGCTGCCTTCCTTCTCGCAGTCGCTTTGGCGCTGGCCACAGCTGGGTCCCTGCTAAAGAGGTGGGGCTGGCTGCCATAGTCTGGGTGTCGAGACAGTTGTGTCATCCCCCAAGGTTGGGAAGGAGGATTCCAATCCGCGTTGAAACTGGGGCAATAACCGGACCGACAGCGGCGAGCGGGCACTCCGAGGCCCGAACACTACTGCATCCTTCGCTACCGTGAAGCGAGGCGCTTCAGGAGAAGGATGCTCTCGTTTCCGAGATTGAGAGAGACTCGAGCCAGTCACCGGACTAGGTGATTGCGTGAGAGCTTCCCGCAAGTCTCGGGTTCTTCTGCGGGGATTGGCTGGCGAGCGCGGCGTGTAAGAGCTGACGGTTCGGTTTTTCTTTTTATGCAACCTTTGCCTAGGGCCTTCCAAGCTTACGTGCTGTCTGTCGTTATCCTGGCTGCAGCTGCTCTGTGGCTACTGCTTCCCTCAGTTCCCACCAGGGCAATCAACGAACTGCTCCTCTTTCTGGTGCTAATTGCTGTCGCGTCGATGTTCCCCATCCCCGACCCTCGTGGCGGGTACATTACCGCCGCCGGGATACTCTTCTACGTGTTAATTGCCCTTCACGGTGCCGGAGCAGGTCTTCTTGTTGCAGGGCCGGGATATGCAGTGGGGGCTGCTGTATCACGCAAGTGGATTCCATGGCGGACACTGTTTAATGGCGCCCAGATGGGTTTAAGTGTTGCCGCCGCAGGCATTGCTTTCCGCTTAAGTGGAGGATCCGTTTCCACACCTGATGTCCGCACGCTGCTCCTGCCGCTGGCAATGAGTGTCTTGACATTTCAGCTTGTCAACAACTTCCTTGTCGCATTCTACTTTAACAGACTCAAGCAGATACCGTTGGTGCAAACTTGGTTCTCGGACGTCCGCGATCTGTTAGTTTCCAACCTACTGAGTATCCCAACCGCAGCCCTACTTGCGATACTTTATTCGTCGATTGGGCCATCGACTCTGCTGGCATATCTAGTGTCACTACCATTACAACGCAGGGCACACTTGCTCTACCAGCAGCAGAAAAGGATCCACGAGCAGGCGATTGATTCCTTGGTTCTAGCTATAGACGCCAACTTCCCACAGGGCAGGGGGCACTCCCGGCGTGTTGCGAATATCGCCGTGGCGATTGCCCGTCAAATGCGCTTGCCAGAGGCGCTAATCGAGGACATCGAGCTTGGGGGACTGTTGCACGATGTCGGGCTCATCGGTCTGGACCTGCCGGCCGAAGGGGGTGTGGACGGCAAGGATACCAGTTCTCGATTCCGAGATCATACTCGCATAGGAGCGGATCTTGTCCGTGAGTTGAGACGAAGCGAGGTTGCCGCCATTGTGATGCACCACCACGAGCGGTATGACGGCTCAGGCTACCCTTCGGGACTAAGAGGGGCGGAGATCCCTCTAGGAGCCAGGGTCGTGGCTGTGGCGGAAGTATTTGACTCAATGCTTTCGGGTGGATTCCCGCACAGCGATAAGCAGAACCTTTCCGCAGTGATGAGTTCGATACTACGGGAGTCCGGTAAGTCCTTTGATCCACGTGCAGTTGAAGCATTGGCCCAGCTGGTAAATGATGACCTGTTGCCAGGGATTAGTGTCCTGGACAGGTCGAATCCCCATGGTCTTCAGGTGCCCAATCGGCTATGAAGAGCGGACACCGTACCACGTTGAGCATCATCGGATGTCTCGCGCTTGGCTCCTCGATTCTGATCATTGCCGCTCACAACATGCAGGTTACCCACCTAGTTTTGTTGGCGGTCGGAGTTCTCGGCGGTTGGCTTAGATTCCGCACAGCGCCGGTAGGTACCCTTACCCTTTCTCCCATTGCTTTCTTCCTTGCCCTGCTGATAGCTGGCCCATTGCAGGCTTTCGCCATCTTCATGATAGCGAAGGCATTGAGTTGTCTCCTTTTCGAGCGGAGGCACACTCTGAGAGCCCTACTGGAGGTGGGGGAGGAGTCGATTCCCACGGCGGTGGCTGTCCTCATGGCAGTGCGCAGTGGATTGGGCCCAATGGTGGCGTCAACTGCTGTTCCCTACGCCATAGCAACGGCTGCTTACGTTGTTCTCCGGCTTGCCGTTAACAGCGTAAGCGCATACGTTACCGAAGGTATCACCTTCAGAGTGTTTTTGAGCGAGACAATCATGAAGACTGCCGCGAACCTGATCCTGCTTAGCTTGCTGGCCTTTGGTCTCAGGACATATTTGTACGACAGGTTTGGCAACTTGGCCCTTGTACTGGTTACCGTTGCACTTGTGGAGTTCTATCATCCATGGAAGTTGCTCAATGAGCAAGACGAGATTCTGTTTGCTAACCTGGCACTGGTTGCCCAGGCAATCGATGTCAAGGACCCCTATACGGCACGGCATTCGAAGAATGTTTCTGAATTGGCCGTCCGCATTGCGCGGGCCATGAACCTACCCGAGGCGGAGGTTCGGAAGATTCGAATCGGGGCTCTCATGCACGATATTGGGAAAATAGGAGTCGGGACTCACATTATTCGGAAGCCATCGAGGTTGGATGCCAGCGAGGAGCGAACAATGCGGATGCATCCGATGCTGAGTGCCGACATCATGCAGCCTATCGAGCTTCTCACCGAGGCTGCTGAAATTGTTAGACACCATCATGAGCATCTCGATGGAAGTGGATATCCCGCCGGTCTTCGTGGGGATGAAATTCCTATCGGCTCGCGCGTCATACTCGTGGCCGATGCGTTTGATGCCATGACAACAGACAGGCCTTATAGGCGGGGAAGGTCGAAGGAGGAGGCACTCAAGGTTCTGAAAGAGAACGCCGGGAAGCAATTCGACTTCGCGGTGGTCGAGGCACTCGAGAGCATTCTCCCTCGTATGTAATCGTACACTCACCCCTCCTCTGAAGCTGCCCGAGTGTAGGGTGGATGGTCTCGGGATCGAGGTCTCTCTCCGAAGTAGCTTGGAGGTGGGGCATGGACGATGAGGTTCCCCCAAGACTGCAGGTTCAGCTCCTTGGGGAGCTGAGTATCACGTGTGGCGGTGTTAGGGTAAGGTTCCCGACTAAGAAGTCTGCCTCCCTGTTTGCTGCTCTACTGCTCCAGCGGGGTCGTCCGCTCACGCGTGAGCGTCTTATTTCAATCCTCTGGCCCGATTACGATGAAGCCAAGGGGCGCCATAATCTTGACACTACGCTATGGCGCGTGCGGCGAGCTCTGCGAGGGCGCGCGATTACTGAGACCTCGTCTGGAGCGCTGAGGCTTGTCCCTGAGGCGGAAGTGGACTTGCTTCTCTTTTACGATGCGTTGGCTGAAGCTAGGTCGGGAAGGGCGGATCGGCGGCAAGAATGTCTGGAAGCAGCACACCGGCTATACGTGGGGGATCTAGCGGAGACCTTGTCAGAGGAGTACTTCGAGGAGGAGCGGAACAACGCCCGGAACGGCTATATGCAGGTGTTAAGGGAGCTGGCTGCGTATTATGCGGGCTCCGGATTATATGATCTCGCAGTTGCGAGACTTGTCGAAGTTGTTCAGATGGAGCCGCTAAATGAAGACTCCCAAAGGGAACTGATGCGTGCATACTATCTGAACGGTCAGCCGGAAGCTGCTCTCACACAATTCGAAGCACTGAAGCACACACTTAATACCGAGTTGGGCGCAGTCCCTAGTGCTGCGAGCGTCGAGCTGCGCGAGTATATCGCGCAGGCCTCGCGGTGGAGCCTTCGTCAGCATCACGACACCCGCGCGCCCCAACTCAGCGCTTCAGGCTTTCCCCCGGAGCTACCCCTAGTGGGGCGGTCGCGTGAGGCGGGGACCCTTGTGCAGAGGTTAGATCTCGCCTTGGCCGGAAGAGGGTCATGCGTCCTGATATGCGGAGATTTGGGTGTTGGGAAAACGAGACTGGTGCGTGCGGTTATTGACGAAGCTCGCCTGAGGGGATTTGACGTCTTGAGTGCCACTTGTCCGGAGTTGGAAGTTGCTCCGCCCTACAGTGTGTTGCTGCAGGCCCTCTGGCCGAGGGTAAAGAGAAGAGCATTACTCTCGGACCAGGTCGGTACTATTATTGACCGTCTTGCTGCTGAAGGTTCTTCCCCCGAATATCTTGATGACCTGGAGAGAGTATCACCCCGAAGCATCGATGGTAGTATCCTGGACGAGTATCTTCTTCGGCTATTGTTAGATCCCCAGGGGCCAGCGAGTCGGCGACCAGCCACGCTCCTGGTCATTGAGGACATTCACCGAGTTGATGGTGCTACGGAGAGAGTGCTTGTCGCCCTGGTAAACCGCCTGCACGAACGCAGACTGTTTGTGTTGCTCTCCCTGCGGCAAGAGGAAAGAGAGTCAGAACGTATCCGCACGAGTCTAGTTGTTGCGGGTGCCGAACCCCTGGAGTTGCACTCCCTGAGCAGGGACAACGTCTCGAATTTCCTACAAACGGTTCTAGGCCATGCGTCTTTTCTGGGCCAGTTGTCGGACTATGCCTATCGACATACTGGCGGAGTACCGCTCTTCCTAGTGGAACTCCTCAAGTTTCTGTTTGAGGAGGGCTTCCTGCGTCGGCGGCCGCTTGGCGGTGGTTTCACACTGGAGAAAGCGGTACTGACGGGTGGCGCTGCACGTGTTCCCAGTAGAGTGCTTGAGATCATCCGTCGGCGCATGAATCGGCTGAGTTCTGGCGCCCGGACTCTCCTGACGACGGCTGCGGTGGTTGGACCTAGTGTCTCCTATGAAATGCTCGAACAACTGCTGGGAATTCCTGAGGATGAACTCATTGAGACTGTTGAGAACCTTGTCGTTTCCAAACTTCTTAGCGATGACGGGAAAGTCTTGAGCTTCCCTCACGAGAGTCTCCGACTTGCTGCTCTCAGCCTGCAGAGTCGGGGTCGCATCCGGAGGCTCCATCGGCGCGTAGCGAATCTTCTTGAAAGACTGACACCGAGCAGGGTTGGCGAGATCGGTTGGCATTTCAGCGAGGCGGGAGAGGCTGAGACGGCCTCCAAATACTTCGAGATTGCGGGAGACCGGGCAAGGCAGGTCCGTGCCAATGAAGATGCTGTCCGTTTGTATTCTTCCGCGATTGAACACGCAAGGGCGATTCAGGAAGGTCAAGTCGGGCTCCGCAGGCTCGCGGAACTTCTATTGAAGCGGCAAGAGGTTCTAGATCTGACGGGGGACCGGACTGCGCAGGGCGAGGATATTCTTTCGGTGTTGCGCGTCGCCAGAGCGGTGCAGGATCGGTCCCTGTTGGGCAAGGGTCTCTTGCTGAGGAGCCAGGTGCTGTCCCGTATGAACAAGAACGGCGAGGCATTGCGACTGGCGCGGACGGCAGAGAGCTTGTTCAACAGATCCGGAGATATCACCGGCGGGGCTAGGGCGGCTGAAGCTGTCGGCCTGACGTATGTTAACCTCCGCAATCGAGAGAAGGCGCAGGAGGCTTTTGAGCGATCCCTTCGCCTATTCCAGGAGGGGGGAGACAAAGCGGGTCGGGCGAGAGCGCTCATCAACCTGGGCACGACGCATGCGCTCGCTGGTGATAGCAGAGCAGGGATCCGCTACTTGAACGACGCCGAACAGTTGCTCCGGGACCTAGGAGATCCACGGGGTCTTGCGAGGGTCCTTTTGCAAAAAGGTGTCTTGTACCGGTACTTGGGACGTACCGCCCAGTCCGAGGGCTTGCTTGAGGCTGGGATCGATCTGATGAGGGAGATTGGGGATAGGGTAGGTGAGGCTAGGGGCCGTTCTCAGCTCGCATGCACGAAGACCGCGCTAGGAAAGATGCGCGAGGGACTAGCAGAAGCATTGCTTGCCATACGGCTGTCACGAAAGGCGAGCGATACAAGGGCAGTTATCGTATCGATGAATAATGCAGCATACTCGAACCTGCGATGCCTGGGCGAATTCAAGAGAGCGGAGAGGTACCTGGATTTCGTTCTTCGACTTGTCGCGGAGGGGGGAGTGGCAGAGAATCCCGCGATCTACTATGACACGATGTCGGCTATCCGACTTGACCAAGAAGACTATGCGGGGGCACTTAGATGGGCCCGGCAGGCCCAGTCCCTCTTCAAGAAGTGGCGGGGACCGTTCAGCTATGTCGCCGATGATATTGCATACCGCATGGGGGTTGCGTACCTTCGCTTAGGGCGGCCCAGCAGAGCGTCAAGGTTCTTGAAGCAGTGCGTGAATAGCTGGCGGCGCCGTTCTGATCTTGGACAACTCGTTCACGGCGTGGCGGCCTTGGGAGAGCTGCACCTAATGAGAGGTGCACCCAGGGCAGCTTTGCGCTGTGCCAGGGAAATCGAGAGACTGCTACGACGCGTCCAGGGGGTCGATCAGCTACAGCGAGTTTGTCTAGTCCAATATAAGATCTACCGAGAAGTGGGCGCCCGTGCGGCAGCAAGCAGGGCCCTGGCCAGGGCACAAGCTGCAGTAGCTGAGCAAGCGCGGACGCTCAAGGGTAGACTGAGGAGGCAGTTCATTGCCGTCAACCGAGCTGTGCTTGAGGCAGATAATTCTAAGCCTTCCAAGGCTGTCCCCTTCGGTTTGGGCGGGCTGCCGGAACCTCATATGAGTACAGCCGCGCGAATTGACCGGCGAAGAAGAGCGATCTTGGCCCTTATGAGAAAGGGACAACTTGATCAACGGGCGGTGGCTGAGCGTTTCGGAGTTTCTCTCAGGACGGTCAGGGACGACCTGGCACAGTTGCGACGTGCTCAGTGGGTCGTCGCTCATCAGGACGCTACTGATTGAGTGGGAGTCCGGCTGAGCGAATGTCGGGTACGTTTGACTTGATCTTGTTTCGCGCTGATCAATCTTTCGCGCACCCTGCGCTCACTTGTCTTGCTACCCCCATCGAGGGGGCGCTTTCCATTCTTCTTGAGAAGGGCATGGGCCGAGAGATTCTCTTGACTGTGGGTAGCCGTGGGATTCGTCACATTGCTGTTATCCTTCGCGCTGTGGTGCAGCATTTGAATGGACTCGGGATTCACACTTCTGCCGTCGCCGCAATGGGTAGCCACGGCGGGGGAACAGCGGAGGGCCAGCGCAGGGTATTGGAGCATCTCGGGATCACCGAGGAAACGATCGGCGCGCCGATCCTTACTGACATGGACGTGGTCGAGTTGGGGCGGACGCCAAGTGGGCTGGTTGCCTATTGCGACCGGAATGCAGCGGAAGCGGATGGGATTCTGGTCATCAATCGCATCAAGCCGCACACGGGGTTCGCTGAGCCGTTCGGTAGCGGCCTATTGAAGATGCTCGCGGTAGGTCTGGGTAAGGTGCCGGGGGCAACGCAGATCCATCGGCAGGGACCAGCGCGGATGGCGCAGGCGATCGAAGAAATCGCGAGGGTTTTCATCGACTCCGGGAAGGTCGTGGGCGGTCTGGCGATCATCGAGAATGCCTACGACGAGACGGCGGAGATTGTGGCCGTCCGGCCGGAAGAGATGATCGAGAAGGAGCGGGAATTGTTCCGGCGGGCCAAGGCGATGATGCCTGCGCTGCCGGTCGAGGACATCGACGTCCTCATCGTGGATGAGATGGGCAAGAACTTCAGCGGCAGCGGCATGGATGTGAACGTGATCGGTCGCTGGCGGCTGCCAGGGATGCCGGAGCCCTCTTCGCCGCGCATCCAGCGGATCGTGGCGCTGCGCCTCTCACCGCAATCCGGGGGGAACGCGCAGGGGATCGGGCTGGCGGACGTGGTCACCCGCCGCCTGGTGGACGCGATGGATCCGGTGGCCACCTACACGAACACGATTACGAGCACGTTCCTGCAGCGGGGGTTCATTCCCATCGTCATGCCGACGGACCGGGAAGCGATCGAGGCTGCACTGGCCAGTCTCGCCCTACCAGATCCCGCCGCGGCCAGGATCGTGCGCATTCCCAACACGTTGCGGCTGGACCGGGTGCAGGTATCGGCCGCCCTCCTGCCGGAGCTGCGCGGGCGGCCTGATGTGACGGTGGGGGAGGCGGTCCCGCTGCGCTTCACGCCGGACGGGATGCTGGCCGACCTGGGGTGACGGACGCGCTCGAGGCGGCGGGGAACCTCCTCGCCCGGGCGCGCGAGATCGTGGCGCTCACGGGGGCGGGGGTCAGCACGGAGTCGGGGTTGCCGGACTTCCGCTCATCCGGCGGCCTGTGGGCGGGCGTCAACCCGCTGGAGGTGGCGAGTCTCACGGCGTTCCGCCGGCGCCCGCAGGCATTCTACGACTTCTACCGCCGGCGCCTGGCCGTCCTCGCCCAGGCGCGGCCGAACGCGGCCCACTACGCGCTGGTTGATCTTGAACGCTTCGGGCTGCGGGTTGTGATCACGCAGAACGTCGACGGGCTCCACCAGGCCGCGGGAAGCCGCCGGGTGGTGGAGCTGCACGGCAATCTGCGGGAGGCGGTCTGCCTGCGTTGCGGCCGGATCGAGCCGATGGCGGTCATCACCGAGGCGCTCGATCGCGGCGCGCTGCCTTCCTGCCGGGTCTGCGGGGATCGTCTCAAGCCCAACGTCGTCCTCTTCGAAGAGCTGTTGCCACCGGCGGCCTACGCCGAGGCGGAAGAGGCCTGCCGCCGGGCGGACGTCCTCCTCGTCGCCGGGTCTTCCCTCCAGGTCACCCCGGCGGCCTGGCTGCCCGAGGTGGCGCGGTCCTCGGGGGCCCGGGTGATCATCGTCAACAACGAGCCGACGGCGATGGACGACCTGGCCGATGTTGTGATCCGGGGCCGGGCGGGGGAGATGCTGCCTGCCCTGGTTGGTGAGGTGGCGGCCCGACGGCAGGACCGGCAGCCGTAGCGCAGAACTACAATGCCGGTATCCCCAGCAGACAATCGGTTTCTCCCATCCGAGGACGGCAATGTCCCAGGCGGAGATCGGTGTCATCGGCGGCACGGGGTTCTATTCGCTCCTCGAGGGCGCGGAGGAGCATCGGATCGAAACGCCCTACGGCCCGCCCAGCGATGTCGTGACCATCGCCGAGATCGGTGGCCGGCGCGTGGCCTTCTTGCCGCGCCACGGGCGGCACCACACGCTGCCGCCGCACGCCATCAACTACCGGGCCAACATCTGGGCCCTGAAGGCACTGGGCTGCACGCGGATTCTCGGGCCCTGCGCGGTGGGCAGCCTGCAGCCGCAGATCCGGCCGGGGGACCTCGTGATCTGCGACCAGTACGTCGACCGGACGAATGGGCGCAAGGATACCTTCTACGACGGCCCCATCATCACGCACGTCAGTATGGCCGATCCCTACTGTCCGGAGCTGCGGCCGATCGCCGCGGCCACGGCCCGGGCCATGGAGTGGCGATGCCACGACCGCGGCACGGTCGTCGTCATCCAGGGACCGCGCTTTTCGACGCGCGCGGAAAGTCGCTGGTTCCGGGACGCCGGCTGGCAGGTCATCAACATGACGCAGTACCCTGAGGCGGCGCTGGCCCGCGAACTCGAGCTGTGTTACGTGAACATCTCGCTCATCACGGATTATGATGTCGGGGTGGAGGGAGCTCCCGGCATCGAACCGGTCACGGCGCAAGAGGTCCTGACGCGCTTCCGCGAGCAGACGGCGCGCCTGCGTGAGCTCATTCTGCGCATCATCCCGCAGATCCCCCGCGAGCGCGCCTGCGTCTGCGCGACGGCGCTGCGTCAAGCGCGCGTGGGGTAGGGAGGGCGTTCTGATGGCACAGACGATGCATGTCACAGCAGTGCGCTATGACACCACGGGTCGAAGCCTGGGCATCGCGGTCTTCGTGCTCGGCGTGGTGATGCTGATCGCCGTCTTCGTCATGGCCTATCTCGATCTCGTCGCGGCGGCGGACGGTTCCATCTTCCGGAGGGTGATGAACCTCCCCCTGGCTCTGACCTTCAAGTCGGCCCTGCTCCTGGTCATGGGCCTGGTCGCCTCGGCGATCGCGAACAAGGGGATCGCGCTGTATGAGGCGGCGCAGGCGCGGGAAGACTAGCGCAGGACACCGCCGCCCCGGCGGTGGCGGGGAGATGGGGTATGCCCGAGCGGATCGATCTGCGCAGTGATACGGTGACGCAGCCCACGGAGGAGATGCGCGCGGCGATGGCCCGTGCACCGCTGGGCGACGATGTGTTCGGTGAGGATCCCACGGTGAACGAGCTGGAGGCGCTGGCCGCGGAGAAAGTGGGCAAGGCGGCCGCGGTCTTCGTCCCCAGCGGAACCATGGGCAACCTCCTGGCCGTTATGGCGCAGACGCGCCGCGGGGACGCGGTGATCCTCGAAGAGGGCTGCCACACCTACCGGAACGAGGCGGGCGGGATCGCCACCCTGGCCGGGGTTATCCCCAATCCACTCCGCGGGGTGAACGGGTTCATCACCCCGGACCAGCTGCGCGCCGCGGTGCCGCCGCCGAACATCCACGTCGCGCCCCCCCGCCTGCTCGTCCTGGAGAACACGCACAACCGCGCCGGGGGTATCCCGTTCAGCCCGCAGGAGATGGACGCCACCTGCCTGGCGGCCCGGCAGCTCGGGCTGGCGGTGCACCTCGACGGCGCGCGGATCTTCAACGCCGCCGTGGCCTTCGGCGTTCCCGTGACCGAGCTCACCCGCCACGTCGACACGGTGATGTTCTGCGTCTCGAAGGGGCTCTCCGCGCCGGTGGGATCGCTGCTCGCCGGTCCTCGCGAGGTCATCGACCAGGCCCGCCGTTTCCGCAAGATGGTCGGCGGCGGGATGCGCCAGGCCGGCGTGATCGCCGCCGCGGGGATTGTCGCCCTGCGCACGATGGTGGACCGGCTGGCGGAGGATCACGCCAACGCCCGGCGGCTGGCCCAGGGGCTCTCCGAGATCGCCGGCCTTGCGGTGGATGTGGAGCGTGTGCGGACTAACATGGTGCTGGTGGAGGTGCACCCGCCGCTGACCGCCGCGGAGTTCTGCGGCCGGTTGAAGCGGGAAGGCGTGCTAGCCCTGCCCGTGGGGACCCAGACGGTCCGGATGGTGACCCATCGCCACATCACCTTTGCCATGGTCGAGCGGGCCGTCGCCGCGGCTTCCCGCGCCGTCGCCTGAGCCGGAGGGTTTTGGCGGTCCGGGGTGAAATCTGGCCCCGATGGCCCCCTGGAAGCAGGACGCCACGGGCTTCATCGAGCTGCTCCTGCCGGCGCAGGCGCCGAACGTGGCCCTGGCCCGATCCCTCCTGCGCGTCCTGGCCCTCCACGGGGGCTTTACGGAGGCCCAGGTCGGCGACATGGCGGTGGCGATGTCGGAGGCCTTCACGAACGTCATCCAGCATGCCAACACCACCTGGGCGACGCTGCGCTTCGCCCTTGAGCCCAACGCCCTGACGATCGAGGTAGAAGACGACGGCGAAGGGTTCGATACGGCGATCCTGGAGCACCCCTACGATCCCTCCCGCGACGTGGGGCGGGGGATGCACCTCATCCGCAGCTTGATGGATACCGTGGAGTGTCAGAGCAGTCCGATGGGGACCATCGTGCGGATGACCCGCTTGAAGGCGGAGCCCGTCCGCGAAGGCCTGCCCTGGAAGGTGGCCGCCCGGCCCTTCCGCACCATCGGCCACATCCGCCGGACCATCGATCGCTACCAGCGCGACCTGGCGCTGATGCAGGGCGAGGCGCAGCCGCTGGAGGAGGACCTGGACGACCTGGCCATCATGGAGCGTTTCCTGGCCTCCGCTGACAAGGAGCGCCTGATCAGCGACCGCAAGCTGCGCATCAAGACGCTGCAGGCCACGCTGGAAATCCTGCGCGAGGACATGGGCGAGGAGCAGGCCGGCTAGCGGGTAACTGAACGAATCCTCACGCTCGGAGCTCTGCTGGCACCGGGACGCCGGTCTCGGGTGCCTCCCCCGCGCGCGATCGCATCGAGGTTGTGCCGCCAACCGTCCGGATCGCGGTGATGCTGTCGCTCTTCGCGTGCCCGGCCAGCTCGCTCAGCGCGACCGGCCGGCGCGACCAACCGCGGATCCGGCAGCGACCGGACGATGGCCCGGCCGTAGGCGAGCCAGCCGCGCAGCAGCTATTCACGACGCTTCGGCCGCCGCCAGCCGTCCTCTCGACCGGATGGGTTCGGCGTACTAGAATAAACGCGCCTCCCGCAGGTGAACGGCACGACCCGGGGCCCCGCGGCTTTGGCGAGCCAGGGGGGCGGGGTGACAGGGATGAAGGAACAGCAGCGCCAGCCCACGGTCGAACCGCAGCCCGAATCCCACCTCGCGCCGGCGACGCCGGCAGAGGGCAGGGCGGAGGGCCTACCGGGCGGACCGGCCGCGGCCGCGTCGCCGGTGGGCCCTGAGGCCAAACGGAAGCCGCCCGCGAAGGGCTCCAACCACCGCAAGCGCTTCAGTGTGACGATCCAGGTTCCTGAGGATGTGGTCGAGCGGTGGCCGGAATGGTTCACTACCGAGCGGCTGATGGGGGAGGTTTTCCAGGCGGCCGCCCTGGCCGCCGCGGCGGCGCGGGCGCGCCGGGTG
>DATLZI010000033.1:0-5185 GCA_035574075.1 bacterium | reverse complement strand
GAGCAGCTGCGGCGCACCAGCCTGTACGCCGCGCACCTGCGGCGCGGCGCCCGCCTCGTGGCGTTCGGCGGCTGGGAGATGCCGGTGCAGTACGCCGGCATCGTCGAGGAGCACCGCGCCGTGCGCACGGCCGCGGGGTTGTTCGACGTCTCGCACATGGGCGAGATCGAGGTAGAAGGTCCCGGGGCGCTGGCTTCGGTGCAGCGCCTGATCACCAACGACGCCGCCCGTCTGGCGCCCGGCGGGGCGGGGCTCTACAGCCCGATGTGCCTGCCGGACGGCGGCATCGTGGATGATCTCACGGTCTTCCGCCTCGCCGAACAGCGCTTTCTCTTCGTCGTCAACGCCGCGACCACGGCGAAGGATCTGGCCTGGATCCGCGCGCATACGGAGGGGGCGACCGTGCGCGACCGATCGGCGGAGATCGCCCTGCTCGCCCTGCAGGGGCCGAAGGCGCAGGCCATCCTGGCGCCGCTGGCGGGCACGGCGCTGGACGCCCTCCCCTACTTCCATCTGCGGGAGGAGGTCGAGGTGGCCGGGGTCCGCGGCTGCTTCATCTCCCGCACGGGCTACACCGGCGAGGACGGCTTCGAGATCGGATGTCCGTGGGAAGCTGCGCCGCAGGTGTGGGAGGCGCTGCTGGCGACCGGGGCGCGCGACGGTCTCGTGCCGGCGGGTCTCGGCGCCCGCGATACGCTGCGGCTGGAGGCGGGGTACATGCTCTACGGCAACGACATCGACGAGACGACCACGCCGCTGGAGGCGCCCCTGGCCTGGACGGTCAAGCTGGACAAGGGCGAGTTCATCGGCCGCGAGGCGCTGCTGCGCCAGAAGCGCGAGGGGGTGCGGCGCCGGCTGGTCGGCTTCACGATGACGGAGCGGGCCGTCCCGCGCCACGGCTACCCGTTGCTGGTCGGGGAGACAGTCGTGGGGCAGGTCACCAGCGGCACCTTCGCCCCCTGGGTGAACCAGGGCATCGGCATGGGCTACGTGCCACCGGAGCACGCGCGGCCGGGGACGCCGCTGCGCGTGGCGATCCGCCTCCGGCGCGTCCCCGCCGTGGTCGTCAAACTACCCTTCTACAAGAGGAGCGCCTGAATGTATCCCCCCGAACTTCGGTACAGCAGCGAGCACGAGTGGGCGAAGGTGGAAGGCCGGCGCGTGCGCGTCGGCATCACGAAGTTCGCCGCGGACAGGCTCAGCGACGTCGTCTTCGTCGAGCTGCCGCAGGTCGGCGCGCGGGTGGCGTTCATGCAGCCCTGCGGCGTGATCGAGTCGGTGAAAGCCGTCTCCGATATCTACAGCCCGGTGACGGGCACGGTCGTCGAGGTCAACACCGCGTTGCGCGACACCCCAGAGGTGGTGAACACCGATCCGTACGGCGCGGGCTGGATCATGGTCGTCGATCCCGACGACCTGGGAGAGCTGGAGCGGCTGATGACCGCCGAACAGTACAGGCAGGCGATCGGCGAGGGACCGCAGTGAGCGCGAAGCAGCCGGCGCTGACCCGCCACGTCCAGCACCGCTACATCCCGGCCACCGACGCGGAGCGGGCGGAGATGCTCCGCGTCATCGGTGTGCCCTCCGTGGAGGCGCTGTTCGCCGACATCCCGGACGCGGTGCGCCTGACCCGACCGCTGCGGCTGCCGCCGGCGCTCGCCGAGCCGGAGGCGATCGCCCACCTCGGCGAGCTGGCCGCGCGCAACACCCACGTCGAGGCGATGCCGTGCTTCCTCGGCGCGGGAGCGTACGATCACTACGTCCCGAGCGTGGTCTGGGCGTTGGCCGGCCGCGGCGAGTTCCTCACCGCCTACACGCCCTACCAGGCGGAGCTGATGCAGGGCGAGCTGCAGGCGCACTACGAGTACCAGAGCATGCTCTGCGAGCTGACCGGGATGAATGTGGCCAACGCCTCGATGTACGATGGCGCCTCGGCGACGGCCGAGGCGGCGGTGATGGCCAGGGACCTCACGAAGCGCAGCGAGGTGATCGTCAGCGCGGCGGTCCATCCCGAGTACCGACAGGTCCTCCGCACCTACACCGAGCCGCTGGGGATCGCGGTCACCGAGCTTCCCCACCGCGAGGGCCGCACCGATCCCGAGGCGACGGCCGCGGCGCTCTCGGATCGCACGGCGGCCGTGATCATCCAGCATCCGAACTTCTTCGGCCTCCTCGAGGAGGGCAAGGCCCTCGCCGAGCTGGCCCATCGCCGCGGGGCGCTGCTCATCTGCGCGATCGCCGACCCCCTGGCCCTGGGCGTGCTCCGGCCCCCTGGCGCCTGGGGCGCGGACATCGTCGCCGGCGAGGGGCAGTCGCTCGGCAACCATCTGAACTTCGGCGGTCCCTACCTGGGGATGATGGCCACGCGCCAGGAGTTCGTGCGCCGCCTGCCGGGCCGCCTGGTGGGGGCGACGGTGGACACGCGGGGGCGCCGCGGCTTCGTCCTCACGCTCCAGACGCGAGAGCAGCACATCCGGCGGGAGAAGGCGACCAGCAACATCTGCACCAACGAAGCCCTCCTGGCCCTGGCCGCGGGGATCTACATGGCGGCCCTGGGGCCGCAGGGGCTGCGCAAAGTCGCCGAGCTGAACATCTACAAGGCGGCGTACGCCCGGGCGGCGATCGCCCGCCTCACCGGCTACCGCATCGCGTTCCAGGGCCCGACGTTCCACGAGTTCGTCGTGCGCACGCCGCTGCCGCCCGACGAGGTGAACCGTCGCCTGCGGGCCCGGGGAATCCTGGGCGGGTTGCCCCTGGGCCGCTTCTATCCCGAGCTCGCTGACGGGTGGCTGCTCTGTGTCACCGAGCGCCGGACGCGGGCGCAGATCGATGCCCTCGTCGCGGCGCTGGAGGAGATCCGATGAAGGGCGACTTCCCCGTCATCTTCGAGCGCGGCGCGCCGGGACGGATCGGCGCGTCCTTCCCCGATCCCGACGTCCCCGCGCCGCCCCTGGAGCGCCTGCTGCCGGCCGCCCAGCTGCGGGAGGCGCCGCCGGCCCTGCCCGAGGTGAGCGAGCTGGATGTGGTGCGGCACTACACGCAGCTCTCGCACCGCAACTTCAGCATCGACGAGGGGTTCTACCCCCTGGGTTCGTGCACCATGAAGTACAACCCCAAGATGCACGAGGACGCGGCGCGCCTGCCCGGTTTCAGCCGGCTGCATCCCTACACCCCGCCGGAGGACGCCCAGGGCGCCCTGGAGCTGATCTGGGCCCTCGAGCAGGCCCTCGCCGAGATCAGCGGCATGGAGCGCGTCACCTTCCAGCCGGCAGCGGGCGCCCATGGCGAGCTCACCGGCATCCTGATGATCCGGGCCTGGTTCGCCTCGCGCGGGGAGCGCCGCACCAAGGTCATCGTGCCGGACTCCGCGCACGGCACGAACCCCGCCACGGCGGCGATGGCCGGCTACGAGGTCGTGACGGTGAAATCGGACGCGCGGGGCAACCTGGATGTCCGCGCCCTGCGGCAGGCGATGGACGACTCCGTCGCCGCGATCATGCTCACGAACCCCAATACGCTGGGTCTCTTCGAGGAGCACATCCTCGAGGTGGAGGAGATCGTCCACGGCCGCGGCGGGCAGATGTACCTCGACGGGGCCAACTTCAACGCCGTGCTGGGCATCACGCGGCCCGGCGATCAGGGCTTCGACGTGATGCACATGAACCTGCACAAGACGTTCACCACGCCCCACGGCGGCGGCGGCCCCGGCGCGGGGGCCGTGGGCGTGAAGCAGCACCTCGTGCCCTTCCTTCCCGTGCCCGTCGTGGAGAAAGACGGCGAGCGCTTCCGCCTGGACTACGACCGCCCGCAGTCGATCGGCAAGATCCGCGCGTTCTACGGGAACTTCGGCAACCTCGTGCGCGCCTACGCCTACATCCGCTCGATGGGCGCGGAGGGCCTGCGCCAGGTGGCCGAGACCGCCGTGCTCAACGCGAACTACGTCCTGGCGCGGTTGCGCGACCGCTTCGATCTGCCCTACGACCGCCTCTGCAAGCACGAGTTCGTGCTGGCCGGGACGCGCCAGAAGAAGCAGTACGGGGTGACCACCCGGGATATGGCCAAGCGCCTGCTCGACTACGGCTTCCACGCGCCGACGATCTACTTCCCGCTCATCGTCGAGGAGGCGATCATGATCGAGCCGACGGAGACGGAAAGCAAGCGCACGCTGGACGAGTTCATCGCCGCGATGCAGGAGATCGATCGCGAAGCGCGGGAGACTCCCGATCTGGTGCGCGGCGCCCCGCACACCACGCCCGTGACGCGCCTGGACGAGGTGCGCGCGGCCCGCCAGCCGGATCTGCGCTGGCGACCGCGGGGCGGATGACCCTCGCCGAGATCCAGGCGGCGCGCGCGCGCATCGCGCCTTACGTGCGGCGGACCCCGCTCCACCCCCTGCCGGAGGGGCCCCTGCTGAAGCTGGAGAGCCTGCAGGTCACGGGTTCCTTCAAGCCGCGCGGAGCGTTCAACTACGTCCTGGCCAACTCCGACGCCTGCGCCGGGGGCGTGATCACCGCTTCCTCCGGCAATCACGGCCAGGCCGTGGCCTACGTGGCGCAGACGCTGGGTCTGCGCGCCGTTGTCGTCGTGCCGGAGACCGTGGCCGAGACCAAGGCGGCGGCGATTACGCGCTACGGCGCCGAGCTAATCCGTCACGGTCGCTACTCCGACGAGCGCATCGCTCTGGCCCGTGAGCTGGCGGAGCGGCGCCGCCTGCACTACATCCCTCCCTATGACGATCCTTTCATCATCGCCGGCCAGGGCACGGCGGGGCTCGAGATCGTCGAGCAGGCGCCGGATCTGGAGGTCGTGCTCGCCCCGGCCAGCGGCGGCGGTCTCCTCTCGGGCGTGGCGGCGGCGGTCAAGCAGCTCCGCCCCGAGGTCCGCGTGGTCGGCGTGGAGCCAGAGGGCGCGGCGCGGTTCGCCGCCTCCCGCCGGGCCGGCAGACCCGTCACCCTCGAGCGGGCTGAGACGATCGCGGACGGCCTGCGGGTCCTCGCTCCCGGGCGCCTCCCCTGGGAGCTGACCGCGCGCTACGTCGACGAGTTCAAGGCCGTTTCGGACCAGGCGATCCTCGCCGCGGTCCGCCGGATCCTCTTCGACGGCCGGGTCCTCGCCGAGCCGTCCGGCGCCGCTTCCGTGGCCTGCGCTCTTCTGGAGGGCCTGACCAGTCCCCGGGTTGTGGCGG
>DATLZI010000032.1:0-4440 GCA_035574075.1 bacterium | reverse complement strand
GCCCCGCCGCACCGGAAACGATCCCACGGAGCGCAGCCACGCCCCCAGCACCGGCACCGCGAAGAGATCGGCCTTGGCCATATGCGCGCTCGGCGCCCGCAGCCCCACAGCGACCAGCAGCGGATCGAGGAAGCTGGCGTGGTTGGCGGCCACGATGTAGGGTCCCCGCCGTGGCTCGTGCTCCCGTCCCTCGAAGCGGAAGCGGACGAGGAGACGCAGCAGCAGCCAGATGATGCCTTTCCAGCCCTCGTACCACAGGCGGCGCAGCCGGCGGCGCGCGACCGACCGCGACGTCGTGGGGGGCGCGGGGTCGGCGCTCATCGCCCGGGCAGGCGAGCGGCGATCGCGTCCACGACCTGCTCGACGGACAGGGAGGTGCTGTCGATGATCAGCGCGTCGGGCGCCGGCCGCAGCGGGGAGTGGGCGCGCGTGGCGTCGCGCTGGTCGCGGGCCCGCAGCGCCTCCCGGACCTCCTCGTAGCGCACGGCTTCCCCCCGATCGAGCAGCTCGCGGTGCCGGCGGCGGGCGCGCTCGTCGAGCGAGGCCTCCAGATAGACCTTCACCGCGGCGTCGGGGAAGACAACCGTGCCGATGTCGCGCCCCTCCATCACCACCCAGTCATCGCCAGCCATCCGGCGCTGCAGGGCGACCAGCGCCTCGCGCACCTCAGGATAAGCGCTGACCACCGAGGCCCCCTCGCTGATCTGCGGCGCGCGGATCGCCTCCGTGACGTCCAGTCCGTCCACGCGCACGCGCTGCCCATCGGGCGCGGGCTCAAAGGCGATCTCCACTCGCCGAGCCAGCGCCGCCACCGCGGCCCGGTCCTCCCAGGCAATACCGCGCCGCGCGGCGAGGTACGCCACAGCGCGGTACATCGCCCCGGTATCGACGTAGCGCACGCCAAGTCGTTGGGCCAGGGCCCGCGCCACCGTGCTCTTGCCGGCGCCGACGGGCCCGTCGATGGCGATCACGCGGGCGCCTCCGGTCATCCATTTTTACTTCTCGGCCGGCTCGGCCACCCCTTGACCGAGCACGGTGAGCGCCGGCCGCCCCGTCGCCGGGTGAAGGCGCACCTCCACCTCCACGCCGTACACCTCGCGTACCCGGGCCGGGGTCAGCACCTCCGCGGGGGGGCCGGCGGCCACCACGCGCCCGCGGTGGAGGAGGACCAGCCACGGGCAGAACAGCGCGGCCAGGTTGAGGTCGTGAAGCGCGACCAGGACCGTGCGCCCCGCGCGCTGCGCCTCCGCGGCCAGGGCCATCGCCTGGAGCTGGAAGCGCAGGTCCAGGTGCGCCGTCGGCTCGTCGAGGAGCAGCACCTCCCCGCCCTGGGCCAGAGCCCGCGCCAGGAGCACGCGCTGGCGCTCGCCGCCACTCAGCTCATCGAGGCGGCGGCGCCGGAGGTGCCAGGTGCGCGTGCGCTCCATCGCCTCGCGGGCCTGAGCGAGATCCGCCTCCCCCTCGCGCGCGAGCGGGGCGAGGTGCGGGGCGCGTCCCATGAGCACGATCTCGTGCACGGTGAAGCCGAAGCCGCCGTCGGCGTGCTGCGGCACGAAGGCGACGCGCGTGGCGAGCTGCCGCGCGGAGAGCTCCGCCACCGGCTGGCCGTCCAGGAGCACCGTGCCCCGCTCGGGCGCGACCAGACCGGCGATCGCCCGCAGCACCGTCGTCTTCCCGCTGCCGTTCGGGCCGACCAGGCCCACGAACGCTCCGCGCTCCACGGCGAGACTCACTCGCTCGAGCGCCGGGACCGGCCCGTAGCGGCAGGCCACGTCGCGCAGCACGACGGCGGGCGCGCTCATCGGAACGCCTCGGGGTGGATGATCTCCGCCACCGCGCGCAGCCCCTCCACGATCCGGGGACCCGGCCGCGCGACGAGCGAGCCGTCCACCACGCCGACGCGGCCGGCGCGGATCGCCGTCACCGTGCCCCAGGCCCGCCGGCGGAGGACGTCCGGCGTCTGCGGCGCGGTCAGGATGATGACCTCCGGATCGCGCCGCAGCACGGCTTCCGCGCTGACCTGTCGCCAGCCGGCGACATCGGCGAAGATGTTCCGCCCCCCGGCCCGCGTGATCAGGTCGGCGAGAAAGGTGCCCGCGCCGGCGGTGATCAACGGTTCGCTCCAGACCTCGACGTAGGTGCGGCGCGCGGGGCGGCCGGCCACCGCCCGCGCCACGGCCCCCTCGCGCGAGCGCATCGTCGCCACGACGCGGCCGGCGGCTCCCGGGACGCCGGTGACGCGGCCGAGCAGGAGGATCTGGGCGTAGACCTCCGGCAGCGTCGAAGCCTCCACCGCCAGGACGGGCAGGCGCAGGGCGATCAGGCGCTCCAGCTGACCGCGCTGCAGCGAGGCCACGCCGATGATGAGATCAGGTTGCAGGCGCAGGATGCGCTCGGCGTCGAGCACGACGCCGCCTACCCGGGGCCGGCCGGCCACCGCCGCCGGGGGATAGTCGTCGGGCGACCCCACCCCCACGACCCGAGCGGCCAGCCCCAACGCGAAGAGGATCTCAGTGACGCTGGGGGCCACCGAGACGATCCGCTGCGGCGGAGCGGCCAGCCGCACCGTCCGACCGAGCGCGTCGATGACCACCAGCGCCGGCGGCGCCGCGGCCGCCGCCCCGCCGGGTGGAAGGAGCCACGCGGCGAGCAGGCAAACCACCACGGGGAACCCGATGGCGCGGATCAGCCAGGAAGAGTTCGAGCGCGTCGAGATGCGCGTCGGACGCATCATCGCCGTCGATGATTTCCCCAAGGCGCGCAAGCCTTCGTATCGTCTGACCATCGACTTCGGACCGTACGGGGTGAAGCGCTCCTCCGCCGCCGTGCGTCCCTTCTACACGAAGGAGGCGTTGCTCGGGCGGCAGGTGATCTGCGTCGTCAATTTCCCGCCCAAGCAGATCGCCGATTTCCGCTCGGAGGTCCTCACCCTCGGCGTCATGGAACACGGCGGCCGCATCGTCCTGCTGCAGCCCGATGGCGAGGCCGAGCTCGGCGGCCGCATCGGCTGAGCGCTAGCGCGCGCCGGGCCGCAGGAGCAAGATGAGCAGCCCGACGACGATCAGCAGGACGCCCATGCCCTCCTCCTGGAACACGGTCTGGAAGACGGGCACCTGCCGCAGGATGAGGTAGGTGCCGCCCACCACCAGGCCCATCCCCAGCACCCGCGCCCGCCGTTTGGCCTCCTCGTCTTCCGCCGGCGGCGGCGGGGGCAGGCCGGGGTCAACGGCGATCTCCGGCAGCGGCTCTTCCGGCAGGAGAACCACCAGCAGGAGATAGAGCAGCACGCCCACCCCCTGCCAGGCCGCGAGGAGCACGAACGCCACGCGCACCGCGCGGCTGTCGATGTTGAAGTACGCGCCGAGACCGCCGCACACGCCGGCGATCCAGCGATCGGTGCGCGAGCGTACGAGCATGCGCCGCATCGTCACGCTCCCGGAGCGAGGCGCGCCGCGCGGGCCAGGAGACGTTCCGCCCGGCGGACGATCGGCGCGTCCACCATCCGGCCGTCCACGACCAGCGCCCCGCGCGGCGCGGCGTGATAGGCTTCCATCACCCGGCGGGCCCAGGCGAGCTCCTCCGCCGACGGCGCGAAGATCTCCTGCACGGGCGCGATCTGATCGGGATGGATGACCTGCTTGCCCGTGTAGCCGAGGAGCCGCCCCTGCTGGCACTCGCGGCGCAACCCGTCCAGATCTCGCACCGCGGTGTAGACGAGGTCGATCGCCTCCACGCCGACGGCGTGCGCGACGAGCGCGACGTGGGCCCGCGGCACACGCACCTCGTCGTTCCCCGCCGTCCGCGGCAACCCCATCTCCGCGGCGAGATCGTCCGCGCCGAAGACGAGGGCGGCGAGGCGGTCGCCGGCGGCGGCGGCCAGGTCGGCGGCGCCGAGCACGGCCGGCGGCGTCTCGATTAGCAGGGCCAGCCGGACGGGATGGCGGAAGCCGCGCGCCGCCGCCAGCGAGGCGACGACGCTGGCGGCGATCTCCACGTCGCGCGCCGTCCGGCTCTTGGGGACCACCACCCCCACCACCGGCGGCAGCAGACAGGCCAGGAGATCGTCCTCGAACTGCCCCGTGGCCAGGGCGTTCGGCCGCAGCCACACCCGCTCGGGCAGGCCGCCCGAGGCCAGCGCGTCGCGGATCAGGGTCCGGGCGCGAGGCTTGTCCTTCGGCGCCACCCCGTCCTCCAGATCGAAGATCAGGGCGTCAGCCGGCAGGCCGCGGGCCTTCTCGAGCATCCGGGGCTGGTCTCCCGGAACGAAGAGCATCGAGCGCAGCGGCGCCGGCGCCGATCCATTCCCCATCAGGGCCCTCCGTCGAGCAGCGCGCGCAGCCAGGACCACAGGCGCGCGAAGGCGGACCGCAGCGGGACGTCGGCGGCGGCCACCAGGCCAACCCGAGCGACCTCCTCTCCGCCGCTGGTCAGGACGAGAGT
>DATLZI010000031.1:0-12659 GCA_035574075.1 bacterium | reverse complement strand
GGGCCCGCCGCTGGCGGGCCGCGGTCGTGGCGGACGTCGGCACGGGCAGCGGCGCGATCGCGGTGGCGCTGGCCGTGCTGCTGCCCGGTCTCATCGTGCACGCCACCGATATCTCACCGGCGGCGCTGGCGGTGGCGCGGGCCAACGCCCGGCGGCACGGTGTGCTCGAGAGGATCCGCTTCCACGCTGGCGATCTCCTGGAGGCCCTGCCCGCCGCGCTGCAGGGGCTGGATGCGATCGTGAGCAACCCGCCCTACGTCCCCGAGGACCAGGCCGCCCTGCTGGCGCGGGAGATCCGGGAGTTCGAGCCCCGCCAGGCGATCTTCGTCTCCGGCGACGGCAGCGCGCTGCATCGCCGGCTCATCGCCGCCGCGCCCGAGCGCCTGCGGCCGGGGGGGCTGCTGGCGCTGGAGGTGGGCGCCGGCCAGGCCGACGCCGTCGCCGCCCTCTTCGCCGCGGATGGACGCTACACGGCGCCGGTGCGGCAGCCCGATCCGATCGGCATCGAGCGGGTGGTGGCGGCCTGCCGCCTGGCCCCGGAGGGAGACCCCTCCGCGGGGCGGAAGTAGTACCCCTCGATGTCGTATTACCAGCTCTCCTTCTCCGCCGGTCGCGATCTCGATCTCCGCCGGCTGCCCATCATCCGCGTCGAACCCGGCGAGCGCCGCGCGCCGCGGCGGGCCGTGGACGTGCTCCGCGCCGGCGGGGTGGTGGTCTTCCCGACCGATACCGTCTACGGCGTGGGCTGCCGGATCGACGACGAGGCGGCGGTGCGGCGCATCTTCGCCCTGAAGGGGCGGGCTCTCACCGATCCGCTGCCGGTGCTGCTGGCCGATCCCCTGCAGCTCGACGAGTACGGCACGGCGGTGACGGCGGGAGCCCGCCGGCTCGCCGCGCTCTACTGGCCGGGCGCCTTGACGATCATCGTCCGGCGCTCGAAGCGCGTCCCTGCGCTGGTGGCCGGCGGCGGCGAGACGGTGGGGTTGCGCGTGCCGGGCCACCCGCTGCCGCGGGCGCTGGTGCGGGAGGTCGGGGTGGCGCTGGTGGGCACCAGCGCCAACACGCACGGCGCGCCCTCGCCGCTCACCGCCCAGCAGGCTGTCTTCGATCTCGGCGATCGCGTGGACCTGGTCATCGACGGGGGCCGCACGCCCCTCGGCCAGGAGTCCACCGTCGTGGACGCCACCGTGGAGCCGCCCCGCCTCGTCCGCGCCGGCGCGGTGGTCCTGCCGGAGCTGGCCGCCTGACGATGCGCATCGCCATGGCCAGCGACCACGCCGGCTTCCGCCTGAAGGAGGAACTCAAACCCCTCCTCCGCGAGCTCGGCCATGAGGTGCGCGACTTCGGCACGCACTCCGAGGACCCCGTGGATTACCCCGATCTCATCGTGCCGGCCGCCGAGGCCGTGGCCCGGGGGGAGTGCGAGCGCGGGATCGTCCTCGGCGGCTCGGGGAACGGCGAGGCGATCGTCGCCAACAAGGTGCGCGGCGTGCGCTGCGCCCTGTGCCACGATGTGACGACGGCGCGCCTGGCCCGCGCGCACAACGACAGCAACGTCCTGGCCCTCGGGCAGCGCATCGTGGGCAGTGAGGTGGCGAAGGACATCGTGCGAAGCTGGCTGGAGACGTCTTTCGAGGGCGGCCGCCACGCCCGGCGCGTGGCGAAGATCGCCGCGCTCGAGCGCGGGCTGTCCGCCGGGCAGGACACCGCGCGCTAGGGCGCGCCGGGAGGTGCCGCGGTGGCCACGGGCAAGGTCTATGTGTTCGACCACCCGCTGATCCTGCACAAGCTGACGATCCTGCGGGACAAACGAACCGGCCACAAAGAGTTCCGCGAGCTGGTCGAGGAGCTGGCGATGCTCATGGCCTACGAGGTCACGCGCAGCCACCCCACGCGCGACGTCGAGGTGGAGACCCCGCTGGCCACGGCGAAGGGCAAGACCATCGCCGGCCAGGAGATCGCCGTCGTGCCCATTCTGCGCGCGGGGCTGGCGATGGAAGCCGGCATCACACGTCTCATCCCCACGGCGCGGGTCGGGCACATCGGGATCTACCGCGACCCCGAGTCGCTGGAGCCGGTGCCGTACTACTCGAAACTGCCCGAGGACATCGCGGAGCGCGAGGTCCTCATCCTCGACCCGATGCTGGCCACCGGCGGCTCGACGGTCTCGGCGATCGATACGCTCAAGCAGCGGGGCTGCCGGACGATCCGGGTGCTGGCGATCATCGCCGCGCCGGAGGGTATCGCCCGGGTGCACCGCGCCCATCCCGACGTGGAGATCTACACCGCGGCCGTGGACAGCCATCTCAACGAGCACGGCTACATCGTGCCGGGCCTCGGCGACGCCGGGGACCGCCTCTTCGGGACGAAATGAGCCGGCCCTCCTGGGACCAGTACTTCATGCGCATGGCGGCCCTCGCCGCCAGCCGCTCCACGTGCCGCCGGCGACACGTCGGCGCGGTGATCGTCAAAGATCGGATGGTGCTCTCCACCGGCTACAACGATACGCCGCGGGGCCTGCCGAACTGCGGCGAGGGGGGCTGCGCCCGCTGCGCCTCCGACGCGCCCTCGGGGATCGGCCTGGACACCTGCCTGTGCCTGCACGCCGAGCAGAACGGCATCATCCAGGCCGCCTATCACGGCGTGGCCATCGTCGGGGCGACGATGTACACCACGCACCAGCCCTGCCTGACCTGCGCGAAGATGATCGTCAACGCCGGCATCCGGCGCATCGTCTTCGCCGGCGACTATCCCGATCCGCTGGCCCTGGAGATGCTGCGGGCCTCAGGTGTGACGCTGGACCGGATGGCCGCGGACGCGGTGGCCCTTCCGGAGTGAGGGCCCTGCGGCGGGCGCCGGGCCGGCCGGTGGACATCCCCCTGCCCCCTTGCTATAATGTCGGCGCCTGCGGCCGGTGCGCCGGCCGTTTGCGTTGGAGGGGAACCCCATGGAACGCGTCACCCTCGAGGCGAAGCGCCGGGAGGGACTCGGCAGCGGTCAGGTCCGCAAGCTCCGGCAGCGCGGTCTGGTCCCTGGCATCGTCTACGGCCGCGGCGTCGACCCGACGCCGGTGGCCGTGGATGCCCGCGCCCTGCGCGGCGTGCTCCGCACCCATGCCGGGATGAACGTGCTCATCGATCTGGCGATCGGTGACGGCACGGCGGCCGGACGCACCGTGATGGTGAAGGACGTGCAGCGCGATATCTTCCGCAAGGACACCATCCTGCACGTCGACTTCCATACCATCGATCTCACGGAGAAGGTCGAGGCGCACGTCCCGCTCGTTCTGAAGGGCACGCCGCGGGGCGTGGCGGACGAGGGCGGGATCCTCGAGGTGCAGTTGCGCGAGGTCCTCGTGGAGTGCCTGCCCACGCAGATCCCCGAGCACATCGAGGTGGACGTCACCGCCCTGGGTGTCGGCGACTCCCTGCACGTGCGCGACATCGCCCTGCCCGCGGGCGTGACGATGATCTCCGAGCCCGAGCAGGCCGTGGTCACCGTCGTGGCGCCGAAGGGGGAGGAGGTTGCCGCGCCCGCGGCGGCCCCCGAGATGGCGGCGCCGGCGGAGGGGGAGGCGGCCGCTGCCGCGCCGTCGGCAGGGGCGGCCGGGAAGCCCGCGGCGGCGCCAGCCAAGCCCGAAGAGAAGGACCGGGGCAAGGGCAAGGAGTAGAGCCGTTCTCCGGCGCCACTGGCCGGCCGAGGGCGCTGCCATGCAGCGCCCTCGCGTTGTGTCCGCATGAAGCTCATCGTCGGGCTGGGCAACCCAGGGCGCCGCTACCACCGCACCCGTCACAACGTCGGGTGGGAGGTGGTGGCGCGCCTGGCGCGCAAGATGGGCATCGTCCTTCGGGAGGAGGACGGTCTCGCGGAGGTCGGCCGGGGCGTCATCGGGGGCCAGCGGGTGATCCTGGCCCGGCCGCAGACCTACGTGAACGTGAGCGGGGAGGCGGTTCGCGCGCTGCGGCGGCGGCACCGGCTGCGGCCCGCGGACATCCTGGTCATCGTGGATGACCTCGACCTGCCGCTGGGCCGCCTGCGCCTCCGCCCCGGAGGCAGCGCCGGCGGGCACAACGGCCTGCGGTCGATCATCGAGGCCCTCGGCACCACCGACGTCCCGCGCCTGCGGGTGGGCATCGGCCGCCCTCCCTCCGGGGTGGAAGCTGCCGACCACGTGCTCAGCCGCTTCACCCCCGAAGAAGAGCCGGTGATCGAGGATGCGCTCGAGCGCGCCGCGGACGCCGCCGCGACGTTCGTCGCGGAGGGCATCGAGCGGGCGATGAACCGCTTCAACGCTCCCAACGGGCCGGGAGAAGGGGCAGGCGCGTGATGGCTGCGGTTGCCCCGGTGACGCTTTCGACTATAATGGCGGAGGTGCCCGACCTACGATGAGCGCCCAGCAGCGGCCCGCGCCGAACCGGCTCCCCCCCGGCCAGTATGCAACGGAGAAGTGGCCCGTCCTGCACTATGGCACGGTGCCCCCGTTCGATCCGGCGCGCTGGCACTTCGAGGTCTTCGGTGAGGTGGAGCGGCCCGTCCGGCTGACCTACCCGGAGTTCACGGCCCTGCCGCGGACCACCCTGACCTGCGACATCCACTGCGTGACCGCCTGGTCGAAGCTTGGCGTGACGTTCGAGGGCGTCCCCGCCCGCGCCGTCCTCGAACTGGCCGGGGTGAAGCCGACGGCGCAGTTCGTCATGGTGCACGCCGAGCAGGGCTACGAAACCAACCTGCCGCTGGCCTATCTCCTCGCGCCCGACGCGCTGCTCGCGTCGAGAGCCGACGGCCAGGACCTCACCCCCGAGCACGGCTGGCCGCTGCGGCTGGTCGTCCCCCGTCTGTACTTCTGGAAGAGCGCGAAGTGGGTGCGGGGGTTCGAGCTGATGGCCCGGGACCGTCGGGGCTTCTGGGAGCGCAACGGCTACCACAACCACGCCGATCCCTGGAAGGAAGAGCGATACGCCGATCCCTGGTAGGGCGTCGGCGGCAGCCTAAGCGACATGGGGGAGTCGATGACGCTCACGGACTTCAACTCGATGTGGTATGGCGTGCTGCTGATCGGGGCGGTGGGCCTGATCTACGCCCTGGCCACCGCCTCCTGGATCCGGGGGACCGAGGCGGGCAATGAGCGGATGCGCGAGATCGCCGGCGCCATTCGCACCGGGGCGATGGCCTTCCTCGCCCGCGAGTACCGCGTCCTGGCCGGCTTCGTCGCGGTGGTGGCCGCTCTGCTCTGGCTGACCCTGGGGCCGAAGCTCGCCGTCTCCTTCGTCACCGGCGCGGTCCTCTCCATCCTCGCCGGCAACCTCGGCATGCGCATCGCCACCCTGGCCAACGCGCGCACAGCCTGGGCGGTAGCGCGCGACCTCAACGCCGGGCTGGTCATCGCCTTCCGCTCCGGCGCGGTGATGGGGTTCGCCGTCGTCTCCCTGGGGCTGCTGGGCGTGCTGGCGCTGTTCCGCATCTTCGGCGACGCCAACGCCATCTTCGGCTTCTCCTTCGGCGCCTCGTCGGTGGCCCTCTTCGCCCGCGTCGGCGGAGGGATCTACACCAAGGCCGCGGACGTGGGCGCCGACCTCGTCGGCAAGGTGGAAGCCGGCATCCCCGAGGACGATCCGCGCAACCCCGCCGTGATCGCCGACAACGTAGGCGACAACGTCGGCGACGTGGCCGGGATGGGCGCCGACCTCTTCGAGAGCTACGTCGGCTCGCTGATCGCCGCCGTCGCCCTCGGCGTGGGCGCCGCGCAGCCGGGCCTCGTCACGCTGCCGTTCGTGCTCGCCGCCCTGGGCATCGTGGGCAGCCTGCTCGGGACGTTCCTGGTGCGCGTCCGGGGAGAGGAGTCCGCGCACGCCGCCCTGAACCGCGGCATCATCGGCGCCACGGTCTGGACCGCGCTGCTCTCCGGCGCGGCGATCTACGTCATGCTCGGCGAGCTGCGGACGTTCTGGGCCTTCCTCGCCGGGCTGCTCGCCGGCATCGTCGTCGGCTACGCCACCCAGTTCTACACCTCCGCCAGCTACCGGCCGACCCAGCGCCTTGCCGTCGCGGCGCAGACCGGGGCGGCGACGAGCATCATCGAGGGGCTGGCGCTGGGGATGCGGAGCATCCTCCTGCCGGTCGCCGCCGTGGGGGCGGCGATCCTGCTCGCCGAGCACTTCGGCGGCCTGTACGGGATCGCCATCTCGGCGGTGGGGATGCTCTCCACGCTGGGGATCACGCTGGCCACGGACTCCTACGGTCCGGTGGCCGACAACGCCGCGGGGATCGCCGAGATGGCGCATCTGGGCGGCGAGGCGCGGGGGCGGGCGGAGTCGCTCGACGCCGTGGGCAACACCACGGCGGCGATCGGCAAGGGGTTCGCCATTGGCTCCGCGGCCCTCACTGCCCTGGTCTTCCTCGTCTCTTACGCGCAGCTCGTCGGGCTCGAGACGGTGAACCTGCTCTCTCCGACCACGCTGCTGGGGTTGTTCATCGGCGGGATGATGCCGTTCGTCTTCTCCTCCTTCGCCATGGGCGCGGTGGGCCGCGCCGCGATGCAGATGGTGCAGGAGGTGCGGCGTCAGTTCCGGGAGACGCCGGGGCTGCTGGAGGGCCGCGCCGTCCCGGACTACGCCCGGGCCGTCTCCATCTCCACCGCGGCGGCGATCCGCGAGATGATCGTTCCCGGGCTGTCCGCCGTCGTCGTGCCCGTGGCCGTGGGCTTCCTCCTCGGCAAGGAGGCGCTGGCCGGGGTGCTCGCCGGCTCCATCGTCACCGGCTTCATGATCGCGGTGATGATGGCCAACACCGGGGGCGCCTGGGACAACGCCAAGAAGTACATCGAGGAAGGTCACCTTGGCGGGAAGGGCTCCGAGCCGCACAAGGCGGCCGTGGTGGGCGACACCGTGGGCGACCCCTTCAAAGACACGGCCGGGCCGTCGCTCAACATCCTGTTGAAGTTGATGGCCATCGTCTCGATCGTGATCGCGCCTCTGCTCTGACCCGCCTCGCGAGGCGGCCGCCGGTGGACGAATCGTCCGTGGCGTAGCCGTACCCCTGTGCGTTCAGCGGGCGCTGACCTCTTCGCGGCAGAAGACCCAGGCGACGCCGCGTCCCGCGCGCAGTTCCCGGACGCGGCGCCAGCCGACGGCGCGGAGGGCCGGCGCGACCCCCCAGCGCAGGAGCCGGGGGGGCAGCGCCCCCGCGCTGCTCAGGAGGATCGCCACGGCGCCGGCGGGCGCGGCCACACGGGCCAGCTCCGCCCAGTCGAATGGGGCGTTGTGCACGAGCACGAGATCGCCGATCCGGTCGCGCAGGGGCAGCGCGAAAGCGTCGCCGGCGATGCGGTAGAGGCGCCGCGCCCCGCCGATCTGCAGGCCTGCCAGCATCGGCGGCGAAACGTCTATCGCGACGACCACCGCATCCTGGAAGCGGCGGACCAGGAGCCGGGTGGCTGCGCCCGTTCCGGCTCCCACCTCCACGATGAGCGGAGCTGCCCCGGCCGCCAGTCCCGGCAGCAGAGCCGCCAGCGCCGCGAAGTACGCGGGATCGTCGTGGACGGCGGCCATGTAGCGGGGAGCCAGGTCCCGGTAGCGGCGGACCGCCCAGCGGCGGTAGAGGGCGCGCAGGGACGGCAGCCTGGCCAGGAGGAGATACCCGGCGTCGGTGGCGGCACCGCCGAGCCGGCGGAGGACCCCGGCGGTCATGGCGACCGAGCTTCGGCGGACGGGAACCACGGCCCGACGCCGGACGCTTCCAGAATGATCCGATCGGAGGGGCTGATGCGGGTCATCACGTCCTCGACGATAGTCGCCGCTTCCCGATGAGCACCGTTCGGGTCAGCTGCGTCATCCCTGCGTACAACGAGGCGGCGACGATCAGCGGTGTGATCCGGGCTGTGCGCGCCTGCCGCCTGGTCGATGAGATCATCGTCGTCTCCGACGGGAGCAGCGACGACACGGCCGCCCTGGCCGGCCGGGCCGGGGCGCACCGCGTCATCACCCTGCCGCGAAACGGGGGCAAAGGCCGGGCGGTGCTCGAAGCGGTGCGCGCGGCGCGCGGGGATGTCATCCTCCTCCTGGACGCGGACCTTGTCGGGCTGCGCCCTGCGCACGTTCGTGCGCTCCTTGCCCCTGTCCTGGGCGGCGGGGCGGAGATGGCGGTCGCGGAGTTCTCGGAAGATCGCCTGCACCGGTGGATGCGCTCCCTCTCGGGGCAGCGCGCGGTGCGCCGCGCACTGCTGTGCCGGGCCGATCGACTGGAGCGCACAGGCTTCGGCTTCGAGATCGCCCTCGACCGTGTGGTGCGCGAGCAGCGGGCGGCCACGCAGCGCGTGCTCTGGCGGGGCGTCCATCACCGGTCGAAGCGCGAGAAGTACGGGACCATGGCGGGGCTGTGGCTGAAGGTGCGTGCCTCCTCCGATCTGGCCCGCCAGGCCATCCGGCCGCGGAGGTCGCCACCGATGGCTATCTTCCTGATAGCGATCCTGATCGTGCTCATCGTCTCGGTGCCGCTCTTCCTCCTGCGGCCCTCCCATGCTTCGGCGCAGAGCCTGCCTGCCGCGCGCAGGCCGGAGGCCGGCGACCGCATCCTGGTCGTCGTCGCCCATCCCGACGACGAGGTGATCGGCGCCGGGGGATTCATCGCTACCGCCCGCCGGATGGGCGTCCCCGTCGCCGTGCTGGTGGTGACGAACGGCGACAGCAACCGGCTCGCCGCCGCCGTGATCACCCGCCGGGTGAGGCCGCAGGCCGGCCAGTTGATCGAAGAAGGTCTCCTCCGCCAGGAGGAGACGCGTGAGGCGCTGGCCCGCCTTGGCGTGCCGCCGTCCGAGGTGTACTTTCTCGGCTTCCCCGATCGCGGCCTTCAGGCGGTGATGCGCAGTGCGGCGCCCTTCACCTCACCGTTCACCCGCCTGCAACAGGCGGCCTATCCGGACGTCCTCGAACCGGGGGCTCCCTATACGAAGCCGGCGCTGGTCGCGCTCGCGGCGCGCATCATGCAGCAGGTCCGGCCGACCCTGATCATCACCCATGCCCCCTTCGACCGGCACGCCGATCATCAGGCCGTGGCGAATCTCGTCGATGCCGTGCGGGGGAGCGTGCCCGTGTACGCCTTCCTGGTTCATGCGCCGGCGTTCCCTCGCCCGTTGCGTCTGGCGCGCCGGGAGCCCTTGACGGTCCCGACGTCGCTGAAGGTTGATCCAGCCTGGCGATGGGTCCGGTTCGACGTGGATCCGGAGATGGAGCAGGTCAAGCGGGACGCCCTGAACGCCTACCGCAGCCAGCTCAACACGCCCTACCTCCGCCTGCTGCTGGCCAGTTTCATCCGCACGAACGAGCTGTTCGCCGTCCGGAACCCCTGATGGTCCGCCGCGCCGCTTGCCTGGTCGCTCCCGTGGCCATCGTCGCCGGTCTTGTGCCGCGGCGGGCAGAACGCTCTGCCCTTCGTGCCGTCGCCGCCGCGTGCCGCGCCATGCTCGGTGGCGACCCGCGGAGAGCGGCACCGCCCTCAGGCGCGCCCGCCCGGCAGCACGGGGTGCGGCGGGCAGGTCGGGGGACTGTGTGCTCGTGATCGTCACTGCCCTCCGTCGCGCTGCGCATGTCTGACGAGACCGTGGTAGGCGTCCACGCCAGCGTCTCGCCGCTCGCTCCGCTGCGGCATCGGAACTTCCGCTTGCTGTGGACCGGGCTCATCGTCAGCAACACCGGCTCGTGGATGCAGTTCGTCGCCCTCGGTTTCCTCGTCGACCGTCTGACGCAGTCCTCGCTCTACCTTGGCCTCCTGGCCGCGACCCAAGCCGTGCCGCGCATCGCCTTCTCGCTGCTCGGCGGCGCGATGGCCGATCGCATCGACCGCCGCCGACTGCTGGCCGCGACCAACCTCTTCCTGATGACCACGGCGACCCTGCTCGCCGTCCTGACCATCACCGGCCGCATCCGGATCTGGCAGGTCCTGGTCATCGCCGCCTGCAACGCTCTGGCCCAATCGTTCGACATGCCGGCGCGGCACTCGATGGTCCCCTCGCTGGTGGACGAGCACGAGGTGCTGAACGCGATCAGCCTCAACTCCGTGGCTTTCAACGGCGCCGGGGTCTGGGGGCCGTCACTCGGCGGGCTGGTCATCGCCTGGGTGGGGGAGGGCGGCTGCTTCCTCCTGAACGCCGCCTCCTACCTCGGCACCCTCGCCGCGCTCGCCCTGATGCAGGTGCCGCGGCAGCGGTCGCTCGGGCCGCTGCGCCTGGCGGAGGACGTGCGCGAGGGGTTGCGCCTGCTGCGCGAGCACCGCCACCTCCTCCTCTTCCTGGCCAGCGTCGCCGCGCTCAGTTTCTTCGGTCGCCCCTACGTGCGCCTGCTGCCGACGTTCGCCCGCGAGGTGTTGGGGGTGGGCGCGACCTCGCTGGGGCTGCTGCAGTCGGCGCCGGGCCTGGGCACCATCCTCTCGGTGCTGGTCGTCGGCCGGGCGTCCGCGCGCCGCGGGAAGGGGACGCTGCTCGGGGTGGCGATGCTGCTCTACGGCCTGCTGGTCGTGGTCTTCGGCTTCGCCCGCTCGATGCCGGTGGCCCTCGTTCTGCTCGTGCTGATGGGACTGATGCAGGCGCTGGCCCTGGCCTCGGCCAACACGCTCGTCCAGCTGAACACCCCGCCGCAGGCGCGGGGACGGCTGATGGGCTTCTACAGCATGGTGGCGTTCGGCGGGCTGGCTCTGGGCAGCCTGCCCGTTGGTGCCGTGGGCGACGCCCTCGGCATCGGCTGGGCGCTCTCCGCAGGCGGTGTCGTGCTCACGGCCCTGGCCCTGCTGCTGATCCCCCGGCTGCGGGCGTTCCCGTGACGACGGGCGAGGATGGCGCCGCCCACCGACCCGGAGACGGGCTGCTCCGAAGCCGAGTCACGGGAGGCGGCCGAAGACGAGGCTGGCGTTGATTCCGCCGAAGCCGAAGGAGTTGCTGAGCACGTAGTCCACGGGCTGTGCGCGGCCGGCGTGCGGGATGTAGTCGAGATCGCACTCGGGGTCCGGCTCGTCCAGGTTGAGCGTCGGCGGCAGGTAGCCGTGGCGCAGGGCCAGGCAGCAGATCGCCGCCTCGATCGCGCCGGTGGCGCCCAGCGCGTGGCCGTGCATCGCCTTCGTCCCGCTCACCGGCACGCGGTAGGCGTGCGCCCCGAAGACCTGCTTGATCGCCTTCGTCTCGGTGACGTCGTTCAGCGGCGTGCTGCTGGCGTGGGCGTTGATGTAGCCGATCTGCTCGGGCGCCAGCCCGGCCTCGGTCAGGGCCAGGTGCATCGCCCGCGCGGCCTGCTGTCCGGAAGGCAGCGGCGCGGTCATGTGGTGGGCGTCGTTGGTCGCGCCGTAACCCAGGAGCTCCCCGTAGACGGGCGCGTCGCGCCGCCGCGCGCGTCCCAGCTCCTCGAGCACCAGGACCGCCGCCCCTTCCGCCATGACGAAACCATCCCGCCCGCGATCGAAGGGGCGGCAGGCCCGCGCCGGCGTCTCGTTGCGCGTGGACATCGCCCGGATGAGGTCGAACGATCCGAAGATCAGGGGGGCCAGCGGGCACTCCACCCCGCCAGCCAGCATCACGTCGGCGTGCCCCTCCTTGATCATGCGAAAGGCGGCGCCGATCGCCATCGCGCCGGAGCTGCAGGAGTCGGAGTTCGCGCTGGTCGGTCCGGTGAGGCCCAGCTCGATGGCGATGTTGCACGAGGCCGCACCGCTGAAGACCGCCAGGGCCAGCGTGGGGCGCACGCGGCGCAGACCGTCCCGCAGGAAGACGGCATGCTGCTCCTCGGCGAAGGCGCCGCCGCCGAGCGCGGCGCCGATGAAGCAGCCGATGCGGTCCCGGTCGTCATCCTCCACGCGCAGCCGGGCGTCCTCCACGGCCTGCCGGGCGGCGGCGACGGAGAACTGCGCGAAGCGGTCGAGCCGTCGGGCGCGCCTGGCATCCAGGTAGCGCAGCGGATCGAAGTCAGACACCTCCGCGGCGATGCGGCAGGCATAGCCGTCGGTGTCGAAGCGGGTGATGCGGTCGATCGCCGAGACGCCCCGCCGCACACCCTCCAGCACGCCGCCGGCCCCGCTGCCGATCGGCGTCACCGCGCCGATGCCCGTAATCGCGACCCTGCGCATCGTCTCACCTCGCTTCCAGGACGCGGCGCACACCCTCCAGGGTCCGCGCGGCGATCCAGTCGATGAAGATCGGCCCCACCACGAGATCCGCGACCGCCCGGCCGAGGATCGGCCAGGGCAGGGTCAGGTCGTGGTCGATCACGACGCGCGTGCCCGCCGCCGCGGGCGTCAGCGTCCACTGCACGACCATCCCGCGCGTGAGGCCCGCGATGTGCCGGAAGACGATCCGCCCCTCGCGCGGGAAGCGCTCCTGGCGCGCCATCCAGCGGGCCGGCCACCCCCGGATCCGCCCGCCCATCTCGAAGACCGTGACGTCCGGGGCACGTTCGAGCACGCGGCACCAGCGGTAGGCGGGGTGCAGGGCGGTCCAGGACTCCACGGCGGCGGCGAGCGCGAAGACCGCCTCCGGCGCGGCGGGGATCACGGCCTCATGGCGCGTGCGCATCGAGGCCCAGGAGCAGTCGCGCGGCGTAGCCCGGCGAGATGATCGCGCCGGGGTCGAGCAGGTCGCCTGTGGCGCCAAGCAGGCGCCGGGCGAGGCCCGGGTGGGCGGCCAG
>DATLZI010000030.1:0-13604 GCA_035574075.1 bacterium | reverse complement strand
GGACGGCTACCACTCCGACATCACCCGCATGGCCTTTCTCGGCCGGCCGGACGCGCGCTACCTCGAGATTCATCGCCTCGTGGAGGACGCCGTGCAGGCGGCGCTGGAGGCGATCCGCCCCGGGACGCCCCTGCGAGACGTCGACCGGGCTGCCCGGGGAGTGATCGAGCGAGCCGGCTACGGTCGGCATTTCACCCACCGCACCGGGCACGGCATCGGGCTCTCCGGCCACGAGCCGCCGTCGGTCACGCACACCGATCCCACGCCGCTGGAGGTCGGCATGACCTTCAGCGTGGAACCCGGCATCTATCTCCCGGGAGCGTTCGGCGTCCGCCTCGAGGAGATCGTCGTGGTCACGGAGCAGGGGCCGGAGGTGCTCAGCCGCCTGCCCCGCGAGGTCAAAGCGCTCGGCTGAGCGCGGGCAGCAGGAGGCCCGCGGCGAGGAGAAGGCCCAGCTTCAGGTGCAGCTGCGCCATGCCCCGCACGCCCCCCACGGTGAGGGCCAGCGGGTCGTCCGCGCCGCGCACGACCCGCCACACTTCGCGCGCCGCCGGCGCGGTCAGCGCGGAGAGCAGCGCGCCGGATGGCAGCACCCCCCGCAGCACACCCGCGCCGACCGCGGCATAGGCGCCCACGAGCAGCATCAGCGCATGCCACCGCGTGGCGCGGCGGCCGATGACGGTGGCCAGCGTGCGCTTGCCCCGCGCGCGGTCGTTCTCAAGGTCGCGCAGGTTGTTCACGACGAGGATGCCGTCCACCAGCGCGGCGACGGGCAGCGAGGCCCACACCGCCGTGGTCAGCACCGCCCCGGTCTGCACGTAGGCGGCGCCCGTGACGATGAGCACGCCCATGAAGAGGAAGACAGTGATGTCGCCGAGGGCGACGTAGCCCAGCGGCAGCGGACCGCCGGTGTAGGCGTATCCGGCCAGGATGCTCAGCACGCCGACCAGGAGGATCGGCCAGCCGCGCAGCGCGACCAGCCACAGTCCCAGCGCTCCGCCGAGAGCGAACAGCACCACGGCTCCGGCCAGCACCGTGCGCGGCGTCAGCTCGTTGCGCTGGATGGCGCCGCCCGGGCCGATGGGCTGGCCGGCGTCCACCCCGCGGATGTGGTCGTAGTAGTCGTTGACCAGGTTGGTGCCGGCGTGGATCGCGGCCGCGGCGACCAGGGTGGCCAGGAACGGCGCGGGGTGGAACACGCCCGCCGCAGCCGCGGCCGCGGTCCCGACGAGCACCGGCGTCACGGAGGCCGTGAGCGAGTACGGCCGGATCGCCTGCCACCACACCGCCGCCCAGGCCGGGCGGCGGCCTAGAGCTGCGTCCACGGCCGCCACGGCAGCGCGCGCCGCTCGATCGCATCCAGGGCCAGCGTCGCCCCCCAGCCCAGCGCGGCGGTGGTGAGCAGCCCGGCGAACATCTTCTCCACGTCGAAGATCTGGAACGACTGCCAGATCAGGAAGCCGATGCCGGCGTCCGAGCCGAGCAGCTCGGCGCCGACGATCACGATCAACGCGAAGCCCATCCCCAGCTTCAGCCCGGTGAAGACCGCGGGCAGCGCGCCGGGCCAGGCCACGGTGCGGAAGATGGTGCGTCCCCCGGCGCCGTAGGCCCGGGCGATGTTGAAGTAGACGCGGTCCAGAGCGATCACGCCCGCCATCGTGTTCAGCAGCACCAGGAAGAAGATGCTCACGGCGACGATGCTCACCTTCGACGCCTCGCCCACGCCGAGGTAGAAGATGATCAACGGATAGATCGCGATCTTCGGGATGGGGTAGATCGCCGTGACGAGAGGCAGGAACAGCGCCCGGACGGTGCGGTTCAGCCCCATCGCCAGGCCCAGGGCCACGGCCGGCGCGGCGCCGAGGAAGAACCCGACGAGGATGCGGCGGACGCTGATGGCCAGATGCGCTGGCAGTTCGCCGCTGCGGATCAGCGCGCCCAGCGTGGCCAGGACCGCGCTGGGGGGCGGCACGTAGCGCGAATCGAGCACACCGCTGCGGCTGAGCACCTCCCACACCCCCAGCAGCAGCACGGGGGACGCCGCGGCGAGCCACCGCTCGCGATCGGTGCTCATCGTCCCTCCGCGCGGGCGACCTCGTCGCGCAGCTCGTCCCAGAGGCGGGCGCTCAGCGCGCCGTAGGCCGGATCGCGGCGCAACTCGCGGAAGTCGCGGGGGCGGCGCAAGGGGATCTCGACCTCCGTCTTGATGCGCCCGGGGCGCGCCGTCATCACCAGCACCCGGTCGGCCAGGCGGATCGCCTCGTCCAGGCTGTGCGTGACGAACAGCACCGTCTTGCGGTCCGCCTGCCACAACCGCAGCAGTTCATCCTGCAGCAGCAGGCGGTTCTGCTCGTCGAGGTTGGCGAACGGCTCGTCCATGAGCAGCACCTCGGGATCGACAGCCAGGGCCCGGGCCAGACTGACCCGCTGGCGCATGCCCTCGGAGAGCTGGTGGGGGTAGGCGTCGTGGAACCCCTCCAGCCCCATCCGGGCGAGCAGGGCCAGCGCCCGGGCGCGCGCCTCGGCGCGCGGCGCGCCCAGGACCCGCAGCCCGTAGGCCACGTTCTCCACGACGGTGAGCCACGGAAAGGTGCTCACCCCCTGGAAGACCAGGGCCGTGGGGAGCCGGCCGTTGCGGCGAGGCGGCACGGTGATCACGCCGGCGCTCGGCGCGATGAGCCCGGCGAGGATGTGCAGCAGCGTGGTCTTGCCGCAGCCGCTCGGCCCGATCAGGGCGCAGAACTCGCCGCGGCGGACGGCGAAGGAGACATCGGCGAGGGCCGGCACCCCGCCGCGCGGGCCCGGGAAGACGTGGCTCAGGCGCTGCACCGCCACCGCCGGCGCGATGGCGCCGGTGAGTTGCACCGCCGCCGTCATCGTCCCCCGAACGGGCCGAGGACCCTCAGCGCCGCGGCGACGTACGCGGTATCAATGTACTGTCGGGGCTCGAGCGGCTTCTCGTAGGTCAACGCGCCGCGCCGCTTGAAGAACTCCTGCAAGCGCTTGAAGTCGTTGAAGTTCATCCGGCCGTTGGGCTCGTGGAAGGGCGCCGCGGCGCGCTTCACCACCGCCGCCGGCACGCCGGTGTACTTCTGCACGATCGCCGCCACGTCGTCGCGCTTGTAGCCGTCCCCGTACAGGTCGCGACTGGCCCGCAGCCAGGCCACCATGAAGCCCACCGCGGCCTTGGGCTGTTCTCGCATGAACTGCCCGCTGTAGTACAGCGCGGTGACCTGCACGCCGTTGATGAAGTCATCGCTCAAGCGCACGACCTGACCGCGGTCTTCCGCCAGGGTGGCCAGCGGCTCGCCGAGCAGCCCCGCGGCGATGGCGCCGTTCTCCAGGGCCGCCGGCACCTCGGGGAAGTTCACGGCGACGACCTGCACGTCGTCCATGGACAGACCGCCCCGCAGCAGCGCCGCGTTCAGCCAGAACTCCGTGGCCGAGCCGAGGACGTTGACCGCGACGCGCTTGCCCCGCAGGTCGCGCACCGCGCGGATCTGGCCGCTGTCGTAGGCCTTCTTGCTAACGACCAGCGGTGTGCTCACCGGCGGTTTCTCCATGTGCACCGGACCGACGACCTTGAAGTCGAGGCCCCGCGCGGCCGCGTTGAACAGGGCCGCGCCCAGCCCGCCGACGACGACCTCCGCGCGGCCGCTGGCCAGCACGACGAACGAGGAGACGCCGCCGGGCGTGCTGATCAGTTCGACCTCCAGCCCCTCGCGGGCGAAGTAGCCGCGTTCGATCGCCACGTACAGCGGCGCGAAGATGAGCACCGGCACGTGGACGACGCGGATCTTCGTCAGCGGCTGCCCCTGCCCGCGCGCCGCGCCCGGCGCGGCGAGAGCGGCGATCAGCGCCACGGCGATGGCGGCAAGCGCCAGACGGTACCTCATGATCATGCGAACCTCCACCCTTCCGGCCCTAGAATGAGGTGCTGCCGCGGGACGATGCCCGCCCCGCGATCGACGAAGGTGAACTCGGACGGGCTGATCCTGATGATCGGATAGTCGGGGTTGTCGAAGTGCCGGACGAACTCTGGCGCCGCGGCGCGCAGCGCCTCCCTCGCCCATCGCTCCTCGTCCGGGGAGACCGGCCGGGCCGTGCCGAGGGCTTGGAACCAGGCTTCCGCTTTGCCGTCGTCCACCGCGAAGCTGACGCGCGGATTGGCCCGCATCTGCCGCAGGGTCCGCGCGTCGTGGCGCTGGCAGGTGAAGACCTCGAGGCCCTGCGCGACGTAGAACGCCGACGCCGCCCACGGCACGTCGTGGTGCGAGGTGGCGAAGGTGCAGACGTGCCGCCGGGCGAGGTGCCCGCGTGCCGCGTCCAGGATGGTCTCGACGGTGAACGGGGACGGCGTCATCGGTCCCCCGGGGCGTCCGCCTTCGCGCCGATGCTCCGCAGCAACAGCGCCCGCAGCTGCGGCAACTTCGCGCGCAGCGAGGGCCCGCCCGAGGTCAGCCACTGGGCGATCACCTCGGTGAGGGCGCCCATCCAGGCCTGCGCGACGAGCGCGGTGTCCTGGGGTGGGATGTCGCCTTCCTGGACGGCGCGGTCGAGGTGATGCTGGATGACCCGCGCGAACCGGCTGTGGATCTCGAGGCGCTTCTGCTCGAAGGCCGGCCCCAGGCCCACGGCTTCCAGGAGGAGGATCTTCACCAGCGCGCGCTGCTCGGCAGCCGTTTCGATCACCACCCGCAGCGCCGCCTCGACCTTGGCTACCGCTCCGCGCTCCTGGGCGATCACCGCCTCCACGCCCTGCTCGACGAGCGCGGCGAGGTCGTCCATCAGCGTGAGGAAGATGCCCCGCTTGCTGGGGAAATAGTGGTAGAAAGCTCCCTTGGAGGTCCCCGAGGCCCGCACGATATCCTCGACGCCCGCGGCGTGGTATCCCTTGCGGGCGAAGACCTCCATCGCCGCGCTGAGGATCCGGTCTCGGGTTGCGCTTGGCCCCTGAGGTTGCGCCATGGGATCAGACCGACGCGTCGGTCTACGCCGGATAGTATAACGTCCCCCCGGGAACCCCCGCAACCGCGGCGGGACAGGCTAGGTAGCGCGGAGGAGGGAGACCATCTCGTCGTGGATGCGGCCGTTGGTGGCCAGTACGTCCCCGACGTCCAGACGGAAGGGGCTGCCGTTCATATGGCTGACCCGACCGCCGGCTTCCTCCACGAGGAGGACGCCGGCGGCGATGTCCCACAGATTGAGGTGGGGCTCCCAGAAAGCCTCGAGGCGACCGGCGGCGACGTACGCCAGGTGCAGCGCGGCGGCGCCGAGGATGCGCACCTCGATCGCGGTGCGGCAGAGCGTATCGATGTTGACGATGTTGGTGCCGCTCTCCCGGATGTCGTAGGGCAGTCCCGTGGCCACGACCGCCCGGCCGACGGTCTCCACCGTCGAGACCCGGATCGGCCGGTCGGCGCCGCGGTGCCGCAGGAAGGCCCCCCCGCCGCGCTCAGCCCAGAACAGTTCGTCCAGCGCCGGGTGGTAAACTACGCCGGCGATCAACTGCCCCCCCCGCTCCAGGCCAATCGACACGCAGAACAGCGGCACGCCGTGGGCGAAGTTCGTCGTGCCGTCCACCGGATCGATAATCCAGCGGTACTCCGCGCCGGAACGGCGCGACCCCTCCTCCGCCAGGATGCCATGGTCGGGGAAGCGCTCGCTGAGGAGCTCGACGATCAACTCCTCCGCCAGACGGTCCGCGCGGGTGACGAGGTCCGCGGGGTTGCGCTTGGTGCGGATCTGCTTGGTGTCGCGGGACTCCGGGAGCATCTCCATGAGGAGCGCCCCCACCTTGCCGGCTGCTTCGGCGGCCGCTTCCACGAACGCCGACGTTTTTGGTCCTTTCATCGGTGTTGGTTTCGCGACCGCCGGGGACACGGCCTGCCCGACACGGAGGCGCCGATCACTCCCACTCGAACCGCCACACGGCGATCGCCACCGCCGCCAGGCCCCAGGCCCCCAGGGCGGCCAGGGCGGGCAGGTGCGCGAAAAGGGATTCGCCGCGCGCGGACACGGCGCGCATCGTCTCGACCAGCGGGGTCAGGGGGAGCGCGGAAATGAGCGGCTGCAGCGCGGCAGGCATGAACTCCCGGGGCCACAGCGTGCCGGCCAGGAACAGCATCGGGAAGTTCAGCAGGCTGCCGAGCAGGTTGGCCGACTCGGGCGTCCGCGACACCGACGAGATGGCCAGCCCCATGCCGACGAACACCAGCGTGCCGAGCACGGCCAGGACGGCGAGGGCCGCCAGGCTGCCGGCGACCACGGCTCCGAACGCTGTCACCGCGATCAGCATGATCACGGCGAGCTGCACGACGTTCGTCAGGGCGTAGCGGGTCACCAGGGCGCCGAGGAACACGCCGGGGTGCACGGGCGTGGCCAGGACGCGCTTGAGGACGAGGCGCTGCCGGTATTCCGTCACCACCCAGCTCACGCCCTGCAGACCGGAGTTCATCACCGTCATCGCCAGGATGCCCGGCAGCAGGAAGTCGAAGAAGCGCATCCGCCGCCCCGCGGCGATGGGCATCGGCCTGACGCGCAGCGCGGGCGGCACACCGGAGGCGCGCAGGTTGGCCTCGGCGACGAACCGCTCCAGGATGAGCAGCGCCGCGCGCGCCTCCTGGGCGCGGGCCTGGTCGAAGTACACGCGGATCGTCCCGCCGGAGGGCGGCAGGACGACGACCAGCGTGCGGCGGCCGCGGCGCAGATCGTCCAGGGCGGCGCTCTCGTCTCTGTCCCCTTCCACGGCCAGGACGGGCGCCCGAGCCAGGTCCCGGCGGAACTGCGCGGCGACCGGCCCCCCGCCGACGACGCTGACCCGGAACAGCAGCGCCTCCTCGCGGCCGAACGCCACCCCGATCAGCCCCATGAGGATGAGGGGGAACAGCAGCCCCCAGAACAGGCTGGCGCGGTCCCGGAGGTAGTGCCGGAAGAGCATCGTCACCGTGAGCAGATAAGCTCTCATTCCCGCAGCCGCCGGCCGGTGAGCTGGAGGAAGACGTCCTCGAGCGTGCCCTCTGCGATGCGCAGTCGCGCGACGCGCACCGCGCCGCCGCGCTGCAGATCCATCAGACCGTGCACCGTGCGCAGCGCGTCCGCCGAGGCCAGCACGACATCGCCGTCCACCTCCGTGCCGCCCCGCACGCCGGGCAGGGCGGTGAGATCGGCCGTCCCGCCGGCGAGGGTGACGCGGATCATCGTCACGCCGGCGTGCGCGGCGACGAGCGCGCGCGGCGTGTCCAGGGCGATGATCCGGCCGTGGTCCATGATCGCCACGCGGTCGCAGAGGCGCTCCGCCTCCTCCATGTAGTGCGTGGTGAGGATCACCGTACGGCCTTCGGCGCGGAAGCGGGTGATGAGGTCCCACAGGTTCCGGCGCGCCTGGGGATCGAGCCCCGTGGTCGGCTCGTCGAGGAAGAGGAGCGGGGGGTCGTTGACCAGGGCGACGGCGAGGGCCAGGCGCTGGCGCTGACCGCCGGAGAGGGTGCGCACCAACGCCCAGCGCTTGTCCTGGAGCTGCACCTGCTCGATGAGCAGCGCCGGGGCGAGGCGCCGGCGATGGTAGGCGCCGAACAGCCGCAGCGTCTCCTCCACGGTCAGGCGCTCGAAGAACCCGGCCTCCTGCAGCTGCACCCCGATGCGGGCGCGCGCCCCGCGAGGATCGCGCGCCACGTCCACGCCGTCCACGACGATCGTCCCCGCGTCGGCACGGCGCAGTCCCTCGATCAGCTCGAGCGTCGTGGTCTTGCCGGCGCCGTTGGGACCGAGGATGCCGAAGATCTCGCCGCGCGCCACCGCGAAGCTGACCTGCTCGACCGCCGTGATCGCGCCGTAGCGCTTGGTCAGACCGACGACCTGGACGATGGGAGGCGGCTCGGGCATCGGAGGATTGGCTTCGCTCGGGAAGGAATTCCACCTGATACCGGCTCATTCCCGTTGCGGCTGATGACCGTTCAAATCCGGCGGGCCACGACCCGCGATGTGCGCGAGATGCTCCCCGTCTGGGGCGAGCTGGCCGGGTTCCACGCCGACCTGGACCCCGCCTTCACCCCCTCGCCCCACTGGCCCCGGGAGTACGGCGCCTACCTGCGCACGCTGATCAGCCGGGATGACGCCCTGGCCGTGATCGCCCGCGACGAGGGTCAGATCATCGGCTACGCGATCGGCCGGATCACCGCCCTGCCGCCCTTCTTCGAACGCCGCTACCGCGGCTACATCCACGACGTCTACGTGCGGCACCCCTTCCGCCGGCGGGGCATCGCCCGGCGCATGGTTCAGGAGATCCTGCGCTGGCTGCGCGACCGCGGGGTGCCGCTCGTGGAGCTCACCGTGGCCGCGAACAACGATGCCGTCGGCTTCTGGCAGCGGCTGGGCTTCAGCATCTACATGCATCAGATGAAGCTGGAGCTGGGCGAGGAGGAGGGTCATTGAGGCGGGCGGAGCGGGTGCGGCGCGCCGCGGCGGACGCGGGTCTGGACGCCCTGCTCGTCCTGGCGCCGGCCAACACCTACTATGTCTCGGGCTTCCAGGCGATCACCTACTCCCGTCCCATCCTCGTCGTCGTCGCGGACCATCCGGCGCTGATCGTCCCGGAGCTCGAGGCATCGCACGCCCGGCTGCGCTCGGACATCCCGGCGATCCACACCTACGCCGATACCGCGCTCGGCGGCTCGAACGGCAGCTCCCCGTTCCAGCTGGCCGTGGACAGCGCCGTCGAGGCGATGCGCGCCCTGGGGCTGCGCGGACGGCGCGTGGGCTTCGAGGCCGCGCACTGCAGCGTGGACGGCCACGCCTACCTGGCCCAGGCCTGGGGCGAGCCGCTCGTCCCGGTGCGGGGCCTGGTCGAGCGGCTGCGCATGGTCAAGGACGACGACGAGCTGCAGCTGATCCGCATCGGCTGCGCGCTGGCCGAGCACGGCATGCAGATCGAGGTAGCGGCGAGCGTGCCGGGAACCAGCGAAGTGGAGATCATGGCCCGCGGCAACGCGGCGATGCTGGCCCTGGCCGCGCAGCGCCACCCCGCTCTGCACATCAGCGCCCTCTCGCGCCCTGTCTCCGGGGAAAAGACGGCGCTGCCGCACGCCATCCCCTCCGGCCGGCGCCTGCAGCGCGGCGACGTCGTCATCCACGGCACGGGCTGCGTCGTGGAAGGCTATCACTCCGAGGACGAACGTACGATATTCGTCGGCCAGCCCTCTGACCGCCAGCGCGAGCTCTTCGACGTGATGGCCCGGGCCCAGCAAGCGGCGATCGACGCCATCCGCCCGGGGGTGCCCTGCCAGGAGGTCGACCGCGCCGCCCGCGCCGTGATCGCACAGGCCGGGTACGGCCCGCAGTTCACGCACCGCACCGGCCACGGCATCGGCATCGACATCCACGAACCCCCGTTCTTCTCGCCGGCCGACACCACGGTGCTGCAGCCCGGGATGGTGATGTCCGTCGAGCCCGGGATCTACGTCGAGGGCGTGGGCGGGTTCCGGCACTCCGACACCGTGGTCACGACGGCCGAAGGGTGCGAGCGTCTCACGGCGTTCCCCAGGACGCTGCCCGCGCTGGTGGTGGCGTCACCGTGATGCGCCCGTCGACCTTCTCCATCGTCGCCCTCGACCCAGCCACCGGCGAGGTGGGCGTGGCCGTGGCCAGCAAGTTCCTCGCCGTGGGCGCGGCGGTGCCCTGGGCGCAGGCCGGCGCCGGAGCGATCGCCACGCAGGCCTGGGCCAACCTGCGCTACGGTCCCGACGGCCTGGCCCTTCTCGCGCAGGGCGCTTCCGCGGAAGAGGTGGTGCGGCGGCTGACCGAGGCGGACGCGGACCGCGAGCACCGGCAGCTGGGCGTCGTGGATTGCCGGGGCGGCGCGGCGGCGTGGACGGGAGGGGAGTGCTTCCGCTGGGCGGGGCACCGCACCGGCGCCGGCTACACCTGCCAGGGCAACATCCTCGTCGGCGAGTCGGTCGTCGCCGCGATGGCCGAGACCTTCGAACGGACCGCCGGGGCGCTGCCCGAGCGCCTGCTCGCCGCCCTGGACGCCGGCGAGCGCGAGGGCGGGGACAGCCGCGGCCGGCAGTCGGCGGCGCTCTACGTGGCCAAGGAAAAGGGGGGCTACGGCGGCGCCACGGACCGCTACATCGACCTGCGCGTGGACGACCATCCCGTCCCCGTCACGGAGCTGCGCCGGCTGCTCGAGATGCACCGGCTGTACTTCGGGGCCACCGAGCCCGCCAACCTGACGCGGCTGGCGGGCAACGTGGCGAAGGAAGTGCAGGAGATCCTGCGGCGTCTGGGCTTCTACCAGGGCGAGATCACGGGCGTCTACGACCTGGCCACCAAGGAGGCGTTCCGACGGTACTGCGCCGTGGAGAACTTCGAGGAGCGCTGGCGGGAGGACCACTTCGTGGACCGCGAGATCCTCAATTTCATGCGCGCCCGCCACGGGGGCCGCTAGGGCCGCCGCGATGACGGGGCGGGAGCGCGTCCTGGCCGCGGTCGCGGGTCAGGCGGTGGACCGCGCGCCGATCGCCCTCTGGCGCCACTTCCCGCAGGAGGATCAGAAGGCGGAGACCCTGGCCCGCGCGCATGTCGCCTTCCAGCAGCGCTGGCAGTGGGATCTGCTGAAGGTCACGCCGGCCTCGGGCTACTACGGGGACGACTGGGGGCTGCGCGCCGGCTACCGGCCCAACCCGGAGGGCGTGCGGCACATCACTGAGCGGCCGATCAAGAAGGCCGCGGACTGGGGACAGCTCCGGCGGCTGGACGTCACGGCGGGGGTCTACGGGCGCGAGCTGCAGACCCTGCGCCTGATCCGCGACGCGCTGCCCGATACGCTGCTGCTGTCCACCGTCTTCAGTCCGTTGAGCGTGGCCCGCGGCCTCGCCGGCGAGCAGGCCCTGGTGCGCTACCTGCGCGAGGATCCCGAGGCGCTGCACGCCGGGCTGGAGGTGATCACCGACGTCACCGCCCGCTTCGCCGCCGAGACGCTCGCCGCGGGCGCGGACGGCGTCTTCTTCGCCACGCAGTGCGCCAGCACGGCGTACCTCACGGTGGAGGAGTACGAGGAGTTCGGGCGTCCCTACGACCTGCGGGTCCTCGACGCCGTCGGCGGCGCGCTGCGCCTGCTGCACATCCACGGCGAGCAGATCATGTTCGACGTCCTGGCCGACTATCCGGCGGAGATCGTCAACTGGCACGATCGCCGCACGCCGCCCACCCTGGCCGAGGCGGCGCGGCGCACCTCGAGCTGCCTGGCCGGGGGGATCGACGAGTGGGGCACCCTCTACAAGGGCGCGCCGGAGGCGATCATCGCGGAGGTGCGCGAGGCGCTGGCGCAGACCGGTGGCCGCCGCCACATCGTCGCCGCGGGCTGCGTCATCCCGATCGACGTCGCCGCCGAGCGGCTGGCCGCCGCCCGCCAGGCGGTCGAGCCATAGGAGGGAAGGCGATGGGCGAAAACCTGACCCGCAAGATCCTCCGCGCGCATCTCGTCGAAGGCCGTCTGGTGCCCGGCGAGGAGATCGGCATCCGCATCGATCAGGTCCTGGCGCAGGACCTCACCGCCACGCAGGCCTTCCTGCAGTTCGAGGCGATGGGCATCCCCCGCGTGCGCTGCCGCATCGCGGCCTGCTATGCCGACCACAACGTCCTGCACATCAGGCCCGAGAACATGGAGGACCACCTCTACCTGCAGACGGCATCGCGCAAGTACGGCGTCTGGTTCGACAAGCCCGCCAGCGGCATCGGCCACCAGATCCACCTCCAGCACTTCGCCGTGCCGGGCGAGACGGTGCTGGGCGCGGACAGCCACACGCCGCACTGCGGCGGCGTGGGGATGATCGCCATCGGCGCCGGCGGGATGGACGTGGCCATCGCCATGGGCGGGGGGGCGTACTACGTGGACATGCCGGCGGTGGTGCGTGTGCACCTCACCGGCGCGCTGCGGCCGTGGTCCACAGCCAAGGACGTCATCCTCGAGCTGCTGCGCCGGCTCACCGTGCGCGGCGGCAAGGGCAAGATCTTCGAGTTCACAGGACCGGGGGTGCGCGCGCTGAACGCCCAGCAGCGTGTGACGATCACGAACATGAGCTACGAGCTGGGGGCCACAACCTCCATCTTCCCCTCCGACGACCTGACCCGCGACTATTTCCGGCGGCTGGGCCGCGAGGCGGACTGGCGGGAGCAGCAGCCCGATCCGGACGCCGCGTACGACGACAGCCTGGAGCTCGATCTCGCGGCGGTGGAGCCGCTCGTCGCCAAGCCCAGCCAGCCGGACAACGTCGTCCCGGTGCGCGAGGTCGCCGGAACGAAGATCGAGCAGGTCATGGTGGGCTCCTGCACCAACGGCTCCTACACCGACATCCGCGCCGTGGCCGCGATCATGAAGGGCCGGCGCGTCCACCCCGAGGTGTACTTCTTCATCCACCCCAGCAGCCGCGCCGACCTGGAGCTGCTGGCCCGCGAGGGCGCTGTGGCGGACCTCCTCGCCGCAGGGGTGAACGTGGCCGAGCCGACCTGCGGCGCCTGCATCGGCTTCGGGCATGTGCCGGCGCCGGGGACGCGCAGCCTGCGCGCGATCAACCGCAACTTCAAGGGACGCAGCGCCCTGCCGGACGACCAGGTCTATCTGGCCAGCCCGGAGACCGCGGCGGCCACGGCGCTGAGCGGGGTGATCACCGACCCCCGCGACCTGACGCGCACGCTGCAGATCCCCGCGCCGCCGGCCGATCTGCCGGAGGCTCTGCCGCGCGCCAACCCCAACCTCATCCCGCCGGCGTCGGAGACCGAGGCCGCGGCCGTCGTCATCCACCGCGGGGAGAGCATCCGCCCCGCGCCGGTGAAGCCGCCGCTGGAGGACACGCTGCGCGGGCCCGTCCTGATCAAGGTCGGCGACGACATCAGCACCGACCACATCATGCCGGCCGGGGCGGAGATCGTCGCCCACCGCTCCAACGTGCCGCGCCTGGCGGAGTACGTCTTCCACCGCCTCGACCCGACCTTCCCCGCCCGCGCCAAACAGGCCGGCGGGGGGTTCATCGTCGGCGGCGAGAACTACGGCCAGGGCTCCTCGCGGGAGCACGCCGTCCTGGCCCCGATGTACCTCGGCGTGAAGGGCGTCATCGCGAAGTCGTTCTCGCGCATCCACCACGCCAACCTCATCAACTGGGGCCTCCTGCCGATGGTCTTCGCCGACCCGACGGACTACGACGCGGTCGCCCAGGGGGACGAGCTGGAGATCAGCGGCCTGCACGCGCTGCTCGCCGGATCGGAGACCGGCTTCTCCGTCCGCAACCGCACGCGCGGCAGCCAGTTCCGGGTGACGGTCGATCTCAACCCGCGCGAGCGCCGCTTCCTGCTGGCCGGCGGCCGCCTGGCCTACATCAAGACCCACCCCAGCATCTAGGCCGTTGCCGGATTGTGACACGCCATCCGCTTCCACGCTTTAGCGGCATGCAGGAACGGCGCGGGCGGCAAGCCAATTGGGGAGCACCACTCCCCGTAGGAGGGTGATGCCTGATGAAGCGGCTGCTCGTCCTCGTCGTGATCGCCGTCCTTATCCTGACCACCGGCTCGCTGGCCGCCCCGCGGCGAGGGGGCACCCTGCGCGTCGGCCT
>DATLZI010000029.1:0-11529 GCA_035574075.1 bacterium | reverse complement strand
GTCCACCACGCCGCCGTAGAAACCGGCCACCGCCCCGACGACCATCCCGATCACGGCCACGTTGACCGCCACGACGTAGCCAACCAGCAGCGAGACGCGTCCGGCGTGCATGAGCCGCGAGAGCACGTCCCGGCCCAGCTCGTCGGTGCCCAGCCAGTGGCCCGGTCCGGGCGGCGCCCAGCGCGTTCCCAGGGCAAGGCGGTCGGCGGCGTACGGCGCGAGCCAGGGGGCGAGCAGCGCCGCCAGGCTGAGCAGCGCGGCGAGCCCCCCGCCGACCAGGGCCAGGCGGTGCCGGCGAAACCGGCGCCAGGCCGCCTGCCCGTACGACTGGCCCCCCGCGTCGCGGGCCGAGGCCGCCCCCACTCCCCCCGCCGCCTGCGCCACCGCCTCACCCATACCGGATCCGGGGATCGACCAGAGCGTAGGCCACGTCCGCCAGCAGGTTGGCCAGGATCGTCGCCACCGCCAGGAACAGCAGCACGGCCATCGCCACGGCGTGGTCGTGGCCCAGCACGGCCTGGAAGAGCAGCAGTCCCATCCCGGGCCAGGAGAAGATCGTCTCGGTGACCACCGCGCCGTCCAGGACGGCGGGGATGCTCAGGGCCAGCAGCGTGATGATCGGGATCAGGGCGTTCCGGAGGGCGTGGCGCCGGGTCACCGCCGCCTCGGGCAGCCCCTTGCTGCGCGCGGTGCGCACGTAGTCCTGGCGGAGCACCTCCAGCATCGCCGAGCGCACGTAGCGGATCCACGTCGCGGTGCTGGCGAAGGCCAGTACGAGCGTGGGCAGGACGAGGTGCCAGAGCCGGTCGAGCAGCGAGGCCGCCCCCGGCGCGGTCCCGGGCGTCATCATGCCGCCGGCCGGGAACACCGGCAGCCAGACGGCGAAGGCCAGGATGGCCAGGATCCCCAGCCAGAACACCGGCATGGCCAATCCGGCGAAGGCCGCCAGCGTCGCCAGGTAGTCCAGCGCGGAGTACTGATGCAGCGCGGAGTAGATCCCCACCGCCAGCCCCACCGTGAAGGCGATGAGGAACGCCCCGCCGAGCAGCTGCAGGGTGTTCCCCAATCGCTGGCGGATGAGACGGCTCACCGGCTGGCCGTAGGTCCGCGAGATCCCAAAGTCCCCGCGCAGCACGCTGCGCAGCCACTTCACGTAGCGCACGTGCAGCGGGTCGTCCAGGCCGTAGTAGGCGCGCAGCCGGGCGATGTCCGCTGGCTCGAGATCGGGCTGCGTCGCGGCGATGATCTCCACCGGATCGCCCGGCGTGTAGACCAGCAGCGCGAACAGGAGCACGGAGAGCCCGGCCAGCACGACGCTGCTCTGCATCAGTCGCCGTCCGATGTAGCGGGACATCGCCCCTCCGAGGGATCACTGCTTGAGTCGCGGATCGAGGGCGTCCCGCAGGCCGTCCCCGAAGAAGTTGAAGCACAGCACGGTAAGGAAGATCATCGCTCCCGGCCAGAAGGCCAGCCAGGGCGAGGTCCACATGTACGACTGCGCGTTCTGCAGCATGTTGCCCCACGACGGCGTCGGGGGCTGGATGCCCACGCCGAAGTAAGACAGCGCCGCCTCGGTGAGGATCGCCCCACCGACGTCGAGGGTGGCGGCGACGATGATCGGGGCCATCGCGTTGGGCAGGAGATGGCGGAAGATAATCCGGGTCTCGCTCGCGCCCAGGGCGCGCGCGGCATCGCTGTAGTCCAGATGCTTGAGCTTCAGGATCTCCCCGCGCACCAGGCGCGAGGTCACCGTCCAGCCGAACAGGCCGATGATGATGATGATCGCGATCAGGCCGCCGCCGAAGTAGCGGCCGAGCAGCAGCAGGACCCCGAAGACGGGCAGCGTCAGGACGATGTCGGTGAACCGCATCAGCACGTTGTCCACGAGGCCGCCGTAGAAGCCGGCGATGATCCCCACCAGGGTGCCCAGCGCCACGGCGGAGAAGGCGGCAGCGAAACCGACCAGCAGGGAGACCCGGCCGGCGAAGAGCAGGCGGGTCAGGACGTCGTGGCCGAGGTCGTCCGTGCCCAGGAGGTGGCCGGCGCGGAACGGCGGGGCGAAGCGGTTCAGCAGATCGATCTGCTCGAAGCCGTAGGGCGCGATCCAGGGAGCGAAGACCGCGGAGGCGATGAGCACCACGATCACCGCCAGGCCGCCCATCGCCAGGCGGTGCCGGCGCAGTCGCCGCCAGGCGATCTGCCAGTAGCCTTCCCCGGCTGGTAGGCCGGCGGCCGGAGCGGGCGGGGCGAGCGAGACGGCGTTCCGGGCCATGGCCTGCCTCCTCAGTCGTACCGGATGCGCGGGTCGAGCAGCGCGTAGCCGACGTCCGCGACGAGATTGAAGATCAGCACCAGCACCGCCAGGAACATCAGCACGGCCTGGGCGGCGACGAAATCCCCGCCGATCACGGAGTCCACGAGCAGCCGCCCCACACCCGGCCAGGCGAAGACCGTCTCCGTGATCGGCGCGCCGGCGAACAGCCCGGAGATGGAGAGGGCGATGATCGTCACCAGGGGGATCAGGGCGTTGCGCAGGGCGTGCTTGTTGATCACCACGCGCTCCGCCAGGCCCTTGGCGCGAGCCGTGCGCACGTAGTCCTGGCGGATCACCTCTAGCATGCTCGAGCGCGTGTAGCGCGTGTAGGTGGCCATGGAGAGCAGCGCCAGGACGATGCTGGGCAGGATCATGTAGCGCAGCCGGTCGAGGTAGAACGGTAGCCCCCCCGGCACGCCCGGCGTGCTGATCCCCCCCGGCGGCAGCACCAGCCAGGACAGCGCGGGGATCGCGGTCCAGGGGTGCCAGACCGCGAAGAGGTAGATCATCATGATGCCGAACCAGAAGACCGGGATGCTCACCCCAAAGAAGGTGAAGGTCGTGGCGACGTAGTCCAGCAGCGAGTACTGGCGCAACGCGGAGTAGATCCCCACCGGCACGGCGACGATCACGGCCAGGCAGAACGCCGTCACGGTGAGCCACAGGCTGTTGCCGATGCGGTCGCGCAGCAGGTGCGTGACCGGCTCCTTGTAGGTCCGCGAAAAGCCCAGATCGCCCTGCAGCGTGCGGCCCAGCCACTTCACGTAGCGCACGTGCAGGGGCTGGTCCAGACCGTAGAGGCGCTTCAGGCGGGCCACGTCCTGGGGCTTGACCCGCGGGTCGGAGGCAATGAGCAAGTCCACAGGATCGCCCGGGGCCAGGGTGAGCAGGGCGAACATCAGCACGGAGATCCCCAGGGCGATGGGGATCATCTGCAACAGCCGGCGGAAGATGTACCGCTGCACGGCTCCTCAGATCCTCTCCCCGGCGCGCCGCGGGGGCCGGGGCATGCGCCCCGGCCCCGCGGCCGTCAGATCGCTACTGCCAGAACCAGCGGTGCACGTTCCAGGTCTCGTAGGTGCCGGAGAGCTGCACCGCCGTGAAGTTCTGCAGCCCGGGCTTGGCCGCCGCCACCGAGGCCCGGACGTACAGCGGCAGCGCCGGGATGTCCCGCGAGAAGATCACCGCGGTCTGGTTCAGCAGCTGGTTCCGGCGCGCCTCGTCGACCTCGCGGCTCGCCGCCTTGCACAGCCGGTCCAGCTCCGGGTTCTTGTAGCCCGGGTAGTTCTGCCCCGCCCAGCCGTTGCTCTCGTTGGGGATGGCGTCGGAGGTATAGAGCTGGTCGCAGTCGCTGGTCGGCGACAAGACCCAGGCGTACATCGCCATGGCCGGGAACTTGCGGCGGTTCGTGATCTCGCCGAAGTACACCCGCGCCGGATAGTTCTGGATCCGGATCTCGATGCCGATCTCGCGCAGGTTCTGCTGGATGATCTGCTCGACCTGCTCGCGGACGCGGTTGCCCGCGGTGGTGTTCAGCTCGAAGGACAGGCGCTGACCCTGCGCGTTGCGCATCACGCCGTCCGGCCCGGGGGTGAAGCCGGCTTCCTGCAGCAGCGCGCGCGCCCGGGCGGGATCATAGGGGTACTTCGTCAGACCCTGGTCGTTGCGCGGATAGCCAGGGTGCTTGGTCGGCAGGTAGGTGTGCGAGACGGGCTGCTTACCCTGGAACAGCTGCTGCACCATCTGGTCGCGGTTGATACCGTGGGCGATCGCCCGACGCACGCGCACGTCCTGCAGCAGCGGGTTGTCCAGGTTGAAGTCGATGTGCTCCCAGATCAGCCCCTCCTCGAAGAACACCCGGAAGCGGCCGCGGGCCTGCTGGTCGAGCTGCACGGCCTGGTCGAAGGAGATGCCGATCGTGCCGATCGCGTCCAGGGCGCCGGAGAGCATGTTCGCCACCAGAGCGTTGGTGTCGGGGATGAAGCGCCAGGTGATGCGGCGGATCCGCGGCGTGCCGAAGATCGGGTGGTTGCCCACGGACTCCACGGTCAGCGAGGCGCCCTTGCGCCACTCCACGAGCTTGTAGGCGCCGTCGCCGATGGTCTGCCGCGGATCGTTGCCGAAGGGGGCTTCGTTCAGCTTGCTGGGGTTCTGCCGGTAGAAGCGCTCCAGGGCGTGGCGCGGCAGCGCGCCGTACTCCGTGATCGTCAGGTTGGCGTAGGCGTAGCGCTCCTTCCAGTTCACCGTGATGTCGGTGCCGCTGGCGCCGCGGGTGCACTGGATGTTCGCGATACGGTTCGTCAGGTCGCGGACGATCACCGGCACCTGCTCGTTGCGCGCCATGTTGTGCGTGAAGACGTAGTCGGCGCAGGTCACGGGCCGGCCGTCTTGCCAGTTGCGCGGCTTGACCTTCCAGATCAGCGTCATGCGATCGCCGTTGAGCTTCCAGGTGCCGTCCTTGAGGTTCGGCAGCGCTTCCACCCCCTGGGGGAAGAGCTTCCAGGCGTTGTCGCGCTGCACGTCCGCGGTGAAGATCGTGGCCAGCACGGACACCGAGGCCGCCATCTCGGCGAACATCGGGTTCAGGAAGTCGGGCTCCTGTGACATCCCGATGACGACCTGATCCCGCCCGGCGGCGGGGCCCATCGGCTGGGCCTGCGCCGCCTGCCACGGCACCAGCAGCAGCGCGAGCAGCAGGAGCGCTGGGGCTCCAGACCACTGCCATCGTGCGCGCATCTCATCCCTCCTCTAGGCGTGTTCCTGCGCGGGGGAACGGTCCCCCGCACCACCGTCGTCTCCCTCGTTGCTGCGTGGCTGCGTGCCCTCCACCACCCCCTCCCAGGTGAGACGGGCGCTAGTGAAGCCCGCGGATGACCCAATCCATGGGATTAATCGGCACCTCGGGATGCGCTTCTACCGGTCCACGCCGTGGCGGCGCCACGTAGACCTCCTCCGGCGCGGGCGGGACGGGCTGCTGGTCCGCGGCCGGCCTCCTCGGCCGGCGCGGCGCGGCCTGGACCGGACCGCGCACCGTTTGACTCTCCAGGAAGGCCTCCACGTCCGCCTTCCGGATCCGGTACGCCTTCCCGAGCTTGATGGCCGGCAACCGGCCCTCCCGGATGTATCGGTAGACGGTCAGGCGGTTGAGCTGCAGGTAGGCGGCGACCTGCTCGACGGTCAACAGTTCGGTCATGAAGAGCCCAGCCCCCTCCGCGGTACTCGATAGTATACAATACTATACGATACCGCTATTATTTAGTTCCTCTGCGACCCCCCCCGGCCGGCGGGTCGGCCCCCGATCGGCGGGCCAAATGGCCGCTAGCTGGTGCGCAGCCGGGGGTCCAGCGCGTCCCGCAGCCCGTCCCCCAGGAAGTTGTAGGCCACGACGGCGATGATGATGAACAGACCGGGGAAGAGCAGCCAGGGTGAGCGGCTGAGGTTCACCAGGTTGGCTCCGGCGGAGAGGAGGTTGCCCCACGAGGAGCAGGGCTCCCGCACCCCCAGGCCGAGGAAGCTCAGCCCCGACTCCCCCAGGATGGCCCCCGGGATGGAAAGGCTGGCCACGACGATGACCAGCGACGCGGTGTTAGGCAGGATGTGGCGGGTGATGATGCGCAGGTCGTCCAGGCCCATCGCCCGCGCCGCCAGGACGTACTCCCGCTGCTTGAGGGAGAGGACGAAGCCCCGGATCAGCCGCGAGAACCCCGCCCAGCCGATGAAGGCCAGGATGACGACGATGAGGTAGAAGCGCGTCGTACAGCCGACGTTGGTGGGCAGCACGGCGCTGAGGGTGAGCAGGAGGTAAAACGCGGGGAAGGCGATGATCACCTCGGCGACCCGCATCATGATGTTGTCGATGCGCCCGCCGTAGTACCCGGCGATTCCTCCGTAGAGCATGCCGATCGGCAGCGTCACGGCCACGACGAGGATGCCGACGATCAGCGAGACGCGGCTGCCGTAGAGGATGCGGGAGAAGAGGTCCCGCCCGAAACCGTCCGTGCCCATCAGGAACAGGCGCGCCGGCTCATCCACGCCGAGCAGGCGGATCCGGCTGGGGATGAGCCAGAAGAACCGGTAGGGCTCCCCGCGGACGAGGAAGCGGATGGGGTAGACCCGCGTGTGGTCTTCCGCGAAGACGCGCAGGCCGGGATCGACCAGGGTGGTGTTGTAGACGAACGGCCGGAAGTGGAACCGCCCCTGGGCGTCGATGAACCGCGGGATCGTCGGCGGATGGTAGAATTTCGCGCGGTCGGCGTAGTCCAGGGAGTATGGCGCGAGGACGTCCGCGAACAGCGCCATCGTGTAGAGAACAAGCAGAATCGCGCCGCCGACGAGGGCCAGGCGGTGCCGGCGCAGCTGGCGCCAGGCCAGCTGCAGCGGCGTGCGCGCGGCGAGCGGCTCGGGCGAGGCAAGCGACGCGGCCCGCCTCGGCAAACGCTCAGTGACCATCGGCGTCAGTCATAGCGGATCCGCGGATCGGCCACAGCCAGGAGGATGTCCGCGATGAGGTTGCCCAGGACCAGGGTCACGCCGCCGATGACCAGGCTGCCCATCACGACATAGAGGTCCTTCCGGACCACGGCGTCGAGGATGAGCTGGCCGAGACCTGGCCAGCCCACGACGTTCTCCAGGATGGCCGACCCGCTGAGCAGTCCGCCGAGCTCCAGCCCGAACAGGGTGATCAGCGGATTGATGGCGTTGCGCACGGCGTGCTTGTAGATCACCATGCGCTCGGCCAGCCCCTTGCTGCGCGCGGTCTTGACGTAATCCTGGCGCAGCACCTCCAGCAGGTTGGCGCGCATCTGCCGCATCAGCCCGGCCACCGTGAGGAAGGCCAGCACCGTCGCGGGGATGACGAGGTGCCGGGCGACGTCGAGCGCCTTCCCCCACCAGGGCAGGAAGTTGTAGTCCAGCGAGGTCATGCCCCCGATCGGCAGCCACCCGGTCTTGAAGGCCACGAAGAGCAGCAGCAGTCCGGAGAAGAAGGTGGGGGTGCTGATACCGATGTAGGCCGTGAGCGACAGCAAATTGTCGGTGAGCGAATACTGCCGCGTCGCGGCGTGGATGCCGATCGGCACGGCGACCAGCCAGGCGATGAGGAGGGCGACCACGTTGAGCAGCAGCGTGTTCAGCAGCCGGCTGTTGATCAGCCAGAGCACCGGCACCTGGAAGGAGAAGGAGTAGCCGAAGTCGCCGCGCAGGATGTTGGCCAACCAGCGCAGGTACTGGACGTGCAGCGGCCGGTCCAGACCGAAGTTGGCCCGCATCTGGTCCACCGTCTCCTGCGAGACGACGGGGTTGAGGCGGATCTCGGCCAGAAAATCTCCCGGCGAGAGCTGGATGATCAGGAAGGAGAGCATGGTGATCCCCAGCAGCAGGGGGACCATCTGCAGGAGCCGGCGGACGATGTGGCGCAGCACGGCGGCGGGCGGCGGGGGCCGCCGTCATCCGGCGGCCCCCGCGCGCCATCCTAACGCAGAACCTGCTTGTAGTACAGCGTATCGATCGGGCCGATCGCGCCCTGCAGGCCGATCGGGGTGACGTTGCCCAGCGTGTTGCGCACGGCGGGTTGCGTCTTGGGGTAGCTGAAGTACAGGATCGGCACCTGCTCGGCGACGATCTGCTGCCAGCGCAGGTAGAAGGCCTTGCGCTTCTCCTGGCTGACCTCGCCCTCGGCCTGGCTGAAGAGGCGGTTGATCTCCTCTTCCCATGGCGTCGCCGGCTTCTCCTGCTTGGGCCACCACATGTGCAGGCTGCCGGACGACAGCCAGACGTTCTTCCCGGTGATGGGCTCGATCCCGCCGGTCAGGCCGATGATGATCGCGTCCCAGTTGAAGGTTCCCACCAGTTTGCCCACCAGGGTGTTGAAGGCCTCGGGCGCGTAGGTCAGTTTGATCCCCAGCTTCGACCAGTCCTGCCGCAGGATGTTGCCCATCGCCACGCGGTCGTTGTTCTCGGCGTTGGTGGACAGCGTGAACTCCACGACGTTGCCCTGCGGGTCGCGCAGCACGCCGTCGCTCCCCTTGCGGTAGCCGGCTTCCGCGAGCAGCTGCTCGGCGCGGGCCAGGTTGTACTCGTAGCGCGGCAGCTGGTCGTTGTAGTACAGCTTGTTGCCGACGCTGAGCGGGCCCCAGGCCGGCGTGGCGCGCCCGGCGTAGATCTGGTTGGCGATGGTCGCCCGGTCGATGGCGTGGTTCAGGGCGCGCCGGAAGCGCACGTCCTGGAACCAGGTCAGCTTCGGCGGCCGCACCCCCGCCGGGTTCTGGTTGAAGACGACGAACTCCGAGCTGAAGGTCTCCGGGCCGTCGTAGATCGTGAAGTTGTTCTGCCGCTCCAGAGCCTTGAACTCCGTGAACTCCCGCGGCCGGGCGCCGTAGACGTCGGTCTCCCCGGCCAGGAACTTCAACCGCAGAGCGTCCAGGTTGGGCACGATCAGGCGCACGTAGCGCGTCAGATAGGGCAATCGGTTCCCGGCCTTGTCCACCTTCCAGTAGCGGGCGTTGCGCAGCAGGGTCACGCGCTGGCCGGGCACGTATTCGGCGATGGTGAAGGGGCCGGTGCCGATGATCTCCCGGGGCGGCGTGTTCACGCCCCAGGTGCGGTTGAATTCGGCGGCGCCCCGGGCCAGCGCGTCGGCGAGCTTGTGGCGTGGCAGGATCTCGCTGCCGATGACGCGCAGGAAGGTGCCGATCGGCTTCTCCGTGCGGAACTCGATGCGCCGGTCATCCAGCTTGCGGAAGCGCAGCGGCTTGCCGTCGAAGGTCAGCACGTCGCGGTCGCTGTTCTGCACGCCCTCGGTGAAGATGGCGGTGTAGGTGAAGACGACGTCGTCGATGGTGAGCGGCTTCCCATCGTGCCAGGTGACGCCCTGGCGCAGGGTGAACACCCAGGTGCGCCCGTCGCGGCTCACCGTCCACGACTCGGCGAGCGCGGGCTCGATCTCGCCGGTGATGTAGTTCTGTTCCACGAGCCCGTCGAAGACGTTGGCCAGGATGTCCGTGGACGACGTCTCCTGGGCGACCAGCGGGTTGAACGTGCGCGGGTCGCTGATCTGCGCGCGGACGTGCACCCCGCCGTACTTCCCGATCTCGTGCGGGTAGTTGACGACCTTCGGGTTCGGGATATCGGGCAGGGTCAGTTTCTTCGCCGGTGATTGCGCCGCCGTGAGTCCCCCGAACAGCGCGAGCACCAGAACGGTCCCCGCCAGCCGTGCCACCCAGCGTCTGCGCATACGCCCCCTCCTCCGTGATCGCCGCGAGGCTGCAGCCCCCTCCGCGCCCGCGGCCTGCCTGTCGATAGACGAAGATGCACTGCGTGATAGGGACTGAGCGAATTCTATTCCACCTGTAACGGAGGTCTCCCTCCGCGGAGTCCCGCGGCGCGGGCCCCCGGCGGGCCCTCCCGCGCAGCGGCCGGCTGTTCCCCGGAGTCTTCCGCCGTCACAGCTGGCTGAGCGCCGCCACCCCCCAGGGGAACAGCACGACGATCATCTGGAGCACCAGCGCGCCGCAGACGGCGACGAGGGCGGCCACCCCACCGGGGTGATGGCGGATGGCCGCCATCGCCAGCGCCGCCGGCCCGGCCAGGCCAAGCGCGAGCAGGAGCGGGCCAGGGCTGCCGGGGAGCCAGCTCCTCCCCGCGAGCTGCAGGAGGAGGACGGTCCCAAAGAAAGCGCCCAGACGTGGGACGCGGCCGATCCCCGTCGGATCCCACCACCTCGAACCAGCCAGCAGGGCGCCGGCCAGGACGAGCAGCCCGCCGGCGGCCACGGCGTAGAGCGATGCGAGCAGCCCGGCGAACGGCAGGATGCTGAGGAGGACCGCGCCGGCGAACAGCGCAGCCTGCGCGGGGTGGTCGGGATCGAGCTCGGGGGCTCCCAGGAGCATCCCCCGCGGCCTGGACGATGCCGGGGCCGCCACGAGGCGGAAGCGTGTCACGTCCACGGTTTCCAGCCAGGCGGCGAACACCTCTGGCCCGGTCAGAGCGGGCCGCAGGGAGCCAGATGGCGTGTAGCTGACCCGGACGGGGACGCCCAGCGATCCGGACGGCTCCAGCGGTGCGGCGAAGATCTCACCGCTCCGGCGGCGGCCCGCGGGCTCGCTCCAGACCACTAGGGGTTCCCCGCTGTCGGTCCAGGCCGAGATGTCGCCGAAGGACCGACCTCGGGAGACCGGCAGGCGCGCGCTCACCGCCGAGCCGCGCATCCGGACGAGGTAGAGCTGCCCCGCCGTTCGGAACGACCGTTCCAGCGTCGGAACGAGAATTTCCAGGGTGTTATCGCTCCCTGCGGGGATGGCCGGCAGAGGGCTGGCCAGCAGCAGGGCTCCGGTCACCACGTCCTCGTCGGCGAGCGACGCGGAGGCGCCGTCCACGCGCAGCGTCGCGATGCGGAGGACGTACGTTCCTCCTCCGGCGGGCGACCACCACAGCAACCGCGGAGGATCGCCGGGCGCCAGCGCCGGGGCCTCTCCCGCGGTCAGGCGCTGCGCGGGGACGACGATCCGGCCGTCCTCGGCGAGCCGGGCGTACCAGATCGCGCGCCCGCCGGCCTGGAAGACGCTCCAGACGACGTGGGAAGAGGCGCCGCGCGGCGACGCGGAAGCCAGGATGGCCAGACGCCCCCCTTCCTCCGCCGCAGGAGCGTCCGGCGCGACGTGCCGCACCCCGGATCCCGTCTCCTCCAGCACGGTGACGCGGGGACGAAGGCCCTGCGCCGTCCGCTCCATCCAGGCCACGTGGACGCGCGCGCCGGTGCGCGCGACGACCGGCCAGGCGAAGCGCGTGTCCGCTCCGACGGCGAGGCGTTGCGGCCGGATCGCCCTCCGGCCGTTCGGCCCCAGCGCCGCATGCCACAGCTCGCCGGTGGCGGGCGGGCTGCCGGGTGGCCGATCGAGCCAGAGGAGATGGATCAGCCCGCCAGCGGCGACGATGGCCGGAGGAGCGGCCACGGAGGTCTCCGCCACCGTGACGGGCTCGGCAAATCCCACGACCGCCGGTGCGGCGGCCAGCAGCAGCACCGCGAGCGGCGGGCCGGCGCGCATCGTCAGGTCGCGCGCTCGACGAGGAGGGAGGGTTGGAGGAGGAGCGCCGGCTCTGCTACGTCGGCATGACCCGCGCCAAACAGCGGCTGTATCTCTCCTACGCCCGGAACCGCGTGATCTTCGGCAGCGCGACGCCGGGCATCCCCTCGCGCTTCCTCGACGAGGTGCCCGCGG
>DATLZI010000028.1:0-3127 GCA_035574075.1 bacterium | reverse complement strand
CCTCGCCCTCTGGCAGCAGGCGCTGGCCGCCCGCCGCGCCGACGATCCTCTCTGGGCCGTGGCCGTGGACGACTGCCACCGCCCCGAGCAGCTCGACCGGGGCTGGATCATGGCCAAGGTGCCCGAGATCTCCGCCGACGCGCTCCGGCGCGCGCTGGCCCGCGGCGCCTTCTACGCCTCCACGGGGGTCGCCGCCGACTTCGGCGCCGACGGCGAGGGCATCCACGCCCGCTGCCTCGCCCCGCCAGAGGCGCGCCTGCGCTTCCTCGACGCCCGCGGGCGCGTCCGCGCCGAGCACGCCGGCGCGCAGGCCCGCTACGCCGTGCGCGGCGATGAGGGCTTCGTGCGCGTCGAGATCGCCGCCGCCTCGGGCGAGCGCGCCTGGTCGCAGCCGTTTCGGATCCCCTAGGACATGTCGCCCGCAGCCTCCCGCAGGAGTGGGGGCGCCGTGTGCGAATGATTCCTCATAGTGGTGCTTATCCCATATAGTGGAACACTGAAAACCGTACAGAAGGCGATCGAGCTCCTGCGCTGCTTCGACGCCGCCCACCCCACGCTCGGCATCGCCGACCTCAGCCGGCGGCTCGGCCTGCCGCGCAGCGTCGTGCACCGCATCGCCGCGACGCTCCGCGCCGAGGGGCTGCTCGAGCAGGAGCCGCAGACGCGGCGCTACCGCATCGGGATCGCCCTCTTCGACCTGGGCGCGCGCTACACGCACCGCCACCGCTGGTTCCCGCTGGCCCTCGACGCCGTGAAGGACCTCGTCGCCGCCACCGGCCACGCCGCGTACGTCGGCGTCCTGGCCGGCCCCGACATCGTGGTCCTCGCCGCCGAGGCGGGCGCCCACCGGGTGCGCCTGGTCGTCAAGCCCGGCGAGCGGTTCCCGGCGTACGCCACCGCCATCGGCAAGGCCCTGCTGGCCCGGCTGCCGGTCCAGACGGTGCGCAGCCTCTATCCAGCGCCCACCCTGCCGGCGCTGACCCGCGCCACCATCCGGGACGTGCCCGCGCTGCTCGCCGAGCTGGCCCGCGTGCGCGGGCGGCGCTACGCGGTCGCCGATCAGGAGACGTTCGTCGGGATCAAGGCGGCGGGCGTGGGGTTCACGAGCGTCCCCGAGGAGGAGCGCTTCGCGATCAGCATCTCCTATCCGCTGGCCGGGCTGACCCGCCAGGACGAGCGGCGCATCATCGCGGCGCTGCTGCAGGCGGCGGACCGCGTGGGCCGCGCGCTGGGCGATCCCTGGTGGGCGGCGCGCCTGGGGGTGGCGCGCCGATGACGACGATGGTCTTCTCCCGGGCGGCGCGCCGCCCGGGGGTGGGGGCGCTGGCCGGGGAGCGGCCCTACCTCGTCCTCCTCGCCCTCCCGCTGGTCTTCTTCGCCGTCTTCCTCCTCTACCCGCTGCTGCTGATGTTCCTGGTCAGCGTGCGGAACTACGCCCCGGCGCAGATCGTCGGCGACCGCTGGACGCTGGAGAACTACACCCGGTTCCTGCTCGATCCGTTCTACCGCGGCATCCTGCTCGGCACGCTGCGCCTGGCCGCGATCGTCAGCGCGGCCAGCCTGGTCATCGCCTACCCGCTGGCCTACTACCTGGCCCGCACCGCCAGCCGCGCCAAGGGGTGGCTGGTCTTCCTCCTCCTCACGCCGCTGATGGTGGGGATCGTCGTGCGCACCTACGGCTGGATCGTGCTGCTGGGCCGGAACGGGACGATCAACCAGCTGCTCCTCGCCGCGGGCGTGGTGCGCGAGCCGGTGCGCATCCTCTTCACGGAGACGGCGGTGGTCCTGGGGCTGATCGAGGTTCTCCTGCCCTACATGATCTTCCCGTTGATCTCCGCGCTGCAGAAGGTGGACCCCAGCCTGGAGGCCGCCGCGGCCACGCTGGGCGCCGGCCCCCTGGAGGTCCTCCGGCGGGTCGTCCTCCCCCTGAGCCTGCCGGGCATCGTCTCTGGCACGGTGATCGTCTTCACGCTCTCCGCCGGCGCGATCGTCACGCCGGCCATCCTGGGCGGGCCCCGCACGCAGACGATGGGCACGCTGATCTACCAGCTGATGACCGCCACGCTGAACTGGCCGTTCGGCTCGGCGGTGGCCTTCATCCTGCTGGCGTTCGAGGCCGTGCCGGTGTGCCTGTTCTTCGCCGTCACCGCGCGGGCGGCGGCGGGGAGGGCGCGCGGATGACGCTGCGCCTGCTGCGCCGCCTCTACCTCGTCGGGGTCTTCCTCTTCCTCCTGGCGCCGGTGGTCGTGGCGGTGGGCACCTCGGTCAACCCCACGCGCCTGAACCTCTTCCCCCCGCAGGGCGTCTCCCTGCGCTGGTACCGCGCCTTCCTGGGGGCCGAGAACTTCACGCACGCCTTCGTCGCCGTCAGCCTGAAGCTGGCCGTGATCGTCGCCCTGCTCACCGGGCTGCTGGCCCTGCCCGTGGCCTACGCCCTGAGCCGCTACCGCTTCGCCGGGCGCGCGGTCCTGCAGACGATGTTCCTCTCGCCGATGATGGTGCCGCAGATGGTCGTCGGCATCGCCCTGCTGCTCTTCTTCGCCCGGCACACGTTCGCCGACGAGCTGCGCATCATCATCGGCCACGTCCTGATCGCCCTGCCCATCGCCGTGCGGGCGATCACGGCGTCGCTGGAGGGCAGCGACCCGCAGCTCGAGGAGGCCGCCTCGAGCCTGGGCGCCAGCCCCCTGCAGGCCTTCCTCCGGGTCACCGCGCCCCTCATCGCCTCGGGGCTGCTCGCGGCGATGCTCTTCGCGTTCACCCTGTCGTTCACCGACGTCAACGTCGCCCTCTTCCTCACCGGGCCGCGCACGACGACGCTGCCCGTGGAGGTGTTCGCCTACCTGCGCTGGGAGAGCACGCCGGTCATCGCCGCCGTGGCCGCGGCGCAGGTCGGGATGATCCTGCTCATCGCGCTGCTCATCCAGCGCCTGGCCGGGCTGGAGACGATGCTCAAGTACTGACGGCGGAGAGAGCCAGAGCACAGTCGGGGAGGTGGGGGATGCTCATCAAGGCGGAAGGCGATCAGATCGACCTCGTGGTGAGCCGCCGGGAGCTGCTGCGGCTCGGCGTCGCCGCGGCCGGCTGGGCCGCCGCGGGCCGGCTCGCCGGCGTCTGGGGCCAGGGC
>DATLZI010000027.1:0-6153 GCA_035574075.1 bacterium | reverse complement strand
GGCGGGTCGTGGACCATCGCCTTGATCAGGGCCAGCCGCTGGCGCATCCCCGTGCTGTAGCGCTCGACGAGGTCGTCGGCCCGCGCGGTGAGCCCCACGCGGTCCAGCAGGTCGCCGATCCGCGGGCGGGCCACCGCCGCGGGCACCTGATAGAGGGCGGCGAAATACTCCAGGTTCTCGCGGCCGGTGAGCTTCCAGTAGACCGAGCGTTCGCCGGTGAGGACCACGCCGAGGTGCCGCCGCACCTCTTGCGGCGCCTCGACGACGTCGAAGCCCCAGACCCGCGCCCGCCCGGCCGTGGGGACCAGCAGGGTGCACAGCATGCGGATGGTGGTCGTCTTCCCCGCGCCGTTGGGGCCGAGCAGGCCGAACAGCTCGCCGCGCGGGATGCGCAGATCGATGCCGTCCACCGCCGCGATCTCGCGCTGCGCGGCCCGCCGGCCGTTGGCATCGGCGGCGCGCGCCAGGAAGCGCTTCGTGAGCTGCTCCAGCTCGACAGCCTGGTCCGGCGCGGGTCTCACTCGACGATGACCTCCACCACGGTGCCGCCAGGATCGCGCACGTCCACGATCGGCCCGCGCGCCGTGCCCTGCTGCACCGCCCGCAGCATCTCCTCCAGGTCGATCCCCTTCTCCCGCAGGCGCGCCCGCAGCCTCTCCGGAACCATCGCCCCGATCGTCGTGGCCAGACGGGCCGGCAGCGCGACCTGCACCTTGCGCCCCCCGGGGTCGCGGATGTTCACGCGCACGGTGCGGGCCAGATCGCCCGCCGGCGCCTCGCTCAGCTCATCGAGCAGGCGCACGGCGTCGGCGGGACTGATCTTGCCGTCCCGCACCATCTCCAGGATGCGCAGCCGGTCGTCCCGGCCCTCGTCGCCCGTCATCGGCGGACGATCCTGATGTCCCCGCGGGTGGCCTGCAGCCGCACCCGCGCGCCGGGGGCGTTGAGGATCCCGCGCAGGCTGCCGACGCCCGCGGTCTGCTCGGCCAGCGGCACGGCGGTGGTGATGTCGCCCGCCCGCGTGGCGGCCTCCACCGTCGCCCGGGCGTCGTCCGGCACGGCGAGCCTGATATCCCCGCTCACCGTCTCGACGATCACCGCCCCTGCGCGCAGCTCGGCGAGGTCCAGGGCGGCGTCGCCGGAGAGGGTGCGCACGGACACCTCCGTGGCCCGCACCCCGGTGAGCGTCACGTCCCCGCTCGTTGTGGTCACGGCCACGGGGCCGGAGACATCGCTCACCGCCACGTCGCCGCTGACGATCCGCCCCTCCAGGCGGCCGCGGATCTCGCGCGCCTCGACATCGCCGCTGCGCATCTCCAGGCGCACGTCGCCGGCGATCCCGGCGGCGTGGGCCTCGCCGCGGGCGATCCTCAGGTCGGCCGCGGCGAGGCCCTCCACCCGCACATCGCCCTTCGCCACGTCGACCCGGGCCATCACCCCCCGCGGCACGGTGATTTCGAAGTCCACCCGCGTCCGCCGGCCCTCCAGCCGCGGCACGTGGACGTGGACCGTCCCGCCGTCCCGCCGGATCTCCACGGGCAGATGCTGCGCCTCTCGCCGGGCCTCCTCGGCGCTGCTCGACCAGACCCGCCGCACCGCCCGCAGCCGCATCGGCCCTTCGCCCTCGGCCCGCAGGCGCACATCCCCCCAGGCCTGAGCCAGGTCCAGCGTCTCACCGGCGCGCATCGGCACCTCCGCGCGCGTCTCCGCCTGCCCTTCTGAAAGGCCGCGCAGCCCGCGCAGGATCTCGGCGAAGGGAGGCCGGAAGGTCTCCCGGGCGCGGTCGATCTCGCGGCGCACGTCGGGGATCGTCTCCATCAGCTCGCGGAAGACCTCCCGCAGCTCATCGCGCAGCACCGCTCCCATCCCCGCGCCTGGCCGCGCATCCTCCTCCTTCGCGCCCGCCTTCGTGCTGGCCTCGTCGGACAGACCGTCGGCCGGGACGGTCTCCTCCCTGGTCGGCTGCTCGGCCAGCGCCTGCAGGAGCGCGTCGGCTTCCTGGACCGAGATCTTGCCTTCCTTCAGCATGCGCAGCACCATCGCTCGCTCTTCGTCCATGGAGTCCTCCCTCACCGGCGCTCCCGCAGCATGCGCAGCGCCTCCTCGGCGGAAATCGTGCCGGCGTCGAGGGCGTCGAGCACCTCGCGGCGGCGGCGCGCCGTCTCCGCCCGCCGCTCCGGCTCGACCGCGTAGCCGAGGGCAGCGAGCAAAGCGTCCAGCCGCGCCCGCACCGTGGGATAGGAGAGTCCCAGCTCACGCTCGACCTCCTTGATGTTGCCGCGGGCGCGCAGGAACAGTTCGAGGAAGGCGAGCTGGTCGGGGTTCAGGCGGCTGAACTTCGACAGATCAAAGTGCCCCTCGACAGCGGTGCCGCACGAAGAGCACTGCAGCCTGACCACCTCCAGGTCGGCGCTACAGACCGGGCACTTCCCCGGCGCCTGCGGCATCGAGAACGATCCTCCCCTCCACCCCGTTCACGGCCTGAGCCCTCATCGTTTCGGCTGGACGCTGCCTGGCCAGCTTGGCCAGACGATGCTCGGCCGCTTCCCGGTGCATCTCCTCGATCCGCTGACGGTTGAGCATCTCCAGCGCAAACCGGTTCCAGAGCATCGACTCTCACCCCAGTCGGTCCATAGATTTGACCAACAACTGGGATGATTGTAAGTCTAGATTTCTAATCTGTCAATATTTCGTATGAAATATTGAAAATATCAGCGTACATATGTTCGAAGGAACTTGCCTACACCCTCGTTCTGCAGAAGCCGCCGCTTGAGGGCGACCCCTCCCCGGAGCGAGTATCCCCCTAACCCCCCGTCGCTCCGCACCACCCGGTGGCAGGGGATGATCAGCGGAACGGGGTTCCGAGCGCAGGCCGTACCGACGGCGCGTGTCGCGCCGGGCTGACCGATCTCCCGGGCGATATCACGGTACGTGCGCACCTGCCCGCGGGGGATGCGCCGGAGCTGCTCGAGAACCCGGCGCTGGAAGGGACCGGCCAGGGAGAGATCGACCGGCCCCCGGAACGACGTGAAGTCGGTGAAGAACGACCGCAGCAGGGCGAGCAGCCGGGCCGGCGGGTGTGGGTCTCGCGCGATCGGCGCGCCGAAGCGACGGTAGAACGCCCCGGCGAACGCTGCATCGCCGGAGGCGAGATCGACGCACGCCACCCCGCGGTCGCTGTAGGCGACGTAGACCTCGCCCAGGGCCGTGGGCAGCGCGGTGAAGCGGTACGGCCCCCCCGGCCGCCGTCCGTCCCCCTCCCGGCCGTGGGCGAGGACGAAGGCGGCGAGATCCCCTGCCGCCAGACGCGTCAGCGCCGCCAGGGGCTTGCCGTGGCGGGTGACGATCACCGGCTCGCCGGCCAGCACGTCGCGCAGGAGCTCGTTGGCGCGGTTCTTCAGCTCGACGGTGTTCACGAGGCGCATCGCGGGACCCTCCCTCAGGGGAAAATGGCCAGAATTATGGCTATTCTCGCATGGCGCCGCGGGCCGTCAAGCAGGAAGGCTCCTGCCAGCCCTCAGCGCACGGCCTCGTCCCGGTAGCGCACGTCGGGATGGGCGCGGAGGTAGGCGGCGACCCGGCCCGCGATGCGGGGGCCGACCACCGCGGCGATCTCCTCCTCCGGGGCCTGGCGGATGGCGCGCACCGAGCCGAAGTGGCGGATCAGATCGCGCTTGCGCTTCTCGCCGATGCCGGGGATCTCGTCCAGCACGGAGAAGACCACGCGGCGTTCCCGGAGCTGGCGATGGTAGGCGTTGGCGAAGCGGTGGGCCTCGTCGCGGATGCGCTGCAGCAGCCGCAGGGCGTGCGAGTCCCGGGGCAGGGCGATCGGATCGGGATGCGCGACGGTGACCACGAGCTCCTCCTCCTTGGCCAACCCCACCGCCGGGATCATCTGGTTGTACTCGAAGAGCACCTCCCGCGCGGCGTTCAGCTGGCCCCGCCCGCCGTCGATCAGCACCAGGTCCGGCAGCACCGACCACCTCGGCTTCACCGGCTCGTCGCGGTCGAGCCGCTCCTGCTCCTCCCGCCCCAGGGCGAAGCGCCGCCGCAGCATTTCCTGCAGCATGGCGTAGTCGTTGGGGCCCTCCGTCCAGCGCATGCGGAAGCGGCGGTAGTCGCGCTTCAGCGGCCGTCCCCCCTCGAACACGACCAGCGAGCCCACCGCCTCCCCGGCCTGGAAGTTGCTGACGTCGTAGGCCTCGATGCGGTAGGGGGGCGTCTCCAGGCCCAGGATCTCCTGCAGCTCCTTGATCGCCGCCCCTTCCAGGCCGGCGCGCCGCGCCCGCTCGTGCTGCAGGAACAGCGCCGCGTTCTCGGCGGCCATCTCCACGAGCCGCCGCCGGTCCCCGCGCTGCGGCACGACCAGCTGCACCCGGCCCCCGCGGCGGCCGGTGAGCCAGGCCGTGAGCAGCTCGGCGTCCTCCACCGGCTCCGGAAGCACGATCTCCGGGGGGATCTGCGGCAGGTCCTGGTAGAACTGGGGAAGGAACCCGCCGAGGATCTCGCCCGCCGCGGCGCCGCCGACACCCTCCAGGATGAAGTGCTCCTGCCCGGAGAGCCGGCCCCCGCGGATGAAGAATACCTGGACGCAGGCCAGATGGCCGGCCTGGGCCAGGGCCAGGACGTCGCGGTCCTCCTGGCCGACCGACGCGATGCGCTGCTTCTCCTCGATCGCCTCCAGGGCGGAGATCTGGTCCCGCAGCTGCGCCGCGCGCTCGAACTCCATCGCCTCCGCCGCCCGCTCCATCTCCGCCCGCAGCTCGTCCAGCACCGCCGCTCCCCGCCCCGCCAGGAACAGGACGGCCTGGCGCACTTGCTCCGCGTACGCCGCCTCGTCCGCCCCCCAGGCCACGCACGGCGCGGTGCACTGGCCGATGTAGTAGTCCAGGCAGGGCCGCGACAGATCCCGGGTGATCTCGATGGTGCAGCTGCGCAGCTTGAAGAGCTTGCGGATCGTGCGGATGGTGCGGCGCACGAGCTTGGGCTCATGGTAGGGATACGGACCGAAGTAGTGCGCGCCGTCTCGGAGCACGCGGCGCGTCATGGTGATCTTCGGGAAGGGCTCGCGCGTGATCTTCACGTAGGGGAAGGCCTTGTCGTCGGCCATCCGCACGTTGTAGAGGGGCCGGTGCTGCTTGATCAGGTTGGTCTCGAGGATCAGCGCCTCGACCTCGTTCTCGCAGGTGATCACCTCAAAGTCAGCGATGCGGCCCATGAGGTGACGGATGCGCGGGCTCGCGGCGTGGCCGGCGTCCTGGAAGTACTGGCGGACGCGGCTCCGCAGCGCGGCGGCTTTGCCGACGTAGATCACCCGGCCGGCGGCGTCCTTCATCAGGTAGACGCCCGGCCGGGCGGGAACGAGCTTCAGCTTCTCGTCGAGGTTGACGGCGACCATGGGCCCGGCTTTATCATAGCGAGCGCAGCACGCTCCCCGTGCGGGCCAGCCCCTCCTCTAGGACGCGCCGCTCCACGCCGAACCCCAGACGCAGGTAGCCGTCCAGGCCGAAGTGATCGCCGGGGACGACGAGCACGCTGTGCTCGCGGCGCAACCGTTCGGCGAGCTGGGTGGAGTTCACCGCGGCGCGGTACTGGAGGAAGGCGATCGCGCCGGCCTGCGGCCGCACCCAGTCCACCCGGTCGGCCAGGTCGTCCACCCAGGCGGCGAGCAGGCGGAGGTGCTCGGTGAGGATCTGCTGGGTGCGCGTCAGCAGCCGCTGGCGCGTGCGCGGCGCCAGCGCCCGCAGGGCCAGGCGGTCGCTGAGGATGCTCGGGGCGATCGTCGTGAAATCGCGCGCCGCCCACAGCGCGGCGACGAGGTCGGGCGGCGCGACCACCCAACCGATCCGCAGGCCGGGCAGCCCATAGGCCTTGGAGAGGCCCCCGGTGACGACGCTGCGCGCATAGCGGCCCCAGGCCGAGGGGGAGAGGTGGCCGTCGCACTCCGCGCCGCGGTACACCTCGTCGCTGACCAGATAGGCGCCCACCCGGTCGGCGACCGCGGCGATCGCGTTCAGCGTCTCCACGGACAGCACCGCGCCGGTGGGGTTGTTGGGGGTGCAGAGGAAGATCGCCTTCGTGCGGGGCGTGACCAGCCCCCGCAGTTCGTCCACGTCGGCCACCCACTCCCCGTCGCGCTGGCGCAGCCACCAC
>DATLZI010000026.1:0-3506 GCA_035574075.1 bacterium | reverse complement strand
AGGCGCCGCGGGTCAGCAGCCGCTGCGCGCCGGATGCGCGGTCCTGCACCACCAGGTGCCAGTCCAGTGGAAGCGGGAACTGCCCGCGCCGCTCCGGTGGGAACGGCCAGGCCTCACCCCGATAGGTGGACGCCGCGATGAGCCGGCCGTCGGGCGAGAGCGCCGGGTCCGTATACCAGAAGCGGTCCGCTGTGAGCTGGCGCCGGCTCCCGCCATCCGCGTCGATCAGGAAGAGCTGGGGCTCGCTGATGATCCCATCCCGGACCGGGCCCGCCGCTAGGATGATCTCGCGCCCGTCCGGCGACCACCGCGCGTCGGTGTCGAGCCCCAGCTCCGGCGTGCCGACCGCCGTGAGGTTATGGATCCGCATCGTCTCGAGGTCGAGCCGGTAGATCGCGACAACCGGGAACGGCTCCCAGGACGCCTTGAAGATCACGCTCCGGCCGTCCGGGCTGAGCTTGGGCTGCGCCACCAGACCCCGCGTGGCCAGGAGGCGCTCCGCGCCCGTGCCGTCGGCGTTCATCAGGTAGATGCCGTTCTCCTCCTCGCGCCCGGGCGGCGCCTCCACGGTGTAGAGGATCTTGCGACCACCCATCGCCCACACGGGCCAGTCCGATGCCACGGACTCGTCAAACGTGAGCTGACGGAGGTCCGAGCCGTCCTCGTTCATGGAGTAGATCTGCGGTTTGCCCGGCGCCGCCGCCGGATCCGCCCGTGGCATGGCGGCGAACACGACCTTCAGCCGCGGCGGCTGAGGCGCCGGCCGCTCCGCAGCCACTGTTTGCTGGAGCGATGAGAAAGCCGGAGGCGCGGCGATCGGCAACGCGCCACCTCCGGCGGGACGCCCCTGCGCTCCCGCCGACGCCGCAGCGCCGACACCGGCCAGCAAGGACAGTGCGAGCAAGAGCAGCGCGCGGCGCGCCGGCGCGCTCATTGGGCGCTCCTCTGCAGGGGCGTGCTGGCCTCGCGCTCCGCGATGCGCAGCGACGCCGCCGCCAGGCCGGCGATGATCCAGAACTCGAGCAGCGGCACGTCGTGGCGAAGCGAGAACGAGGTCAGCTCCTCCAGGGCGAAGAAGGCGTACATGGCCAGGGCGCCGACGCCCACGGCGGAGAGCTGCGGGTCCCGGACGCGAGCGAGGCGGAGCGCGATCCCGACCAGAGCCAGGGCCGCAGCGCCCATCCCGATCAGCCCGATCGCCCCGCTGTCGGCCATGACGAGTAGGTACAGGTTGTGCGGCGGGAAGCCCTCTAGTCCGACCCCGTAGACGTCGTACCGGGGAAGGACCTGCTCGTAGTTATTGAGGCCCACGCCGATGACCGGCGCATCGCGGATCACGCGCAGCGCGACCTCATTCAGCTGCTGCCGGGCGCTCGCCTCCACGCCCACCTGCTCGCTCGTGAAGTTGCGGGCGATCGCCTCCACCACGTTGCCGTACAGCACCGAGACGCTTACGGAGACCAGCAAGGTGCCCGCCGCAAGCACCAGCGCCGCGGCGCGCGAGGAGAGGTGGCCGCTCCGGGCGGCCCATACGATCAGGAGAAAGGCCAGCGGGACCATCGCCACGAACGCCACCCGCGTCTGCGCGAGCACCATGCCCGCGAGACCAGCCGCGACCGAGGCGAAGCACAGCAGGCGCGGCACCGGCCGGCGCAGGCTCACGCCGACGCTCAGGGCGAGCAGGGCGATCGGCGCCAGGAGCGCGCTCAGGAAGACCGGATGCAGAGCGGTCCCGGCTGGCCGGACGATTTCGGTCTCGCCGGCGGCCCGCGTGATGAGCCCCGGGTCCTCCCCAACGCGCACCAGCCCGAGCGTGCTCTGCGTCGCCCACTGCGCCAGCTCGACCGCGAGCTGGATGAAGGGAATGGCGAAGAGCGCGGCGAGCACGACCATGACGCTCCGGCGATCGCGCAACCGCGCCGCCACGTACACGTAGAGCGCCAACATCCACCCCATGCGGTACAGCTCGCTCAACGCCAGGTACGGCGACTCCGCGACCAGCACGCTCGGCAGGGCCGCGAGCGGAGCGAGCAGCGGCACCGCGACGCCCGGGCGGCGGAGCGCATCGCGGAGGTCGCGCACGAGGGTCCCCTCCGCCAGCCAGGCGGCAAACAGCACGATGAGCAGCGCGTCGACGCTGCGGACGTAGAGACCCGGCACCCCGCCCGCAACCTCGCCGTCAATGGGCCCGAGCGGGCGGTAGAAGAGCCGCTGGCATGCCAGCACATAGCCGACCAGGAGGAGGAGGCTCCGTTCCCGGACCGCGAGGAGGAGGACCCCGAACAGGAGCGCCCCGACCCCCGCGGCCTGCACGGTCAGCCGGCTCTGCCCGAGCGCCACCGCCAGGAGCGCAGCCGACGACGCGACGAGCACGGCCGCCATCGCGAGCGGCACCGGCCTGAAGCCGGCCTCGCGGGCGACCGCCGGAGCCCGCGCAGAGATCAGACCCATCGGCCTATGCTCCTCCCGCCGCGGCGGCCGGCGGACGCGTCACCAGCGGCTTCGGCCGCCGCTGCGGCGCCTCGCGGTAGCCCCGGTTGACATAGGCGAGCAGCAGCTGCCAGGTGAGCCGCTTGACGAGCGGATTCGTCCGTCGGCGATGATTCAGCCAGGCGCGCACGTGGGGAATGGTCCAGCGGTTGAGGAGCACCTCCCGGATCAGGCCGCGGACGATCTTGTCCGGCCGGTTGCGCCAGGAGAGCACGCCGTAGTTCTGGAGGAGCTGCGGGTCCGGCACCAGCACGTGCAGGTCGCGGAGCCCCCGGCCGATCCCCTCGGCGAAGGCGCACCCGCTATCGAGGGTCATCGGATGGTAGTGCCAGCCCAGCGCTCGTGGGTTGTAGATGATCCGGTACCCGGCGCGGGTCCAGCGCCAGCCCAGCTCCACATCCTCGTGCCCGATCTCCGCCCAGTCCTCGTGAAAGACCAAGTTGCGCTCCAGCATGACCCGTCGGGGGAGCGAGAGGTTCATCGACCAGAAGTAGCGATAGGACACCGGCTGGCCCGCCCGGTCCGCGATCTCGAAGTAGGCGAAGGGGCGCCAACTGTCCTGAAACGGGTTCGACTCCATCTCCGGAGACTGCTCGACGAGCCCGAGCACCGCGATCGGCTCATCGAAGGCGGCGTGGGTCCGCGCGTGCTCCCGCAGGAGGTTGCGCTCCACCCACACGTCATCGTTGAAGAAGAGCGCGTAGTCGAACCGGGCCTCCCTGAGCCCCACGTTTCGTTTGATGGCCGGCAGCCGGATCGGGAGGTGCAGCAGACGGATCGCGCACGGGGACCCCGCCGACAGCTGCTGCACGAGGTCCGGCGTCTCATCGGTCGAATTGTCGACCACGATGATCTCGTACCGGTCCGCCGGGTAGTCCTGGCGCATGAAGTGCCGAAGCGTCCGCGCGAGCACCGGGGCGCGGTTGTAGGTGGGGATGATCACGGAGAACGTGGGCGTCAACGACTCGCTCACAGCACCTCCGGCTCCGGGATCTGTCTGCCCACCGCGCCGCCCA
>DATLZI010000025.1:0-3209 GCA_035574075.1 bacterium | reverse complement strand
CCCGGGCGGCGCCGCCCGGCGACGGCGCCGCGGCCAGCGCCACCGCCGCCAGGCAGAGCAGCGCTCCCGCGCGCATCAGTCCTTGTCGATCTGCGCCCGCTGCAGCCGGCCGCTGTAGTCGATGTAGACGGCCTTCCACTCCGAGAAGATGTCCAGGACCTGGACGCCGCCTTCGCGGTGGCCGTTGCCGGTGTGCTTCGTGCCGCCGAAGGGCAGGTGCACCTCGGCGCCGATCGTGCCGTGGTTGACGTAGACGATGCCGGTGAAGATGTCCTCGATCGCGCGCATCGCGCGGTTGATGTCGCGGGTGAAGATCGAGGCCGACAGGCCGTAGGGCACCCCATTCAGGATGCGCACCGCCTCGTCCAGATCCCGGGCCTCGATGATGTCGGTGACGGGGCCGAAGATCTCCTCCTGCTCGATGCGCATCCCCGGCGTGACGTTGTCGAAGATCGTCGGCGCGTAGAAGCTGCCGCGGGCCAGGGCCCCGTCCCGCGCCGGCGCCCCGCCGACGAGCACCCGCGCCCCTTCCCGCTTGCCGATCTCGACGTAGCCGTGGATGGTCTCCAGCTGCGCCTGGTTCACCACCGGCCCGACGTCGGTCGTCGGATCGAGGCCGTCGCCCAGCCGCAGCGCCCTGGTGCGCGCGACGAGCCGCTCGGTGAGCTCCCGGCGCACAGCGCGGTGGGTGATGATCCGGCTGCAGGCCGTGCAGCGCTGGCCGCTGGTGCCGAAGGCGCTCCAGATCAGGGCGTCCGTGGCCAGGTCGAGGTCGGCGTCGTCCAGGACGATCGCCGCGTTCTTCCCGCCCATCTCCAGCGAGATGCGCTTGCCGAGCCGCGCGCACTTCTCGGCCATGGCCAGCCCGGTCGTGGTCGAGCCGGTGAAGGAGATCACGGCCACGTCCGGGTGCTCGACGATCGCGTTGCCCACCCGGCCGCCGCTGCCCGTGACGACGTTCAGCACGCCGGGGGGCAGGCCGGCCTCGTTGAGGATCTGGGCGAAGCGCAGGCCGACCAGCGGCGTGTCGGTGGCCGGCTTGAAGACGACGGTGTTGCCGCAGAGCAGCGCCGGGACGATCTTCCAGGAGGGGATGGCCATCGGGAAGTTCCACGGCGTGATCACGCCGACGACGCCCAGCGGCACGCGCACGCAGTACGCCGCCTTGTGCGGCATCTCGCTGGGCGTCGTGTAGCCGTGCAGGCGGCGGCCCTCGCCGGCGATGAAGTACGTCATGTCGATCGCTTCCTGCACGTCGCCGCGCGCCTCGGGCAGCACCTTGCCCATCTCCTGGGTCATCAAACGGGCGAGGTCCTCCTTGCGGCGCTGCAGTTCCTCCGCGGCGCGGAAGAGGATCTCGGCGCGGCGCGGCGCCGGCACCTTGCGCCAGCGATCGAACGCCGCCCGGGCCGCGGCGACCGCCTCCTGGGCGTCCTCCGGGGTGGAGGCCGGGACCACCCCCAGCGTCTCCCCCGTCGCCGGGTTGATCGACGGCATCGTCTGCCCCGAGCGGCTCTCCACCCACCGCCCGTTGATGTAGTTGCGGTAGACCTGCGGCGCGACCGTGGCCATCGCTCTCCCCCCTACGCCCGCGCGGGCACCGGGACGGCGTTGCGCAGCGCCTCGGCCACGGCGCGGAAGGCGCGCGCGGCCGGCGCGTCGGGATCGGTCAGGACGATGGGGCGGCCCGCGTCGCCCCCCTCGCGGACGCGCTGATCCAGCGGGATCTCGCCGAGCAGCGGCACGCCCAGTTCCCCGGCGAGCCGCGCTCCCCCGCCCCGCCCGAAGATGTAGACGGGCGCGGCCTCCGGGGCGGGCAGGAAGTAGGACATGTTCTCCACGACGCCGACGACCTCCATGTTCACCTTCTCCGCCATCTTCGCCGCGCGGCGGGCGACCTGCGAGGCCGCCTCCTGCGGCGTCGTCACCAGCAGCATGTGCGCTTGGGGCAGCGTCTGGGCGATGGACAGCGAGACGTCGCCGGTGCCGGGCGGCAGGTCGATGAGGAGGTAGGCCAGGTCGGCGCCCCAGTGCACCTCGCCGATGAAGGTCGTCAGCGTCTTGTGCAGCAGCGGCCCGCGCCAGATCACGGCCTGGTCCTCATCGGGCAACAGGAAGCCCATGGACATGACGCGGATGCCGTCGCGCTCGATGGGGATGATCATCTGGTCGACGAGGGTGGGATGGCCGTGCACGCCGAGCATGCGGGGGATGCTGAAGCCGTAGACGTCGGCGTCCAGCACGCCCACGCGCAGGCCCATCCGGGCCAGGGCGGCGGCGACGTTCACCGTGACGGTGGATTTGCCCACCCCGCCTTTGCCGCTGGCCACGGCGATGACCCGCGTCGGGGACTCCGGGCCGAGGAACGCGCCCGGCCCCGGGGCGGCGCCGTCGCCCCCGCGCAGCTTGGCGATCAGGGCCTGGCGCTGCTCCTGGCTCATCACGCCCAGACGCACTTCGACGCCGCGCACGCCGGGCAGCGCCGCCACCTTGCTGCGGATGGACTCGACGATCGTCTCGCGCAGCGGGCAGCCGCCGATCGTCAGCAGCGCGTCCACCTGCACGCGGCCGTCGGCGATCGCGACGTCCCGGACCATGTCCAGCTCGACGATGCTGCGGTGCAGCTCGGGATCCTGCACATCCTTCAGGGCGTCGAGGACCTGCTCGCGGGTGATGGTGCCGCCTCGTCCGAACACAGCGGTCTCCTCTCGGGCGATGTCCTTCCCCATGCTAGCACAGGCACGGCGGAGGGAGCCACGCCGGTTCGGCGGGGGCCGGCGCAGCGCAGATCTGGCTCAGGGCGGCGGGGCGCCGCCGCCGCGGCGGGCGAGGCACTCCTCGCACTCGCACAGCTCGTGCCGCAGCAGCGGGAAGGGGTACAGACCGGTGTCGTGGCCGTCCATCCAGGTGAAGCGCAGGGCGTAGGCGCCGACGCGCTCCAGACGCAGGGCGCGGATCGTCGGCGGGATGTCGCGCTCGGTCAGCGGCGCCGGCCGGTAGTCCCACTCGCCCCGGCAGCGGGCGCAGGGGCAGGCCAGGCGCAGGCGCTGCCAGGAGTACCGGCTGTGGTGCCCGTCGGTCCACACGATCCAGAACGGGTTGTCGGTCACGCTGCCCATCTGCGCGGGCGTGGCCATGCGCGGCGCCATGCTATCCTCCGCCCTTCGGCGTGTCGGCAGATCCGGAGCCGCCGGGCGCGGGGCCGCCCG
>DATLZI010000024.1:0-3426 GCA_035574075.1 bacterium | reverse complement strand
CTGGTCGACGGTGAGCTCCATCGGGTTCCCTCCATGTGGTCTGGGGTGGTCTCGCGTGGTCCCGGAGCGCCCGCGTGTGTCGGTCTGGGCGGGCGGCACTCCGTCGGTCTGCCCGGCTCCGCCGGGCTCAGCGCTCCCGGGAGGGGAGGCGGCGGAGGACGACGCGGTACTGCGCGCCGCCCGGACCGCTCACCTCGCTGATCGGCTGGGCGGAGAAGCGGTACCGCAGTGGCGGCTTCCCATCGGCCAGGTAGAAGGCGCGGGCCATCTCCTCGGCCTCCGCGGTCGTCCCCGCCGCGTACAAAAGCACCCGGTCGATCGCCTGGCGCTGCGGGTCCTCGACGACGACCGCGAAGAACCCCAGCGCCGGCCTGCGGCGTATTCTGGGCGCCATCAGCTGCTGGATCGGGCCACCCTCACCGGTGGCACTGATCGAATGGGTCGGGGAGGTCGGCGTCGTCTGCGGGACCGAGCAGCGCGCCGGCAAACGAGAGCTGGCCCTGGTCCTCGGCCGTCCGCAGGTCCACCTCGTCGAGCGGGACGCAGGAGCGGTGGAGGTAGACCTCGCCCTGCACCATCGGCAGCAGCCGGATCTCGCGGTCGAACGCGACCGCCTCGGCCCACTCGTCGGGGCGGTGTCGCTTCATCTCGCGCCAGTAGGCGTTGCTGTGGTACGGGCATCCCAAACAGGCCGACTTGGGGACGCGGCGTCAATGCGCCACTGCACCTCCGGAATCGGCGACGGATTGAACTCGACCGACTGCTTGACCTAGACCGGCGGCGTGGCCGCCCGTGCTCGCGCGCCACGCACCACCGCCAGCACGTCGTCGCGGATGTTCGCCGGCGCCCCGTCGCGGTGCTGCTTGCGCACGACGTGCACGGGCAGGCTGCCGTCCAGCTCGGCGATCAGCCAGGCCAGGTGCTCGTAGACGGCCCGGGGCTCCCAGCCCGTGTCCGCGAAGATGGCTGCCTCCGGCCGCTCGATCTCGCCCCGCGCGGCCATGAGCGCGAGGGTGGTCGATTGCACGCCCGCCCCGAGGCTGAGGATCACGTGCCGGGGGTCCGCCGCCAGCTGACGCGCCGAGACGGTCGGCACCTCGGCCGTCGGGCGTGGCGCGGGTGGCAACGCGGCCGCACCGGCCGACGCCGCACCGCTCCGGGCCGTTGGCGGCATGCGTCTCACGTGGTGCCCTCCTCCACATAGGCCCCCGTAGCCACCTCGAAGCCCAGCTCCTCCGCCTCGCGGCAGAGGAGCGTGCGCCACTGCTGGGCCTCGTCGACGGAGCGCTGCGAGGCCTGGTCGGCAGCCCCGCTCCAGACGGTACCGACGTAGCGCGCGAGCTGGACGACCGTCACCACCTCGCCCACTTGCCGGAGGTAGCTGGCCAGGAGCGTCAGGTGGCTGATCGGCGCCCCGCTCGCATCCGCTGTCCAGCGGAACGTCACGCGCACGAGGGGCTCCAGGTTCGGACCACGCTGCCGCAGCTCGGCCAGGTACTCGCCGGGGTTCGAGAAAGCGACGCGGACCACCTGCGTTGGGCGCCGGGCTTCCCCGTCCGGCGCATACGCCTGGCGGGCCGGACCGGCCTGCCCGCGGCGCTCGGTGCGATCGTCGCCCTGGCGGTCGCCAGGATCGGTGGGATGGTTCATGGGCTGTGCCTCCGTGCATCGGTCTCGCCGCCTTGTGCGGCGGCCACTCCTGCGACCCGCTCGGCTGCGCCGGCCGGATCGGGTCCGGGGGAGGGCAACAGCGGCCGAGGACCTCGGCCACGTGCTGCCGGTAGGCCGCCCGGGCGCGGATCGCGCCCCGGGCCGCGGGGTGGACGAGTTCGACGTGGGCCACCCCGGCGTGCGCCAATGCACCCTGGACCCGGCGGCCGAGCGCCGCGATGCAGGGCCCGGCCGCGGCCAGGGAGCGCACCGCCTCGACGGCGTTGGCGCAAGGCGCGCGGTCGGCGGGCTCGTCGTGGTACAGGTTGACGAAGACCACGCTCGCGGGGTCGATCCCCGCACCGTGGAGCGCCTCATGGAGGGTCCTGGCACACAGCCACCCGTCTGTCCAATGGGCGCCCAGATGGATCGTCCTCTGGCTCCGCCGCTCGCCCACGAAGACGAAGCGCGACGGGCGTCCGACCATGCGGTCCGCGCCCGCCGCGCTCACCGCTCCCATGTGGCGGCTGGGGACCGCTGTGCCGCTCGTGTGCATCGGCTCCATCAGGCGGTCTCCCGCTGTCCAAAGAGGTCGAGCTGCGTCGAGGCGAGGCGGCGCCGCAACTCGAGCCGGGCGTCCAGGTCCTCCAGGTCGGTCGGCACCTTGGCGGGTCCGGGGAACGTCCACAGCCCGGCGTACGCCGACAGCAGCGACCGCAGGTTGCAGCTCATCAGGTCGAGCAGCGGGAAGAAGCTGCGGGCGCCGGTGCGCGTCAAGCGGATGGTCTTGATCAGGCCGTCCTCCAGCACAGCCAAGACCTCCGCCCGGGCATCATGGATCCACCAACTGCCGTCCACGAAGACCCGGTGGAGCAACCCGGCGCAGCCCAGCCCGTTCACGACCACCGGGTTGGCCTGGCCGAGCGCCCAGAACTGGGTGTCGGGGAAGGCGTGGCAGAGGACCTCGAGATAGCGGTGGCGCTCGCTGCGCCGGCAGGGACTCTGGCTCAGTCCGCCGAGCGCCACTAGGGGCGAGCGATCGCAGGAGAAGCGCAGCACCGGATCGCGCGACGCCAGGCGGGCGTTCGCTTCCACCGACAGGCCGCTGGCCCAGGCCGGCATGACCTGCCAGATGGGGATGGTGATGGCGGCGAAGCCGTCGGCGCACATGCGCTCGTAGCCCTCGAGGCTGGCGCGCTGGTTGCCGACGACATCCTGCGCCATCACGCCATCCGGCCGCAGGAGCTCGATCGCCTCGCAATACCGGTCGTAGGACGACCAGGCCGGCGCGCCGCCAGTGAACTCACGGAAAGCCGCCGAGTCGAGGAACAGCGGCAGGCGCCGCGTCTCCGGGGCGCACAGATCCCGGAAGCCGGGGCGGTAGCGCATCCGGCCCGTCTGCCGGTCGGGGCACGTGGCGTAGGTGTCATCCAGGATGGAGCACGCGTGTCGCCACGCGTGTAGCGCGGCCTGGTCGCCGAGCCGCTGTTGGCCGATGCCGGGCCCCGGTGCGACGACGCGCTCCACGTGCGGGCGCAGCGTCGAGCCCCAGGTGCCCGCGATGCCGACCATCGGGTCGGCCGCGCGCATCAGCGGCCGGGTGTTGACGCCCGCGATCCCCAGCTTCACGCGTCCGCCTTGGTCGGCCTTCCCGGCGCGGCCGGTGGTGCGGCGCACCGCGTCACCGCTGACACCGGTCGGACAGGTCGAACAGCCAGCCTTCGCAACTCCCGGATGAGCTCGTCGCGACTGCTGAAGGGGAGCCAGGTGGGCTGC
>DATLZI010000023.1:0-5912 GCA_035574075.1 bacterium | reverse complement strand
CGGGCCGCGACGTCGCCGTGGCCAACAAGGAGACGCTGGTCGCCGGCGGCGAGATCGTGATGCGGGAGGCGCGCGCCCGGGGCGCGCGGGTCATCCCCGTGGACAGCGAGCATGCCGCGGTGGCGCAGTGCCTGCGCGGGGAGCAACTGGCGTCCGTCCGCCGCGTCGTCCTCACGGGGTCCGGCGGGCCGTTCCTGCGGCGGCCGCTGCACGAGCTGGCCCAGGTCACGCCGGAGGAAGCGGTGGCGCATCCCACCTGGTCGATGGGCCGGAAGATCTCGGTGGATTCCGCGACCATGATGAACAAGGGGTTCGAGGTGATCGAGGCGCACTGGTTATTTGGCCTGGAGGCCTCGCGCATCGACGTCGTGATCCACCCCCAGAGCGTCGTGCACGCCCTGGTGGAGTTCGTGGACGGGCACTGGAAGGCGCACCTCGCCCCGCCGGACATGCGCTTGGTCATCGCCAGCGCTCTGACCGCCCCCGCCCGGCCGTCGCTGGCCGCCCCGGCGCTGGACTGGCAGCACCTGCAGTTGACGTTTGAACCGCCGGAGCCAGCGCGGTATCCTTGCCTGGGGTTGGCCTACGCCGCGCTGCGCGCCGGCGGCACGATGCCGGCGGTGCTGAACGCGGCCAACGAGGTGGCCGTCGAGCGCTTCCTCGCCGGGCAGATCCCCTTTACCGGCATCGCCGCCGCGGCGGCCGAGACGATGGCAGCCCATCGCCCCGTCCCCACGCCGTCCCTCGACGACATCCTGGCGGCCGACGCCTGGGCGCGCGAAGCGGTCACGGCTGTCCTGAGGTAGACGCATGACGAACATCCTGGCGGCGATCGTCGCCTTCGGCGTGATGATCATGGTGCACGAGCTTGGCCACTTCCTCGTGGCCAAGCGCGTGGGGATCACCGTGCACGCCTTCGCCCTGGGTTTCGGCCCTCGGCTCCTGCGCTTCCGCCGGGGGGAGACGGAGTACGCCATCAACGCCGTGCCCTTCGGCGGGTATGTGCGGATGGCGGGCGAAGACCTCGATTCCGCCACGGGCGCGGGCAGCTTCCGCGCCAAACCGGTGGGGATCCGGATGGCGGTTGTCGCCGCCGGGCCCGTGATGAACCTGCTGCTGGCCGTGCTCCTGCTCGCCGGGACGGCGCTGGTCGTCGGCGTGCCGGTCGGCGTGAGCAACCGGGTAGGGCAGCTGATGGCGGGCTGGCCCGCGGAGGCGGCCGGGCTGCGGCCGGGCGACGCCATCGTCGCGATCGACGGCCAGCCGATGCGCAGCGGGCAGGAGGTCATCGACACGATCCACCAGCGTCCGGAGCAGGAACTCCGGCTGACGGTGGAGCGCGACGGGCAGCGGTTCGAGATCCGGGTGCGCTCGCGGCTGGATCCCCGCCAGAACATCGGCCTGATCGGCTTCCGGCCGGAGGCCATCCGGGAGCGGATGGGTCCGCCGCGGGCCCTGGCCTGGGCTCTGGCCACCCTGGGGGAGACCGTGGGCGTCATCTTCGCCACCCTGGTCGGCGTGGTGCGCGAGGGCGCTGGGATGCTGGACCAGCTGGCCGGACCGGTGGGGGCGGTGCGCTTCCTGGGCGAGGCCGGGGCGGCCGGCGCCGAGATCTTCGTCTACACCGCGTCCGCGCTGTCCATCATGATCGGCGTCTTCAACCTGCTCCCGCTGCCCGCCCTCGACGGCGGCCGGCTGCTCTTCCTGCTCGTCGAGGCGGTGCGGCGCCGCCCCATCGATCCGCGGCGCGAGGGCTACATCCACCTGGTCGGATTTGCGCTGCTCATCTTGCTGTTGGTAACATTGACCGTACGCGATCTGGGCAAGCTGTGATGGTGACCACCACAACGTCGGCAATGACCAACGTGCCCCACCGCCGCCGCACCCGGCCAGTGCGGGTGGGCCGGGTACAGATCGGCGGCGGCGCGCCGGTGTCGGTGCAGTCGATGACGATCACCGACACCCGCGACATCGAAGGGACGCTCGTGCAGATCTACGCCCTGGCCGCCGAGGGGTGCGAGATCGTCCGCCTCGCCGTGCCGGACGCGGCCGCGGCCGAAGCGCTCGCCGGCATCAAGCCCCGCAGTCCGCTGCCCATCGTCGCGGACATCCACTTCGACTACCGCCTGGCCCTCGCCGCGCTCGAGGCCGGGGTGGACAAGCTGCGCATCAACCCTGGCAACATCGGCAGCCGGGCGCGCACCCGCATCGTGGCCCAGGCGGCGAAGGAGCGGGGGGTGCCGATCCGCATCGGCGCGAACATCGGCTCGCTGAGCAAGGCGACGCTGCGCAAGTTCGGGCGGCCCTGCGCCGAGGCCCTGGTGGACAGCGCGCTGGAAGACGTCAAGGTGTTGCAGGATCTCGACTTCCACGACATCGTCATCTCGGTCAAGGCCAGCGAGGTGCCGATGGTCGTCGAGGCCTACACGATGATCGCCGAACAGGTGGACTACCCGCTGCACGTCGGCGTGACCGAGGCGGGCACGGCCTGGGCCGGCGCGATCAAGTCCGCGGCGGGCATCGGGGCGGTCCTGGCCCGCGGCATCGGCGACACGATCCGCGTCTCGCTGGCCGCCGACCCGGTGGAGGAGGTCCGGGTGGGGTTCGAGATCCTGAAGAGCCTCCAGCTGCGCACGCGCGGGGTGCAGCTGGTGGCCTGCCCGTCCTGCGGCCGGGCGGAGGTGGACATCATCGCCATCGCCCAGGAAGTGGAGCGCCGGCTGGCCCGGCTCGACGCCCCGGTGAAGGTGGCGGTGATGGGCTGCGCCGTGAACGGGCCGGGCGAGGCCCGGATGGCCGATCTGGGGATCGCCTGCGGGCGGGGGATGGGGTTGTTGTTCAAGGGGGGGAAGATCATCGCCAGCCTGCCCGAGGACCGGCTGGTCGATGCCCTGATGGAGCAGGTCGCGCTGGTCGCGCAGGAAAAGGCGGCGGGGCGATGATCCCCTGGTGGGAAGCGGCCCTGCGCATGCTCCTCGCCGTGGCCCTGGGCGGCGTGATCGGCTGGCAGCGGGAGAGCGTCGAGAAGCCGGCCGGCTTCCGCACGCACATCCTCGTGTGCGTCGGCGCCGCGCTGTTCACGCTGATCTCCGCCGTCGGTTTCTTCGGCACGGGCGCCGACCCGGCGCGCGTGGCCAGCAACATCGTCGTCGGCATCGGTTTCCTTGGCGCCGGCACGATCTGGCGGACGCAGGCCAGCGTGCAGGGGCTCACCACCGCGGCCAGCCTGTGGACGGTGGCGGCGATCGGCACCGCTTCCGGCGTCGGCTACTACTTCGGAGCGATCGCGGCCACGGTCATCGTCATGGGGGTGCTCACCCTCCTGAAGTGGTTCGAGGTGCGCATCCCCCGCCGGGGCGTGGGCCACGTCGTCATGGTGATGCACGACCGGCCCGGCCAGCTGGGCCGGATCGGCACGGTGCTGGGAGCCTTCGGGGTAAACATCGAGCGCGTCGATCTTTCCGCGCGGATGGACGACAAGGTCGTCCTGGCCCTGGCCGCGCGCATCCCCGCGCGGGTCAGCCGGGACGAGATCTTGATCGCCCTCGGGGATGTGGAGGGGGTGGAAGAAGTCCGCTGGGAGGATGGGACCGCCGCGGCATGATCCCCTTGCGCGACGACAACCCGTCGTCCTCCCCTCCCATCGTCACCTACCTGCTGATCCTGGCCAACGTCCTGGTCTTCCTCTATATGTCGACGCTGGGCTCGGAAGTCGCCCTGGAGCGATTCGTCCTGGCCTGGGGCGCGGTTCCCGGCGAGATCACCGGCCATCTGCCCGCCGATCCAGCGGCGGAGTACCCCACGCTGCTGACCTCGATGTTCCTGCACGGCGGCTGGGGCCATCTCCTCGGCAACATGCTCTACCTCTGGATCTTTGGCGACAACGTTGAGGACCTGATGGGGCACGGCGGCTTCCTGCTCTTCTACCTCCTGGCCGGCCTGGCCGCGGTGGGGGCGCACATCCTGGCCAACCCGGCTTCCGCCATCCCCCTGGTCGGCGCGAGCGGCGCGATCGCCGGGGTCCTCGGCGCGTACCTCGCGCTCTTCCCCCGGGCGCGCATCATCTCCCTGGTCGTCTTCGGTTTCTACTGGCGCACCGTGGCCGTTCCGGCGATGCTGTTTCTGCCGGTCTGGTTCCTGATGCAGTTCCTGCAGGGCGTCGCCACGCTGGGCGCGGATACCGCGGGCGTGGCCTGGTGGGCCCACGTCGGCGGCTTCGCCGCGGGCTTCGTCCTGGTGCGCTTCTTCGCCCGGCGGCGGCCGAGGAGGCTCGAGTGGTGGTAGGGTCGAAACCCCATTCCGCAGGCAAGGAGGATCCCCGGTGCGACACATCACCGTGGAGGTACTGGGCGGCAAGCCCGTCTACGAGCACGAGGTCGAGATCGTCGAGCGCAAGGGGGTAGGCCACCCCGACTCGATCTGCGACGCGATCATGGAGCGCGTCAGCATCGAGCTGAGCCGCGAGTACCTGAAGCGCTTCGGGGTCATCCTGCACCACAACATCGACAAGGCCTTCCTCGTCGCCGGGAACGCCGAGATCAGGCTCGGCGGGGGGCGGGTCACCGAGCCGATGCGCTTGATCTTCGGCGACCGCGCGACGTACGAGCTGCGCGGCGTGACGGTGCCGATCGCGGAGATCGCCGTCGGCACGGCGAAGCGCTGGATCCGCGAGCACCTGCGCTTCGTCGATCCCGAGGAGCACGTGCGCTACGACGTGCAGATCAAGCCCGGCTCGCCGGAGCTCGTGGACATCTTCAGCCGGGAGACCCCGGGGGCCAACGACACCTCGGGCGCGGTCGGCTACGCGCCCCTCACCGAGACCGAGCGGCTGGTTCTGCAGACCGAGAACTACATGAACTCCCCGGCGTTCAAGCAGCGCTTCCCGGAGGCGGGGGAGGACATCAAGGTGATGGGCTTCCGCCGGGGCAAGGAGCTGGACATCACCGTGGCCTGCGCTTTCGTCGACCGTTTCGTGGACAGCGAGGCGGCCTACTTCCGACGCAAGGCGCAGATGCAGGAGGCGGTGGAGGAGTTCGTGCGCGGCGAGCAGCGCACCCTGGAGCGCGTCAATCTCAACCTGAACACGCTCGACGCGCCGGGCCGCGGCCTCGGCGGGATGTACCTCTCCGTGACCGGCACCTCCGCCGAGAGCGGGGACAGCGGACAGATCGGGCGCGGGAACAAAGTGAACGGCGTGATCGCCCTGAACCGGCCGATGGGCACGGAGGCGGCCGCAGGCAAGAATCCCGTCTCTCACGTCGGCAAGATCTACACGATCATGACCCATCAGGTGGCGGGGAAGATCTACGAGGAAGTCCGCGGCGTGCGCGAGGTGTACGTCTGGATGCTCAGCCAGATCGGCGCGCCGATCGATCGGCCCAAAGTCGCGGCGGCGCAGATCATCCTTGAGAAGCGCGCCCGCGAGGCCGTGGCCCGACGCAAGGTCGCGGAGATCATGGAGCGGGAGCTGGCCAATATCACCACCCTCACCCGGGAGCTGGCCGAGGGGAAGTACCCTGTCGTCTAGTTGAGCCGAAGCCCGATCGCTGCGCGACTGCTCGTTCCGGCGCTGGTCGCCCTGACCCTCGCCGGCTGCGCGGTGCGCCGGCCCCCGTCGCCGGAGAGCACCCGCCAGTTGCGCGTGGCCGCGGTGCGGCGTGTGGTCGACCAGCCCGCGCTCAGCCCCGCCGTCTGGAGTCCCGACGGCCGGCGCTTCGCCTACGCCGCGGCGGGCGGGGTCTACGTCGTGGTCCCGGAGCAGCCTCCGCAGCCGATCGCCCCGGCTCGCGTCCCCACGGAGCTGGCCTGGTCCGCGCGTCTTGACCTCCTCGCCGTCGTGGACGGCGGGGCGGTGTGGGTGATGCGTCCGGACGGCGCGGGGCGCCACCGCCTCGACCTGCCCGGGTTCGCTA
>DATLZI010000022.1:0-16826 GCA_035574075.1 bacterium | reverse complement strand
GGCGGCCGCGACCACGCCGCTCGCCATGGTCCGCGTCTACATCAACGACGCCCTGCCGCGGATCGACGGACTGGCCAGGACGGTGCTCGCCGCGGCGCAGGAGGGCGACACGCTGCGCACGGCGCTGGCCGGGCTGCGCCGCTTCCTGCGCTTCACGCCGCTGAACACCGTGGCGCTGCGCCGCCAGATCGCCGAACGGCAGATCGCCCAGGGCGGCTACGCGACGTGAGATGGTCGCCGTGACGGAGCGCCCCTGGCTGCGCTCCTACGAAGCGGGGGTGCCGCACACCCTGAGCTATCCGGCCCAGCCGCTGGGCGCGCTCCTGGACCAGACCGCCGCGCGCTATCCGGAGCACGTCGCCACGGTGTTCTTCGGCGCCACAATGCGCTTCCGCACGCTGCACGAGCTGGCCGGCCGGTTCGCGGCCGCCCTGCAGCGCCTGGGGGTGCGGCCCGGCGACCGCGTGGCGCTGCACCTGCCCAACTGTCCGCAGTTCCTCATCGCCTACTACGGCGCGCTGCGCGCCGGCGCCGTGATCGTACCCTTCAACCCGCTGTACGTGGAGCGGGAGATCGAGCACCAGCTGCGGGACAGCGAGGCGGAGGTGGCCGTGACGCTGGATCTGATCTACCCTCGCCTCGCCGCGGTCCGGCCCCGGACGCGAGTGCGGGAGATCGTCGTCACGGCGATCAACGACTTTTTCCCCGCGCACCTGCGCCTGCTCTATCCGCTGAAGGCCTGGCGGGAAGGCCACCTCGTCCGCGTGCCGCGGGCCCGGGACATTCACCGCCTCACCGACCTGCTCGCCGCCCCGGCCCAGCCCCGGCCGGTGGCGATCGACCCCGAGGGCATCGCCGTGCTGCTGTACACCGGCGGGACCACGGGCGTGCCCAAGGGGGCGATGCTCTCGCACCGCAACCTCCTCAGCAACGTCCTGCAGGCCCGCGCCTGGTTCACGCAGCTCAGACCCGGCGAGGACACGGTCATCGCCGTGATCCCCTTCTTCCACTCTTACGGGATGACGTCGGCGATGAACTTCGCCATCGCGGCGCCGGCACGGCTCATCCTCCTGCCGCGCTTCCAGCTCGAGGCGGTGCTGGCGGCGATCAACACCTACCGCCCGAAGGTCTTTCCGGGCGTGCCGACGATCTACACGGCGATCATCAACGCCCCGAACATCGCCCGCTACGACCTGCGCTCCGTCCAGGCCTGCATCTCGGGCGCCGCGCCCCTGCCCCTGGAGGTGCAGCACCGCTTCGAGGCCCTCACCGGGGGGCGGCTCTGCGAGGGCTACGGGCTGACCGAGGCCTCGCCGATCACCCACGCCAACCCCATCCAGGGCAGGCGTAAGGCGGGGAGCATCGGCATCCCCTTCCCCGACACCGACGCGGCGATCGTGGACCTGGAAACGGGGACGCGCCGGCTCCCCCCGGGCGAGGTAGGCGAGCTGATCGTCCGCGGGCCGCAGGTGATGCAGGGCTACTGGCGCAAGCCCGAGGAAACCGCGCTGGCCCTGCGCGACGGCTGGCTGTACACCGGCGACCTGGCGAAGATGGATGAGGACGGCTACTTCTACATCGTGGACCGCAAGAAGGAACTGATCATCACCGGCGGCCTCAACGTCTTCCCGCGCGAGGTGGAGGAAGCGCTGTACGCCCATCCCGCCGTGCTGGAGGCGGCGGCGATCGGGGTGCCGGACGCCTACCGCGGCGAGGTGGTAAAAGCCTTTGTCGTCCGCAAGCCCAACGCGCAGGTCAGCGAGGAGGAGATCATCGCCCACTGCCGCAAGCTCCTGGCGCCCTTCAAGGTGCCCGCGGCCGTCGAGTTCCGGGACAGCCTGCCGAAGTCGCTCGTCGGCAAGATCCTGCGGCGGGCGTTGATGGACGAGGAACGCGCCCGCGCCGCGCCTAGATGAACTGCCGCAGCAGCGGCGTGAGGTCCACCTCCGCCAGCTCGTGCGGCCAGATCGGCGCGCGCTTGAACGCCTTCTTCTGCCGCGGGTGGCGGTAGACCACGCCCAGCGGCAGCCGGCCGCGGCGGTCGAAGTCGTTCAGGAGATCCCAGGCCGCGTGGAGATCGGAGGGATCGTGGCTGGAGGGGATCTCCTCGACGTGCTCGCGGTACCAGTCGTAGGTGTTGAAGCGGTTGTAGGTCACGCAGGGCGAGAAGTCGTTGACCATCGCGAAGCCCTTGTGCTGCAGCGCCTGCACGTAGATCTCCGCGGCGTGCTTCGGGTCGCCGGAGAAGGATTGAGCGATGAAGGTCGCCCCGGCGGCGAGGGCCAGGCGCAGGGGCGAGAACGGCGGCGGAGCTTCCTCGGAGAACTCCGTGATCGCCATGCCCCGACCATGCGTCGGCGAGTTCTGCCCCTTGGTCAGGCCGTAGACGCCGTTGTCCATGATGACGTGCAATATCTCGGGGTCGCGGCGGCAGACGTGCACGAAGTTCTCCACGCCGATGGCGAAGGTATCGCCATCGCCGGCCAGGGAGATGACCTTCAACTCGGGGTTGGCCATCTTCGCGCCCAGGGCGTAGGCCAGGGGACCGCCGTGGCTGCCGTGGAACGCGTTGCCGTTCAGGTAGTTGCGGATCTGCCCCGAGCAGCCGATGCCTCCCACGAGGAGGACCTGGTGGGGGGTGATCTCCATCTTCGTCAGGGCCATCTTCAGCGCGGCCAGGACGCCGAAGTCGCCGCAGCCCGGGCACCACTGGATGCGGTGGCGCGGCGTGGCGTTCTCCTCCCAGATCTTGGCCGAGATCTTCTGCGCCGGCTGGGGCGCGGCGGGTGTACCGTCAGCTGTCGTCACGTTGTCCTCCCGCTCAGTCGCCTTCGGACACCTTGACGGGGACCGGCCCGTCGGTGACCCGGACCATGGAGACCCCCTCGCGGAGGATGGCCTGCACCCCGTCGGCGATCTCCAGCGGGTACAGCGGCAGGCCGTTGTACTTCACGATGCGCCGCACGGGCAGCAGGGTGTAGGCCTGCACCACGTCGGCGAACTGCCCGCTGAAGTTCTGCTCGATGGCGATCAGGGTGGCGGCGCGCTCGAGCAGCGGGCGCACGGCCTCGGCGGGGAACGGCCAGAGGTGCGTGAAGTGCATCACCGCCACCTCCACCCCCCGTTCACGCAGCCGCTGCTGGGCCTCGAGGATGACCGGACGGCTGCTCCCCCACCCGATCAGCACCGGCCGGCCGTCGAGCTGACCGACGACCTGCGGGGGACGGGCGTCCTCGTTCAGGTAGGTCTGCATCTTGCGCAGCCGCTTGTCCACCTGCGCCTTGCGCACCAGGGGATCGGTGCTGACGAAGCCGCGCTCGTCGTGCTCCGAGCCCGTGGCCTTGAAGATCGCCCCCGGCGTGCCCGGAACCAGGCGCGGCGAGATGCCGCTGGGCGTCACGGCGTACCGGCGGTAGGCGCCGTCGCGCCGCACCTCCGCTTCGCCGACGAGCGTGCTGCGGTCCAGACGCGCCTTGTGCTTCAAGAAGAACGACTGCGGGATGGCCTTGCGCCCTTCGGAGAGGTTCAGGTCGGTGAGGAAGAAGACGGGACACTGGTACTTGTCGGCCAGTTCGTGCGCTTCCATCATCAGGGTGAAGCATTCCTCCTGGCTGCCAGGCGCCAGGACGATGCGGGGGATCTCGCCGTGGCCGCCGTAGACGGTCAGCCAGAGGTCGCCCTGCTCGCTCTTCGTCGGCATCCCCGTGCTCGGACCGGCGCGCTGCGTGTCGACGATGACCAGTGGGGTCTCCGTCATCCCGGCCACGCCGAACTCCTCGACCTTCAGGGAGAGCCCCGGCCCCGACGTGCCCACCATCGCCCGCACCCCGACCAGGGCCGCGCCGATCGCGGCGCGGATCGACTCCCGCTCGTTCTGGCCCTGCATCGCCCGCCCGCCGACCGCCGGCAGGTGCTCCTCCATGAACTCGAGGATCGCCGAGGCGGGGGTGATCGGGTAGCCGGCGTAGTAGCGGCAGCCGGCCTGGATCGCGCCCAGGCACAGCGCCTCGTTGCCGGTGATCAAGACGAGCGGTTCGCTGAGCGGCCGCGGCTCCAGGCGGTAGCCGACGTCCGTCCAGGCCCGGGCCGCTAGCCGTTCCTCCACGATCTCCCGTCCGCGCTGCGCGGCGCGGAGGTTCAGGTCGATGGTCTCCTGCCCCTTGCGCTGGAAGCGTTCCTCGATCAGCCCGCGGAAGTACGTGCCCGCCGCGTCGAAGTCCAGGAGACGGAACAGCGCCCCGACCATGACGATGTTCTTGACGACATCCCGCTTCAACTCGTCCCGGGCGATGTTGCGGGCCGGGATCGGGAAGACCTTCACCCCGCGGCGCTCCAGCTCGGCGGTGTCCACCTCGCCCGTACTGCTGTCGTAGATCAGCACGCCCCCGTCCTTCAGCTCGCGGCCGTGGCGCAGGATCGTATCGCGGTTGGGCTGCACCTTCGCGTCGGGATTGCTGTCGTAGTCCAGGGCGATCAGGATGTCCACCGCGCGATCGCCCCAGGACAGGGGCGGCGCCTCGGTGATGAGCATCGGATCGTACTGGTGGGCGCCGTAGATCGTGGAGGCGTAGCCGCGCTCCATGGCCAGGACGTGCAGGCCGGCCCGGGTCATGATCCGCCCCAGGACATCGGTTATCGTCACCACGCCGTCCCGCAGCTGGACCCCGCCGACCAGCACCTTCAGGTTGTTGACGATCACGCCCGCCCCCGTCCTTCCGACGATGAATCAGGCCCCCGGTGGAAGGCCCCCAGAGGCCTGAGCCCGTGCGACCGACCACAACTCACGCATCCCATCATACCATACCCCCTTGAAGCCGCAAAACGTCCGCCCAGTCGCGCAGGGAAGCGACGGAACGGAGAGAACTCGCGTGGCGTGGAGCTCCGCCAGCGCTACGAGGAAGACCTCTCCCTCGTCCGGGGCGCCCTGGGCTGGACGGCCCTGCTGGCACTCGCCGCGGCGCTGGCCGCGCTGCCCTCCCTCGCCCCGGCGTACTTCCGCTACACCGCCGCGCTCATCGCCGGCCACGTCGTGATCGCCGTGGGGTTGAACCTCCTGGTCGGCTACACCGGTCAGATCTCGCTCGGCCACGCCGGCTTCGTCGCCGTGGGGGCGTACGCCGCCGGCATCCTGGCGGCGCGGCTGCAGGTGCCGTGGCCGGTGGCGATGGCCGGGGGCGGGGCGATCGCCGCGGCCTTCGGGTTCCTGGTCGGCCTGCCCGCCCTGCGCCTGAGCGGCCCCTACCTGACGATCGCCACGCTGGGCTTCGGCATCGCCGTCAACCAGGTCCTCACCAACTGGGACGCCCTCTCCGGGGGGCGCAGCGGCCTCTTCCTGCCCAAGCTAACCGCGGCCGGCGCGCGGCTGGCGGATCAGCACATCTACTACCTCTTCGCGCTCCTCGCCGCCGGCACGGTGTGGGTGATGGCCAACCTGGCCCGCTCCCACGTCGGCCGGGCGTTCGTCGCCATCCGCGACAGCGACATCGCCGCGGAGGCGATGGGGGTCAACCTCACCGTCTACAAGACCACGGCGTTCGCGCTGAGCGCCTTCTTCGCCGGTCTCGGCGGGGCGATGCTGGCCTTCCTGCTCGGGTTCCTCGAGCCGCAGCTGTTCACCCTCTTTGAGTCGGTGTACTACTTCAGCATGATCGTCGTGGGGGGGCTGGGCACCGTCGCCGGGCCGGTGCTGGGGGCCGCGCTGCTGACCATCCTCCCCCAGGAGCTGGCCGGGCTCAAGCAGTACCAGCCGCTGGTCTACGGGGCGACGATCATCTTCGTCATGGCCGTGGAACCGTGGGGGCTGTACGGCCGCTGGGTGAAGATCAAGCTGTGGTTCAAGACCTGGCCCTTCTAGCGCAGTACGTCGCCGGCGGCCTGGCCACGGGCAGCCTCTACGCGCTGGTCGCCCTGGGCATCGTCCTGCTCTACCGCACCTCGCGGATCTTGAATTTCGCCCACGGCGACCTGGCCACGTTCGGGACCTTCATCGCGTTCGCCCTGATCACCGGCGCGCGATGGCCGTTCGGCCCGGCGGCGGCAGGCGCGCTGCTCGCGACCGCCGCGGTCGGCGCCGCCTTCTTCTTCCTCATCCTCCGTCCGGCCAAGGAGGCGACGCTGCTGGGCAAGATCGTGATCACCCTGGGACTGGCCCTGGTCCTGCAGGGCACGACGGCGGCGCTGTGGGGGACCGACACCAAGACGATGCCCTTCCCGCTCTCCGACGTGCGGGTCTACCGCCTGGGCGCCGTGGTGATCAGCCAGATCAGCCTGGGGAACTTCGCCGTGGGGTTGGCCCTGATGGCCGGCCTCTACCTCCTCGTGCAGCGCACCCGCGTCGGCCTGGCGATGCGCGCCGTCTCGCAGAACGCCGTGGCCGCACAGGTGCTCGGCATCCCGGTGCGGCGCATCTTCGCCCTGACCTGGGGTCTGGCCTCGGCGCTCGGGGCGGCCTCCGGCATCCTGCTGGCGCCGGTCACGTTGCTCGACCCCTACATGATGCTCGACCCGTTCCTGAAGGGCTTCGCCGCGGCGGTGCTGGGCGGCATCGACAGCCTGCCGGGCGCCGCCCTGGGGGGCCTGCTGCTCGGCGTCCTCGAGGCCCTCTTCGGGGCGTACGTCTCCGTGAAGTTCAAGACCACGATGGCCTTCCTGATCATCATCGCGGCCCTCATCGTGCGGCCGGAGGGCCTGCTGGGCAGGGAGTACCGACGCCGCGTGTAACTCAGTCGGTACATCCGGCGGATAGAGGGGTGAGGGGATGAAACAGGTCCGCATTGGGATCAGCGCCGCCATGCTCCTGCTGCTCGCGGCGACGATGGCCGCCACGCAGGAGCGGGGGGTGACCGACACCGAGATCGTCATCGGCAGCTCCCAGCCGCTCTCCGGGCCGGCCGCCTTCTGGGGCCAGGGGGTCGGCGGCGGGATGGACGCCTACCTGAAGTGGATCAACGACCAGGGCGGCGTGAACGGCCGGAGGTTTCGCCTCATCCTGCGCGACGACGGCTACTCGCCGACCCGCGCCGTGGCCAACGTGCGCGATCTGGTGGAGCGGGAACGCGTCTTCGCCATCGTCAGCCTGATCGGCTCGGCGAACGCCTTCGCCGTGCGCGACTACATCATCGAGAACCAGGTGCTGTGGGTCACGCCGACCGCCGATGCGAACATGTGGGCCGGCTTCAAGAACAAGAAGTACCTCTTCGTCGGCTATCCCGGCTACGTGGACGAGGGACGCATCCTCACCACCTATGCCGTGAAGACCGAAGGCGTGAAGTCCGTCGCCGTCTTCTACCAGAATGACCTCTACGGACAGAAGGGCCTGCTCGGCGTGAAGCGGGGCATCGCCGAGACGAAGAGCAGGCTGGCGGCGGCGGTGCCCTACGAGGTCACCGACCGCGACCTCAGCGGGCACGCCGTGAAGCTGCGCCAGTCCGGCGCGGACGCCGTGATCCTGTACGCCACCCCGGCGCAGGGCGCCCTGATCGTCCGGGAGATGGCCAAGATCGGCTACACGCCGAAGCTGTTCGCCAGCTTCACCCTCGCCGATCCGGTGATGTTCCAGCTCGCCGGCGACGCCTGGAACGGCGTGATCGCCACCGCGTACTTCCCCGTGCCGGGCACCGACCCCAAGGTAGACGCGATGCTGGAGACGCTGCTGCGGATCAACCCCCAGCTGCGCCAGAGCCCCTTCAACGCGCTGGCCGGCGTCTCGTTCCTCGAGCCGTTCGTCGAGGCGGTGCGGCGGGCCGGCCCCACCGTGACGCGGGACAGCGTGGTGCGGGCCTTCGAGTCGTTGCGGAACTGGAACGGCGAGGTCATCCGGGGCGTGACCTTTGGCCCGAACCGGCGCCAGGGGCTGAACCGGATCTACATCATCAAATCCGAGAACCGCCAGTACAAGAAGCTCACCGATTGGATCGAGTATCCCGTCGGCTTCTAGCGGCAGCGGGGCGAGGGGTGACCCCTCGCCCCGCCCCGGCGGCGACGCCAGAGCGTCACGACCACAGTCCGCCTCCCCTGCTGGCCATCGAGGATCTCTCCATCGCCTTCGGCGGCATCGTCGCCCTCGATGGCGTCTCCCTCGAGGTCCCCGCCGGCGCGCTGATCTCGGTGATCGGCCCCAACGGCGCGGGGAAGACCACCCTGTTCAACTGCATCAGCGGGCTGTACCGGCCCCAGCGGGGGCGCATCCTCCTGGACGGGCGGCCGCTGACAGGTCTCAAGCCGGATGCCGTGGCCCGGCTGGGCGTGAGCCGCACCTTCCAGAACGTTGAGCTCTTCCTGCGCCTGACCACCCTGGAGAACCTGCTGCTCGGGCGCCACCTGCACTTCCGCGCAGGGGTGGTGGAAGCGGCGTTCGGACTGCCGCGCTGGCGGCGCGAGGAGGTCCTGCACCGCGAACAGGCCGAGCGCATCCTGGATTTCCTCGACCTGCAGGAAGCCCGCGACCGCCGGGTGGGCGATCTGCCCCTGGGGCGGCAGCGGCTCGTCGAGCTGGGACGGGCCCTGGCCACCGCGCCGCGGCTGCTCCTTCTGGACGAACCCTCCTCGGGCATGACCGCCGAGGAGAAGGCCGACCTCGTCTTCCGGATCAGGGACATCCGGGAGGAGATGGGCATCACCGTCATCCTGGTCGAGCACGACCTGAAGCTGGTGATGGGCATCTCGGACTGGATCGCCGTCCTCGACCACGGCGTGAAGATCGCGCAGGGCACCGCGGCGGAGGTGCAGGCCAACCCCGAGGTGATCCGCGCCTACCTCGGCGAGCCAGAGGCCGGAGGTGGCTGAGGCGCTGCTCCGCGTGCACAACGTAGAGACCGCCTACTACGGTCGTCTGACCGTGCTGCGCGGCGTCTCGCTGGAGGTCGCCCCCGGACAGATCGTGGCCCTGCTGGGCGGCAACGGCGCGGGGAAGACCACGTTGCTCCGCACGATCATGGGGCTTATCCCTGACCAGCCGGAGAAGGGCGCGGTGGAGTTCGCGGGACGCCGGCTGAATGGGATGGATCCCGAAGACATCGCCCAGCTCGGCATCGCCTACGTCCTGGAGGGCCGGGGCATCTTCCCCGAGCTCACCGTGGAGGAGAACCTCGCGCTGGGCGCCTACCGCCGGCGGGGGGCCGAGCGCGCCGCCGACCTCGCGCGCATCCACGCCCTCTTCCCCGTCCTCCGGGAGCGGCGCCGCCAGCTGGCCGGCACGCTCTCCGGCGGCGAGCAGCAGATGCTGGCCATCGGCCGGGCGCTGCTCCGCCGCCCCCGGCTGCTGATGCTCGATGAGCCGTCGCTGGGCCTCGCCCCGCTGCTCGTGCGGGAGATCTTTCGCCTCATCGCCCAGATCAACCGCGCGGAGGGGACGGCGATCCTCCTCGTCGAGCAGAACGCCCGCATGGCGCTGACCATCGCGCACTACGGCTACGTCCTGGAGAGCGGCCGGCTGGTCCTCGAGGGCGCGGCGGCGGAGCTCGCCGCGAACCCCAACGTCCAGGAGCTCTACCTCGGGGTGACCCGGGAACCCTCGATCAAAGGCTGGAAGCGCTACAAGGTGCGCCGGCGCTGGGCCTGACGGGCGGGCGATGGCCTCAGTCGCGGTACAGGGCCTCGATCAGGTCGCCGAACTTCTCCATGATCACCTTGCGCTTGACCTTCATCGTCGGCGTGACCTCGCCGTCCTCCTGGTAGAGCCGCTTGGGCAGCAGGGCGAACTTCTTCACCTGCTCGGGCGAGGAGAGCGTGCGGTTCACGGCCTCCACCTCGGCGGCGATGAGCTTGCGCACCTCGGGGCTCTGGGCGAGGTCGGTGAAGGTGGTGAAGGGCACGCGGCGCTCCTGGGCCCACTTGCTGACGTTGTCCTCGTCGATGACGATCAGGGCGACGAGGTACTTGCGGCGGTCGCCGATCACCACGGCGTCGTTGATGTACGGGCTGAACTTCAGCTTGTTCTCCACGTACTGCGGCGCGATGTTCTTGCCGTAGGCGTTGATGAAGATGTCCTTCTTGCGGTCGGTGATCCGCAGGTTGCCCGCCTCGTCGAACTCGCCCACGTCGCCGCTGTGCAGCCAGCCGTCGACGATCGTCTTCGCCGTCTGCTCGGGGTCCTTGAAGTAGCCCTGGAAGACGCCGGGACTGCGCACGCAGATCTCGCCGTCTTCGGCCAGGCGCACCTCGATCCCGCCGACCGGCTTGCCGACGGTGCCCAGCACGACGTCACCGATGGGATGCGCGGTGGTCAGGCCGGAGCCTTCGGTCTGTCCGTAGATCTCGCGGATCTCTACGCCCAGCCCCCAGAAGAAGCGCAGGATGTCGGGGGAGATCGGCGCCGCGGCGGAGAGCGCGATGCGCACGCGGTCCAGACCGAGGCGGTGGCGCAGCGGCAGGAGCACCGCGCGGTAGGCCAGGCCGTAGGCCAGGCGCAGGCCGAGCGCGGGCCGCCGCCGGGCCAGCCGCGCCGCCGCGTAGGCGCGGCCGACGCCCAGGGCCAGGGCGAACGCGGCGCGCTTCACCGCGTCGGCGTCCTTCATCCGCAGCACGATCCCGGAGTACAGCTTCTCCCAGATGCGCGGCACGGCGAAGATCACGGTTGGCCGGACCTCGCGCAGGTTCTGGGGCACAGTGTCGAGGTTCTCGGCGAAATTCACCGTGCAGCCGCAGAACACCGGAATGGTGATGGAGAACGAGCGCTCGGCGATGTGCGCCAGGGGGAGGTAGCTGAGCAGCTCGTCCCCCTCGCGGGCGGGGATGCAGCTCGCGCAGGCCGTGCGCACCTCCCACATGATGTTGTGGTGGCTGAGCATCGCCCCCTTGGGCGGACCGGTCGTCCCCGAGGTGTAGATGATCAACGCCAGGTCGTCCGGCCGCAGGCGCGCCAGCGCCTCGTCCACCGCCCGGGGATGGGCCTGGGCGTGCGCGTCGCCCAGCTGCAGGAAGGCCTCGAACATCAGCACCTGGGGATCGGCGAACTGCCGCAGCCCCTCCGGGTCCATGACGATGATCCGCTCCAGCCGCGGCAGCGCATCGCGCACCTCGAGGAGCTTGTCCAGCTGCTCCTCGCCCTCCACGACGACGAAGCGCGCCTCGGAGTGATCGAGGATGTAGTGCACCTGCTCGGGGCTGCTCGTGGCGTAGATGCCGACGGAGACGCCGCCCACGCTCTGCACGCCCAGGTCGCTGTACAGCCACTCCGGCCGGTTCTCGCCGAGGATGCCGACACGCTCGCCGTGGCGCAGCCCCAGGGCGAGCAGGGCGTGCGCCACGCGGCGCACCTGGCGGGCGTACTCCGCCCAGGTGATGGGCCGCCAGATGCCGAACGCCTTGCGCCGCAGCGCCACCGCGCGGCCCAGCCGCGCGGCCTGAGCGAAGAAGAGGGCCGGGAGCGTCTCGGCCGTGGCGGTCGGGCGCTCCTGCACCAGGGCCATGGTGCAGTACCACTACGCCGGCTGGAAGGTAACCCCTGCGCGGCGGAGAACGCCATCCCCGCGTGTCGTCCCCGGCGGACCTCTTCTCCCTCCGCGACCGCACGGCGCTCGTCACCGGCGGGTCGCGCGGCCTGGGCCTGGAGATCGCGGAAGGCCTGGGCCAGGCCGGGGCGCGCGTGGCCGTCGTGGCGCGGCGGCGGGAGTGGCTGGACGACGCGCGACGGCGGTTGGCGGCCCTGGGGGTGGAGGCCCTGGCCCTGGAAGGCGACGTCGCCGAGAGCCGGGACGTGGTCCGCGTCGTCGAAGAAGCCACCGCTGCGCTGGGGCGCATCGACATCCTGGTGAACGCCGCCGGACGCTCGTGGGGGGCGCCGGCGGCGGAGATGCCGCTGGCGAAGTGGCATGAGGTCATGGAGGCCAACGCCACGGGCACGTTCTTGATGTGTCAGACCGTGGGCCGGGCGATGATCGCCCGGCGGTTCGGACGGATCATCAACGTCGCCTCGCTGGCCGGCCTGGCTGGCCAGCCCGCGGACGTCCTCGACGCTGTGGGGTACAGCGCGAGCAAGGGCGCGATCATCGCCCTGACCCGGGACCTCGCCGTGAAGTGGGCGCCGCACGGGATCACCGTGAACGCCATCGCGCCTGGCTGGTTCCCGACGCGAATGTCCGAGAAGGTGATCGAGCGCGCCGGCCGCCGCCTGGAGGCGCTGATCCCGATGGGGCGCGTCGGCCGCCCCGGCGAGATCAAGGGCGCGGCGGTCTTCCTGGCCTCCGATGCCGCCAGCTACATCACCGGCCAGGTCTTCGCCATCGACGGAGGCTTGCTCGCGCAGTGAGGCGGCCATGAAACGGGACGCCGTGATCATCGAGGCCGTGCGCACGCCGATCGGGCGGCGCGGGGGGGTGCTGAGCGGCATCCGCGCCGACGACCTGCTGGCCGCGGTCCTCGAGGAGGTCGTGCATCGGGCGGGGATCGAGCCGGGCTTCGTCGAGGACGTGCAGGTCGGCTGCGTCACCCAGGTGGGCGAGCAGGGCGCCAACGTGGCCCGCGTCGCCGCCCTGACCGCGGGCTTCCCGGTCGAGGTCGCGGCGACGACCATCAACCGGCAGTGCGGCAGCAGCCATCAGGCCCTCCACGCCGCGGCCCAGGCGATCCGCAGCGGCGACGCCGACGTCGTCATCGCCGCGGGCGTGGAGAGCATGAGCCGCGTGCCGCTGGGCAGCGACTACGGCCCGTGGAATCCCCGGCTGCTGGAGCGTTACCCGCTGGTGCACCAGGGGCTCGCCGCGGAGATGCTCGTGCGGCGGTACGGACTGACCCGGGAGGAATGCGACCGCTACAGCCTCGAGTCCCACCGCCGCGCGGCGCGAGCCACCGACGAGGGCCGCTTCCGCCGTGAGATCATGCCCCTCCAGGGGCCCCACGGCCTGATCGGGGAGGACGAGGGCATCCGTCGGGACACCTCGCTGGCGAAGCTCGCCGCCCTGCCGCCGGCGTTCGATCCCGCCGGGGTGATCACGGCGGGCAACTCCTCCCAGATCAGCGACGGAGCCGCGGCGCTGCTGTTGATGAGCGCCGACCGGGCGCAGAGCCTGGGGCTGCGACCGCGGGCGCGTATCGTCAGCCAGGTGGTCGTGGGCAGCGATCCCGTGCTGATGTTCACTGGCGTCGCGCCGGCGACCCATCGGGCGCTGGAGCGAGCCGGGCTGCCGCTGGGGGCGATCGACGTGATCGAGATCAGCGAGGCGTTCGCGCCGGTCGTCCTGGCCTGGGCCGCCGAGCTCGAGCCGGAGATGGCGCGCGTGAACCCCAACGGCGGCGCGATCGCCCTCGGCCACCCCGTCGGGGCCTCGGGCGCGCGGCTGGCCGTCACGCTCCTGCACGAGCTGGAGCGGCAGGGCGGCCGCTACGGGCTCGAGGTGGTGTGCATCGGCTGGGGAATGGCCACGGCCACGGTGATCGAGCGGCTCTAGGGGCGATGCGGATCCAGCGGATCGAACTGCCGACACCTTTCGCCATCGGGTCGGTGAACGCGTACCTCCTGGAGGGCGAACCGCTCACCCTGGTCGATGCCGGTCCCAAGACAGCGGAGGCCCAGGCGGCCCTGGAGGCCGGACTGGCCCGGCACGGCGTCGGCGTGGGCGACATCCGCCGGATCATCCTCACCCACGGCCACGTCGATCACTTCGGCGGCGCGCAGTGGGTGCGCGAGCGCTCGAACGCGCAGCTCTTCGCCCACCCCGCGGACGGGCCCAAGCTCGCCGGCGAGCGGTGGGTGATCGACCACCTGCGGCGGCACTTCATGCTGGCCGGGCTGCCGGAGTCCTTCCTCGACGTCTTCACCGACCGGATGCGGGAGATGCGCCGGCTCTTCGATCCGCTGACGGAGTTCCAGCCGCTGCAAGACGGCGACACCCTGACCGTAGGCGCGGACCGGATCCGCGTCCTGCACTGCCCCGGCCACTCCATCGGCCACCTCTGCCTCTTTCATCTGGACGGCGTCCTCGTGGCCGGCGACCTTCTCCTGGGGGATGTGAGCCCGAACCCGATCGTGGAGTTCACCCCCGAGGGGCGGCGGATCGCCACGCTGCCGCAGTACCTCCACTCTCTGCGGCGCGTCCTGCTGCTGAACTGCGAGGTGGCCTACCCCGGGCACGGCGAAGTGCTGGCCAACCCGGGGGCCCGCATCCGGGAACTCGTGAACCACCACGAGCAGCGCAAAGAGGAGATCTATCGCGAGCTGGCCCGGGAACCCCGCACGCTGGCCGGGCTGGCTCAGGCCCTCTACCAGCGCCTGGACGAGGTCAACCTCATGCTCGCCCTCTCCGAGGTCCTCGGGCACCTCGACCTCCTGGCCGAGGAGCAACGCGTCACCGCGGTGCGGCGCGGAACGGCGATGATCTTCCGCGCCAGGTAGGCACCTCCCCCGGAAGTCCGGATCGGGGCAGAGAGCGCCGTGCCGCCCGGCGCGGTCCGCCGGCTCGCGGTCCGCCGGCCCTGGCTCGTTTCTTGCTTGATACCCGCGGTGGGAGGGACGATGCCGATCACCAGGGGTTCCGCGCGAGATCTCGAGCCGCCGGGAGGGGGGAAGACGCCCCGCCGCCAGCCGGTGTTGACCTGGCTGCTCGCCGGCGTCATCGCGGGCCTGCTCGGCCGGCGGATCCTGGCCTGGATCGACCGTACCCTCTGACCGCTCGCCGTCCGTCCATCCGCATCTCGTGATCGGATCCGGGGCGATCCGCCGGACGCCAGCGGTCGGGCCGCTGTCTGCCCAGGAGGTGGGGCTGGACCGGAGAACCTTCGAGTGATGCCGATCGCCGGCCTCCGCGCGTCGATCCACGGCCTCGGGGTTTGCATCCCCCAGCGCACCCTCAGCAACGAGGAACTGGCCCGGATGGTGGACACCACCGACGAGTGGATCACCGCCCGCACGGGCATCAAGCGCCGCCACATCGCCGGCCCCAACGAGTGCACCTCCGACCTGGCCCTCGCGGCGGCGGAGCGCGCGCTCCAGGCGGCCGGGATCGGACCGGAGGAGCTGGACCTCATCATCGTCGGCACGGCCACGCCCGACATGTTCTTCCCGGCCACGGCCTGCCTCGTCCAGGATCGGCTCGGCGCCCCGCGGGCCGGAGCGTTCGACCTGCTGGCGGCCTGCTCGAGCTTTGTCTACGGCCTGATCACCGCCGGGCAGATGATCGCCACCGGCGGGGTCCGGTGGAGCCTGGTCATCGGCGCCGAGACGCTGAGCCGCATCGTGGACTGGGAGGACCGGCGCACCTGCGTCCTGATCGGGGACGGCGCCGGTGCCGCGGTGCTGGGACCGGCGACCGGCGGCCGTGGCATCCACAGCGGCCGCGTGGGAGCGGACGGTGCGGCGGGGGATCTGCTCAAGGTTGCCGCCGGCGGCTCCCGCATGCCGATCACCCGGGAGGTGCTGGAGCGACGGCTGCACCGGGCGTCCATGGACGGGCAGGCGGTGTTCAGGCTCGCCGTCCGCACGATTCCCGATCTCGTGCGGCAGACGGTGGCGCAGGCCGGCTGGACGATGGCGGAGGTAGACCACTTCGTCCCTCACCAAGCCAATCGGCGCATCATCGAGGCGATGCGCGATCAGCTCGGCGTGCCGCTCGAGCGGTTCGTCGTGAACATCGAGGAATACGGGAACACGTCGGCGGCCAGCGTGCCGCTGGCGCTGTGGGAAGCGGTCGCGTCCGGACGGATCAAGGAGGACGACCGCATCGTCCTCGCCGCCTTCGGCGGCGGCTTCACCTACGCCGCCTGCGCGCTGGTCTGGGGGCGGTGACCGTCAGGACCGACCCGCGATGCGGTCGTTCCGCAGCCTGCTGAGCAGGACCCCGAGCGGGGCCACCGCGACCGGCACGCCGTCCTGGAACGCGATCGCCTGCCCTGAGGCGACGGGCACGCGGGCGCCGGGGAGGATCACGCCGACCAGGTTCAACGGATCGGCCGAGGCGATGACCACCAGCGGATCGCCGGCCGCCCGCCGGACCGCGCGCAGGGCCTCCAGCGCTTCGGGCAGGGCGAACTGCTCACCCGTGAACCCGGCGACGAACCGTCCGCCGCGGAGGCGCCCCTGCGCTTCCCACCTCCGGTACAGCTGCGCCAGCACCCGCCAGGGCGGGGCGATGCGCTCGCGGGCCAGCAGATCCCGGAACACCACCCCGTAGCGGCGGAGCAGCTGGCGCGCGATCGCTTCGTCCCGTTCGTCGCTGCTCAGCGCGCCGACCGGACGCCACAGCGACCAGCGTCCGACGGGCAGGGAGCGCCCGTGCGCGCGCACCCCGGTCAGCCGCCGCATCCGCCGCTGACGGCGGCGCTGGCGGGCTCCGCCGTGCAGCAGCTGGCGCAGGCCGGCCACGCCGTCCCCGGAGACCACGCCGCGGGAGACGAGCTCCCACAGCGCTTCCTCGACCTCGGCGGGCATGCGGCGCAGCGCCTGGGCGAGGTCGCCGAGGAAGGACGCCCCGCGCTGCTGCAGGAACCGCGCCACCTCCACGGCCGCCGGCGAGAGCCCCCGCAGCGCATCGTCGAGATCGGCGGTCACCTGCAGGAACGCCGGCAGGTCCTCGCGGATGGCGAAGGCCAGCGGCGAGCCTCGCCCCGGCTTCTGGCGGCGGCCGCGGCCCTCGCTCCGGCCCCCCTCCTCCTCCGTGCCGTGCGAGGTCAGCCGCCCCCAGGCCACCAGCCCTGAGAGGGTCAGGTACTCCAGGTCCGCGGGATCGTACAGGCGGATCCGCGCGGGAAGGACCGACTCCTCCCAGCTCGGCGCCGGCAGCTCGAGCCCCTGCAGCTGCCCGATGATCTCAACCACCCCGTCCCGTCCGTGCAGCTGCGTACCCGGCTGCACGTGCTGCCAGCGGAAGAGGAAGCGCATGAACTCGGCGGGCGCC
>DATLZI010000021.1:0-2391 GCA_035574075.1 bacterium | reverse complement strand
TGGTGCTGGGGGCGGCGGCCGCGGAAGAGATCGCCGCTGCCGTGCGCGCGCGGCTCAGCCTGACGATCACCTCGAGCGAGGCGCTCGGGCCGCTGCTGCGGGCCGGTCCCCGGGCGCGCCTGCAGCTCAAGGTGGACACCGGGATGACGCGCCTGGGCGTGCAGCCGCGGGAGGCGGTCGCGGTGGCGACCCGCCTGGCGCGCGCGGGACTGGGGCTGGAGGGGATCTACACCCATCTGGCCACCGCGGACGACGCCGACAGCGACTACGTCCGCGAGCAGCTCGATCGCTTCGAGGCCGTGCTGCCCGCCCTGCGCGCGCGCTTCCCGCAGGCCCTCGTCCACGCCGCGAACAGCGCGGCGGCCCTGGGGCATCCGCGCAGCCGGTACGACCTGGTGCGGATCGGCCTGGCGATGTACGGGCTGTACCCGGCGCCGCGCCTCGTGGAGACGGTCGGGCTGCAACCGGCGATGCGGTTCTTGAGCCGGGTCGTGCGCACGGCGCGCGTGCCGCCCGGAACGCCGGTGAGCTACGGCGCGACCTATCGCGTGCGGCGGTCGTCCACCGTGGCCACCGTGGCCTGCGGCTACGCGGACGGCTATCCGCGCCTGGCCGGTCCCAGCGCACAGGCGGCGGTGGCGGGCCAGCGGCTGCCGGTGGCCGGCCGGGTGTGCATGGACCACCTCATGCTGGACGCTGGCGATCGGGCGGTGCGCGTCGGCGAGGAGGTGGAGCTGTTCGGCCGCACCGTGGCCGTCGACGAGGTGGCGGCGTGGGCGCACACCATCGCCTACGAGATCGTCTGCGGCGTGGGGCCCCGCGTGCCGCGCGTCTACCTGAGAGGAGGCCGGCCGATCGGCGTCGGATGAATTCTGCATGCGTGTCGCCTTCCAGGGGGAGCGGGGGGCCTACAGCGAGGAGGCGGCGGTGGCCCGCTTCCCCGATGCCGAGATGCTGCCCTGCGCCTCGCTGCGCGAGGTCTTCGACGCGGTGGCCGCCGGGCGGGCCGACGCCGGGATGGTGCCGGTCGAGAACTCGCAGGCCGGCTCGATCAACGAGACCTACGACCTGCTGCTGAGCCACGAGCTGTGCATCACGGGCGAGCTCGACCTGCGCGTGCGCCACTGCCTGCTCGCCCTTCCCGGCCAGGCCCTCGCCGATCTGCGCGAGGTCTACTCCCATCCCCAGGCCCTGGCGCAGTGCGACGTCTTCCTGCGGGAGCACGGCCTGGCGCCGGTCGCCGCCTACGACACCGCGGGCAGCGCGAAGCTGGTCGCCGAGCGGGGCCTGCGGGGCGTGGGGGCGATCGCCGGACGCCAGGCCGCGCGCATCTACGGCCTCGAGGTCCTGGCCGAGGGGATCGAGACGAACCCCAACAACTACACGAAGTTCCTCACCCTGGGCACCACGCCGGCGCCGCGCACCGCGGCCTCGAAGACCAGCATCGTCTTCACCACGCGCAACGTGCCGGGCGCGCTCTACCGCGCCCTGGGCGCCCTGGCCTCGCGCAACATCAACCTCACCAAGCTCGAGTCCCGCCCCCACCGCGACACGCCGTGGGAGTACGTCTTCTACGTGGACCTGGAAGGCCACGAGGCCGATCCCGAGGTGGCCGCGGCGCTGGCGGTCCTGCACACCCTGTGCACCTTCATGCGGGTGCTGGGCTCCTATCCGCGCGCGCCCCGTCCGGCGTGAGGGTCCTGCCTCTCGGCGAGCGGGGGCTGCTCATCGAGATCGGCGACGTCTTGGACCCGGCGATCAACGCCCAGGTCCGCGCCCTGGCCCATCGCCTGGCCGGGATGCCCGGGGTGGAGGAGGTCGTCCCGGCGCTGCGGTCGGTGCTCGTCGTCGTCGATCCGCTCGCCGCCGATCCCGGCCTGATCGCCGAGAAGGCCGAGGCCGCGCTGCCCGCCCTCCGCGGCGCCGTTGCGGAAGGGGGCCGCCGCGTCGAGGTGCCCGTCCTCTACGGCGGCGAGGCAGGACCCGATCTCGAGGAAGTCGCCGCCGCCGCCGGCCTCTCGGTCGCGCAGGCGGCGCGGATGCACGCCGAGGGCGAGTACACCGTGTACATGCTGGGCTTCCGGCCCGGCTTCCCCTACCTGGGCGTCCTCCCCGAGCCGCTCCGGGTCCCCCGGCTAGCCTCGCCCCGAGCGCGCGTGCCGGCCGGCTCGATCGGCGTGGCCGACGCGCTGTCAGGGATCTATCCCCTGACCTCGCCGGGCGGATGGCGGCTCATCGGCCGCACCCCGCTGTCCATCTACGACCCGACCGCCGCCGATCCCATCCTGCTGCGCCCGGGCGACCGCGTGCGCTTCTCGCCGATCGATGCGGCCACCTTCGCCGATCCCTCCCCGCCCGGCCCGCTGCCGGTCCCCTCTCGTCCGGCCTTCG
>DATLZI010000020.1:0-3251 GCA_035574075.1 bacterium | reverse complement strand
TTCGCCGATCTTCCAGCGCGCCACGGCGCTGTCCAGGAAGAGGCTCGTATAGGCGTAGCCCTTGTCGTCGAACTGCGTGTGCAGCGGGCCGAGGCCGATCTTCACCTGCGCCTCGACGACCCTGTCGAAGGCCAGCACCGGCACACCGTAGGGGTCGGTGCCGCTGAAGGCCTTCTCTTTGATGGCCCGCATGATCTTCGTGTGGCTGTAGACGGTGACATTGGGGTCGAGCTTGCCGCCGACGACGATGTAGTCGCCCCGCGGCGCGACGTCATTCCCGTGGGGGCTCTTCGGTTCGGGCGCGAAGTACAGCACCCCGTTGGCCACGGCGTCCTTCAGCGAGAGGACCTGCATGCCGTTCACCGCCGTGCCCTTGCCCTGGGCGATGAGCTGGGCCGCCTTCTTGTAGTTGATGATGTGCAGGTAGTCCATGTCGCGCGCGCTGGCGCCGATCTCCATCGCCGGCTGCTTGGCCAGCGTCCCGCCGATGGCCCGCTCGGTGTTGAAGGAGTTCATGTAGACCCAGCCGTCGCTCTCGAACTTGCCGAAATCGGCGAGATCCTGCCAGTAGGGCGGCAGCTCGATCTGGAAGGACTGGCTCGGATCGATCCGGCCCCGGGCGCGATCGAACTTCCAGAAGGTGGCCAGCCCGCGGTAGTGCTGGTTGTAGGTCTCCTGGGTCAGCGGCACGTGGCGGAAGGGGAACGGCACCGCGTACTGCGTGGCCTCCAGGATGTACTCGGTGTTCGGGCTGACTACCGCGCCGTGGTTACTGGCCGCGTTCGGGTTGCGCACGATCTGCTTCGTGGAGAAGTCGCGCAGATCAATCACGGCGATGCGGGCGTTGGCCTTGTCGTTGATGAAGAGGAACTGCCCGTCGTACTCGCCGTTCGTCTCGCTGATCGCTGGATGGTGGGTGTCCCCCCAGGTCAGGGCCTCGCGCCCCTGCGCCTGCTCGCGGAGGATCTCCGCCGTCTCCCGGCTGAAGCCGTACCCCTGCCACGGTTCCGGGCTGAAGACGCCGATCACCCGCAGCAGCCGCATCGAGGGCAGCCCGAAGACGAGGACCTGTCCGGACTGCCCGCCGGAGCTGAACATCAGGTACTCGTCGTACTTGCCCGGCGGCACGAAGGTCTGCACCGCGGCGCGCACCTGATCCGGGGTCAGGCCGCGGGCCTTGATCAGGCCCTCCAGGTTGGAGGTCGACGCCGCGCGCGAGGTGCCGATCCGTCCGCCGGCGGCGGCCAGGGCGACCAGGGCAAGCGCCAGGACTCCCAGCGTGAACCAGCGCCGTCTCATCTCTTTGCCTCCTCTCGAATCGGTCCGCTCCCTACCTGGCGGTGAACTCGATCGTCATGCCGGCTTCGGTGTGTCCCGCCACGTCGCAGTGCGCCCGGTACGTCCCGGGCGTGATGTCGGCGGTGACGGTCGCCGTCTGGCCGGGCCGGATCTGCTCGGTCTTCACGCCGAGCGCCTCGATGATGAACGAGTGCTCGACCGTGCCGACGTTCTCCACCTGGAAGGTGACCTTGCCGGCCGGCACCTCGGCCGGCGACAGCTCGAACTTGAACTCGCTCATCTTCACGGTCACAACGGTGCCGCCCGCCGCCGGCGCCTGCGCGGCCGGGGGCGCGGACGGGGCCGGCTGCGATGTGCGGCCAGCGCATCCGGCGACCACGAGCGCGGCCGCCGTCAGGATCACCACGAGAACTCTCACCGCCACCACCTCCATCGGTTTGGGCTCGCCCGCCTGCTGGACTCAGACACCCGTCGCCCGCTCCCGCGGCGCCTCACGCTGGACCGCCGTTCCGGCGGCCAGGTCCGCGATCGTCACCGCCCCCAGCTCGCGCTCCAGGAGCCCCTGTAGACGCGCCAGGGTTGCCCGCACGGGACACGGCTGGCGGCAGGGACAGTCACCCCACGCCGCGCAGAGGTTGATCGCCAGCGGACCTTCCGCCGCCTCCACGAGATCGCGCAGGGTGATCGCCGCCGGGTCCCGGGCGGGCTGCACGCCGCCGCGGCTGCCCCGGTAGGTGCGCAGGATGCCGGCGCGGCTGAGGCCCTGCACGACCTTGGCCAGGTACGCGCGAGGGATGCCCTGCCGCCGGGCGATCTCGGCCGCGCGGGTCCGTCCGTGCCGGGAAAGATCAAGCACGGTGCGGAAGGCGTAATGGGCGTTTCGGCTGAGTCGCATGCAAATCGGACAAAGTTTCCCTCTTTGTCGGTTTGAGGCTACTCGAGATCCATGGGCGGCGGGTATCAGGCGGGAGGCCGATTCTTATCGGGTGGGCGCCCGAGGGGCTCGATCGGAACCGGCGGACGCGGCGGCGGGATCTACCGGCGCGGGACGCGCACCAGCAGCACGGGACGGGTGCTGTGCGCGATGATGCGGGCCGCGACGCTGCCGGCCCACATGGCGTCCACCCCGGAGCGGCCGTGGGTCGCCATGACGATGAGATCCGCCGCCCGTCGCGCCGCGACGTCGAGCAGCGTTCCGACCGGCTCCCCGCGCTCGACGACGGCCTGGGTCCTCGCCCCGGCGGCATTGTTCGCCGCGGTCGACTGCAGGTAGCGCGCGGCGTCGGCGGCTTCCGAGTCCAGCAGGGCGGCCGCGGCGATGGGCATGAGCCGGGTGGCAGCGGCACGCTCGCCCGAGACCGTCTGCACCGTCGGCACCACCATGACCAGCAACAGCTCCGCGGCGCAGGCCCGCGCGACCTCGAGCGCCGGCGGGAGCGCGGCTTCGGCCGTCGGGCTGCCGTCCAGCGGCACCATAATCCGCCGGCAGGTGAAGGACTGCTCGCGTCCGGCTGGCGTCGGCCGCACCAGGAGGACCGGGATCTGGCCGCGCTGCAGCACCTGCTCGGCGACGCGGCCGAACAGCAATCCGCGCAGGCCGCCGCGCCCGTGGGTGCACAGCACCACCAGGTCGGCAGCCTCCTCGGCCCCGCCGCTGACGATGCTGGCCGCCACGTCCGTCGTCGTCGTATCGAGGTGCGTGCGGACGGCGACGCCCTGCGCGGCCACCCAGGAGGCCGCCTCGGCCAGGTAGGCGGCGGCCTCGGCTTGCGCGGTCAGGTGCCGCTCGCCGTGGACCGTCTCGGGCGCGCTGCGCTCCACGGCGTGAAACAGGGTGATCTCCGCGCCCAGCTGCCGGGCCAGGGTGACGGCGGGGGGGAGCGCCGCCTCCGCCAGCCGTGAACCGTCGAGGGGCACCAGCAGACGCCGGAACATCCTACCCTCCCGCGGCC
>DATLZI010000019.1:0-11254 GCA_035574075.1 bacterium | reverse complement strand
ATGGCCTACGAGGCGTGCCGGCAGGCCTCGACCGCCGTGGCGGAGGGCAGCGTGGGGGCCGGGGCGGGAGCCACCGTCGGCAAGGTCCTCGGCATTGCCTCCGCGATGAAGGGCGGCGTGGGCACCTGGAGCCTGACCCTGCCGGGCGGCATCGTCGTCGGCGCCCTGGCTGTGGTCAACGCCTTCGGGGACGTCCTCGACGACCGGACCGGCCAGATCCTGGCCGGCGCCCGCGATCCCGGCGGGGGTTTCCTCAACACGGCGCGGACGGTGCAGGTCGCGGGAGTGCCGCCGGGGACAGGGATCGGCGAGAGCACGACGCTCGTCGTCGTGGCTACCAACGCCCATCTGACCAAGGAGGAGGCGAACTGGCTCGCCCGCCTGGCCCACGACGGCCTGGCCCGGGTGATCGCCCCGGTGCACACCCTCTACGACGGCGACACCGTCTTCGCCCTGTCCCTGGGCGACCGGCGGGGACCGCTGCTGGCCGTGGGCGCGGCGGCGGTGGACGCTGTGGCGGAAGCGGTGAAGCGCGGCGTGCGCCTGGCGAGATCCGCGGGTGGCGTCCCGGGGCTGGGCGGATAGCGGCAGGCCGGGAGCGGACGTCTGCGGCGGAACGTGCTATCATCGTGCTGAGGCCGGCACCGCACGGGCCGGACCACCGACTGAGCCTGGCACCTGGGCTCCGTCCGGTACTCGACGTCGAGACTGGAACGGAGGGAACGCACGATGGCGCAGACGCATGCGGCCCCATCCGCGGAGCGGAGGGGCTTTCGCTTTTCCACGCGGGAGATCACCGTCACCGCTGCGCTCGGCGCGGTGACGATCGTGATGGGCCTCGTGCCCTGGCTGGGCTTCATCCCCGCCCCCACCCCGGCGGGAAGCGCGACGACGATGCACATCCCCGTGATCATCGCCGCCACCCTCGAAGGACCGGTGGTGGGCGGGCTGGTCGGGGCGATCTTCGGCTTCTTCAGCTTCACGCGGGCGACGATCCCGATCTTCAAGAACCCGCTCATCGCCTTCGGCCCGCGCATCCTGATCGGCGTCGTGGCCTTCCTCGTCTTCGCCGCCCTGCGTCACCGTCAGGCCCGAGCCCTCTCCGCGCTCGCCCTGGGGGCCGCCGTGTACACCATCCTCGGCCCGGGCGCCTGGCGCTTCGAGGCGGCGTTCGCCGCCGGGCAGATCGAGGCCAGCTGGCTGGTGGACGGCTACCACCGGCTGGCCGCGGTGACGGCCGGGCAGGGCTGGATGGCGGCGGCCGCCGGGCTGGCCGCGGCGCTGCTGGCCTGGTGGCTGCTCGGCGGGGAGAACGCCGCTCCGGCCGCGGCGGCGGTGGTCGGCACGCTCACCAACACGGTCGGGGTCCTCACCCTGGCCGTGATCTTCGGCTATCTCCCCGCGGGTGCGGCCTTCGTCGTCGGAGCGACGCACGGTCTGCCGGAGGTCGTCTTGGCCGTGGTCGTCACAGTGCCGGTCTACCGCGCCGTGGCCCTGGCCCGGCGGCGAGGCTGAGGCGCGATGCTGCTGGCGATCAACATCAACAACACGCAGGTCAAGATCGGCGGGTATCGCGGCGCCGATCTGCTCGTGCACTGGCGGATCGCCACTGACCGGGAGCGCACCGACGACGAGTACGCGATGATCCTGCGCGAGCTGTTCCGCCACGCGGAGCTGCAGTTCGCGCAGGTCGAAGCGGTGGTCATCGCCTGCGTCGTGCCGCCCCTCACCGACGTCTTCGAGCGCCTCTGCCGCCGCTACTTCGGGGTCTCGCCGCTGGTGGTCGGTCCCGGCATCCGCACCGGGATGCGCATCCACTACGAGAACCCCAAGGAGGTCGGCGCCGATCGCATCGCCAACGCCGTGGCCGTCGTCGAGAAGTACGGCGGGCCGGCGATCGTCGTCGACTTCGGCACGGCGACCACGTTCACGGCCGTCTCCGCGCAGGGCGACTTTCTGGGCGGCGCGATCGCTCCGGGGGTGGGGATCTCGGTCGAGGCCCTGGCCGAGCACGCCGCGCAGCTGCCCTACGTCGAGCTGGTCCAGCCGCGGACGGCGATCGCCCGCTCCACGGTGGCGGCGATGCAGGCGGGGATCATCTTCGGCGCGGTGGGCCAGGTGCTGGAGATCATCCGCCGCATGCGCAACGAGCTGGGGGGAGAGGCCACGGTCGTGGCCACGGGCGGCTGGGCGGAGGTGATCATCGGCGAGTGCGGGTGCATCGACCATTACGACCCGCTGCTCACCCTGGAAGGGCTGCGGTTGATCTACGAGCGGAACCGGTTGCCGGAGACCGCCGCGCCCGCCGCCGACCGCGCCCCGGCGCCGCCGGGCGAACATGCCGCTCCCGCCGTCGCGCCCGGGAGCGACCGGCAGGACTCCCCCTAGGCGAGCCGTAGTAGGTCGGTGCGATGAAGCGCGTCGTCTCCGTCAGCCTGGGCAGCTCCTCGCGCGATCACCGTTTCGAAACGACCATCCTCGGCCAGCCCATCGTCATCGAGCGCATCGGCACCGACGGCGATGTGCGTCGGGCCAGGGAGCTGCTGGAGCAGCTCGACGGGGTGGTGGACGCCCTCGGCCTGGGCGGCACCGACCTGTACCTGCGGGCCGGGAACCGGCGCTACCTCATCCGGGAGACGGCCGCGCTGGTGCGGAACATCCGCCGCACACCCTTCGTGGACGGCGGCGGGTTGAAGGCCTCGTGGGAGCGCTGGCTGATCACCGACTACCTGCCCAACCGCCAGGGGCTGTCGTTCCGGGGCCGGCGCGTGGTGCTCGTCTCCTCGGTGGACCGCTACGGGATGGCCGAAGCCTTCACGGAGGCGGGCGCCGACGTCATCTTCGGCGACCTGATCTTCGCCCTCGGCGTCCCCATCCCGCTGCGCTCGCTGCGCGCCGTGCAGATCCTCGCCGCGCTGCTGCTGCCGGTGCTCAGCCGGCTGCCCATCCGCTTCCTGTACCCGACGGGGAAGAAGCAGGACGTCATCACCCCCCGCTGGGGAGCGCTCTTCGCCTGGGCGGAGGTGCTGGCCGGCGACTTCCACCTCATCCGGCGGTACATGCCGCCCGACCTGCGGGGCCGGGTGGTGCTGACGCAGACGATCACCCCGGCCGACGTGGACGAGCTGCGCCGGCGCGGGGTGTGGCTGCTGATCACCGACGGCCCGAACATGGGCGGCCGCTCGTTCGCCACGAACGTCCTGCAGGGCGTCATCGTCGCGGTGACCGGCCGGCGGCCGGAGGAGATCGCGCCGGAGGAGTACCTCCAGCTCGCCCTGCGCGCCGGGTTCCTGCCGCGGATCGAGGAGCTCAACCCGCAGCACGCCCCATCCGGCTGGCGGGCGCCGTCCCCCGCCGTGGTGTGACTGATGGCTGCCCATCACGGCACGTTTGCCTTCCTCATCCATCCCCTGCGGATGGATGACTTCGCGCGCAAGTACCCGATCACCAGGCATCTGCCGGCTCCGCTCGTCGAGCAGCTCTTCCGCCGCGTGCCCCCGCGCCTCGTCTCGCACATCACCGGCATCCGCTCACCCGCCGGGGCCACGGCCGAAGGGTGGTTCATCGGCCTGCCCCTCACGCCGAAGATCCTGCTGCACGCTCCACTGCCCTTCGTCTACCACCGGCTCATCCAGGGAGGGCGGCTGGCCGAGCGTCTGGGGGCCAGGATCTTCGGCCTGGGCGCCTTCACGAAGATCGTGGGGGACCGCGGCGTCACGGTGGCCAACGCCCTGCGCATCGCCGTGACCACCGGCAACTCCTACACCGCGGCCACGGCCGTGGAAGGCGCGCTGGCCGCGGCGGAGCGGATGCGCATCGATCGGCCGAACGCCGCGGCGGCGGTGATCGGCGCCACCGGCGCGATCGGCGCCGTGGTCAGCGAGATCCTGGCCCGCGACGTCGGCCAGCTGTTCGTCGTGGCCCGGACGCGCGAGCATCTGGAGGCGCTGGCCGCGCGCCTGGCGCCCGCGGCCCGGGCGCAGGTCCTCCCGGAGACCGACGTGCGGCGGGCCGTGCGCGCCGCGGACATCGTGCTCACCGTCTCCTCGGCGACGGACACCCTGATCGAGCCGGAAGACCTGCGGCCGGGCGCCGTGGTCTGCGATGTGGCGCGCCCGCGCAACGTCTCGCGCCTGGTGTACGAGCGGCGCGACGACGTGCTGGTCATCGACGGCGGCGTGATCGAGGTGCCGGGCGAGGTGGATTTCGGTTTCGACTTTGGTTTCCCGCCCCGGATGTGCGAGGCCTGCATGGCCGAGACGATCCTCCTGGCCCTGGAAGGGCGGTACGAGAACTTCACCCTGGGCCGCGAGGTCAGCCTGGCCCGTGTCGAAGAGATCGCCGCCCTGGCCCGCCGGCACGGCTTCCGGCTGGCCGGCTTCCGGCGCTTCGAGCGGGCGATCGGCGACGACGAGGTGGAACGTATCCGCGCCGCGGCGGCGCGGCGGCGCGCCGCCGCGGTCCCGCGGCCCGCGCTCCCCTGACGGAGATGGGCCGGGTGGGGCGAGGCGCCTTGACGCCCGGGACGGGAATCGTCTATACTCCCTGACACTGAGGGGAGGGCAACCCCCTCAGTTTTCGTGCCGGATCCCCAGAGCAGGGCGCGAAGGCGCTGTAGGTCGCAACGGCCTACGGTGCTTGTTCTTCCAGGCGGCAGGAGACGGTAGCGATGACGGATGCCGAAAAACAGACCATCCTCACCCCCGAGGGCCTGCGCAAGCTCGAAGAGGAGCTCGAGCACCTGAAGACCGTGAAGCGCAAGGAGATCGCCGAGCGCATCAAGGCCAGCAAGGAGTTCGGCGACATCTCCGAGAACGCCGAGTACGAGGATGCCAAGAACGAGCAGGCCTTCATCGAGGGCCGCATCCTGCAGCTCGATCAGATCCTCCGCACCGCCAGGGTGGTGGACAACCACAACGCTCCCGCGGACATGATCACCGTCGGGGCCACCGTCCTGGTCAAGGATCTGGCGTCCGGGGAGGAGATCCGCTACACGATCGTCGGCTCGGCGGAGGCCGACCCCGACCAGGACCGGATCAGCAATGAGTCGCCGGTGGGGCGGGCTCTGCTGGGGCGGCGCGCCGGCGAAACGGTGGATGTCACCGTGCCCGCGGGGAAACTGCGGTACCGCGTGCTGAAGATCTCCCACTGATCCCCGCGCCGTCTGTTCGATCTCCAGGCCGGGAAGATGCCTCGTCAGGGATGGTCCGCAGGGGAGGGAATCCCCGGCGGCCTTCCGACGTATGGCCTATACTGAGGGAGGAGGGGACTCCGCCGGGGCCGAATCACTTGGCCAATCGAGCCTCCGACGACGTGCCTTTCGCCCCAGCGGAGAGGAGGACGTACCCGCGATGTTCGAGCGATTCACCGAACGCGCCCGCCGCGTGATCATCCTGGCGCAGGAAGAAGCCAAGCGCCTCAACCACAGCGCTGTCGGCACCGAGCACATCCTCCTCGGCATCATCCGCGAGGGTGAGGGCGTGGCCAGTAAGGTGCTGGAGAGCCTGAGCATCTCGCCGGACCGCGTGCGCGCGGAGATCGAGAGCGCCATCGGCCGCGGAGAGCGCACCCCCTACGAGGAGGTGGCGTTCACGCCGCGGGCCAAGAAGGTGCTGGAGCTGGCCCTGGACGAGGCCCGGCGGCTGGGGCACAACTACATCGGCACCGAGCACCTGCTGCTCGGTCTGATCCGCGAGGGCGAGGGCGTCGCGGCGCGCGTCCTGGAGGCGATGGGCGCCGATCTGGAGCGGGTGCGCGCCCAGGTCGTCTACCTCCTCGGCGAGGAGGGGACGACCTCCTACACCAAGCAGACCAGCAAGACCCCCACCCTGGACGAGTTCGGGCGGGATCTCACCAAGCTGGCCCGCGAGGGCAAGCTGGATCCCGTGATCGGCCGCGAGCGGGAGATCGAGCGGGTCATCCAGGTCCTGTCCCGGCGCACGAAGAACAACCCGGCCCTCATCGGGGAGCCCGGGGTGGGCAAGACGGCGATCACGGAGGGGCTGGCGCAGCGCATCGTGCGCGGCGACGTGCCCGAGGTGCTGCGCAACAAGCGTGTCGTGCAGCTCGACCTCGCCGCCCTGGTCGCGGGCACCAAGTACCGCGGCGAGTTCGAAGAGCGGATGAAGAAGGTGATGGACGAGATCCGCAAGGCCCAGGGCGAGGTCATCCTCTTCGTGGATGAGCTGCACACCCTGGTCGGCGCCGGCGCGGCGGAGGGCGCGATCGACGCCAGCAACATCCTCAAGCCGGCGCTGGCGCGCGGCGAGCTGCAGTGCATCGGCGCGACGACCCTGGACGAATACCGCAAGTACGTGGAGCGGGACGCCGCGCTGGAGCGCCGCTTCCAGCCGATCCTCGTCGCCGAGCCGACGGTGGAGCAGACGATCGAGATCCTCAAAGGACTGCGCGAGCGCTACGAGGCGCACCACGGCGTGACGATCAGCGACGAGGCCCTCGTCGCCGCGGCGACCCTGGCCGAGAAGTACATCTCCGACCGCTTCCTGCCGGACAAGGCGATCGACCTGATGGACGAGGCGGCGAGCAAGATCCGCCTCCAGGCCTCCTTCCTGCCGCAGGAAGTGCGCCAGGCTGTGGACCGCGTGGAGCGCGTGAAGCGCGAGAAGGAAGAGGCGATCAAGAACCAGGACTTCGAGAAGGCGGCGCAGATGCGCGACAAGGAGCGCGTCCTGCGCCAGAAGCTGGAGGAGCTGGAGTCCTCCTGGAAGCGGGAGAAGGGCCGCGACGTCAGCACGGTGACCGGCGAGGACATCGCCGACATCGTCTCCTCCTGGACGGGCATCCCGGTGACCCGCCTGGTCGAGGAGGAGAGCCAGAAGCTGCTGCGCATGGAGGAGTCGATCCACGAGCGCATCGTCGGCCAGGAAGAGGCGGTGCGCGCGGTGAGCAAGGCGGTGCGCCGGGCGCGCGCCGGCCTGAAGGACCCGCGCCGCCCGGTGGGTTCCTTCATCTTCCTGGGGCCCACCGGCGTCGGGAAGACCGAGCTGGCGCGGGCCCTCGCCGAGTTCCTCTTCGGGGACGAGAACGCCCTGATCCGCATCGACATGTCGGAGTACAGCGAGCGGCATACGATCAGCCGCCTGGTCGGATCGCCGCCCGGCTATGTGGGCTACGAGGAGGGCGGCCAGCTCAGCGAGCAGGTCCGCCGCCGGCCGTACTCCGTCGTGCTCTTCGACGAGATCGAGAAGGCGCATCCTGAGATCTTCAACGTCCTGCTGCAGATCCTCGACGATGGGCGCCTCACCGACGCTCAGGGGCGCACCGTGGACTTCAAGAACACGGTGATCATCATGACCAGCAACGTCGGCGCGCCGGTCCTGGAGAAGGAGGTGGCCATCGGCTTCCGGCCGGCCGGCACGGAGCACACCGTGCTGGAGTCGGCCTACGAGCGGATGAAGCAGCACATCACCGAGGAGCTGCGGCGCACCTTCCGGCCGGAGTTCTTGAACCGCATCGACGAGATCATCATCTTCCGGCCGCTGACCAGCGAGCAGATCAAGGCGATCGTGCAGATCCTGATCGCCCGGGTGCAGCGCGAGCTGCGCGGCCAGAACATGGAGATGGAGATCACCGAGGCGGCGAAGGAGCTGCTGGCCAAGGAGGGTTTCGACCCGACCTTCGGCGCGCGGCCGCTCCGGCGCGCGATCCAGCGCCTGATCGAGGATCAGCTCAGCGACGAGCTGCTGCGCGGCAACTTCAGTTCCGGCGACACGGTGGTCGTGGACGCGCGTGACGGCCGCCTGGTCTTCGAGCGCAAGCGCAAGCCGGAGCCGGCGCTGAAGGGCGAGTAGGGGCGCGGGTCCGCCACCCGCGCGGCGCAGGACGGATGTGGGGAGGGCCCGGCACACGACCGGGCCCTCCGTCGTGAGCGAGGGGATCGTGACCAGGGTCCGGCTGCAATACGTCTGTCAGGCGTGCGGGTACGCCTCGCCGCGCTGGCTGGGCCGCTGCCCCAGCTGCCAGGGGTGGAACACGCTGGTCGAAGAGGCGGTCGGCGAGTCCGGCGGGCGCGCCCCGCGCGCCGGGACGGCGTCTCCGCCCACCCCCCTCCCGGTGAGCGAGATCGCCGAAGGGGCGGAGGCGCATCTGAGCACCGGGATGGCCGAGCTGGACCGCGTCCTCGGCGGAGGCCTGGTCGCGGGTTCGGTGGTGCTGGTCGGGGGCGACCCCGGCATCGGGAAGAGCACGCTGCTCACCCTGGTCTGCCAGCACCTCGCCGCCCGCGGCGGCCGCGCCCTCTACGTCAGCGGGGAGGAGTCGCCGGGCCAGATCAAGCTCCGCGCCCGACGGCTGGGCGCCGACGCCCCCGGCCTGCTCGTCCTCAGCGAGACGGCGGTGGATGCCGTGATCCAGGCCGCCGAGCGGGTGCAGCCGGCCCTGCTCGTCGTCGATTCGATCCAGACGATGCACGAGCCCGAGCTGCCGGCCGCGCCGGGCAGCGTGGGGCAGGTGCGGGAGTGCGCCACCGCGCTGCTGCGGTACGCCAAGCGCACCGGCACGGCGGTGGTCCTCGTCGGCCACGTCACCAAGGAGGGACAGATCGCCGGCCCCCGCGTCCTCGAGCATATCGTGGACACCGTCCTGTACTTCGAGGGCGACCGGCACCACAGCTGGCGGATCCTGCGGGCCACCAAGAACCGCTTCGGCTCCACGAACGAGATCGGGGTGTTCGAGATGTCGGGGCGGGGATTGCGCGAGGTCGCCAACCCCTCCGCGGCGTTCCTCGCGGAGCGGCCGCGCCACGCGCCCGGCTCCGCCGTGGCCGGCGTGCTGGAGGGCACCCGGCCCCTGCTCCTGGAGGTCCAGGCGCTGGTGACGCCGACCGTCTTTGGCATGCCGCGGCGCACCGCGTCGGGGGTGGACTACAACCGCATGATCGTGCTCCTGGCCGTGCTGGAGAAGCGGGCCGGGATGCCGCTCGCCGGCCAGGACGTCTACGTCAGCGTGGCGGGCGGCGCGACGGTGGACGAGCCCGGTGTCGACCTGGCGCTGGCCGCCGCGGTGGCCAGCAGCCTGCGCAATCGCCCTGTGGATGAGGGGGCGGTGGCCATCGGGGAGATCGGGCTGGCCGGGGAGATCCGGGCCGTGCCGCAGCTCGAGCGCCGGGTGGCCGAGGCGGCCCGGCTGGGTTTCCACCGCGTCGTCGTGCCGCGCAGCGACGGCCTGGAGCGGCCGGGCGCGATCGACATCGTCGCCGTGGAGGAGATCACGGACGCCCTGGCCCGCTTGATGCCGTGAGCGGCGCGCCTACGTCAGGTTGAAGACGCCCAGGGCGTTCACCCGGGCGTACTCCTTCTCCAGCACGTCCTTGAGGTTGAGGTGCAGGAGGCTGCACAGGGCGGCCAGGTAGAAGAGCGTGCTGCCGATCTCGGTCTCCACGACCTCCCGGCACCGCGCGCACAGCGCCCCGGACAGGTGCGTGCTCATGAACTGGCCGAGGTCGCGCAGGCTGGCGTCGGGAGGAAAGGTCTGCTTGCCGGCGGTGACCGTGATGCAGCCGCACGAGGTGACGGCCTTGGCCAGGGCTCGGTTCACGCGGGCCGTCGCTTCGGCGAGCTTGGTCTGGACGTCGAGGATACTGCGGTGCCTGAGGAGGTACTGCGAGACGGAGTCTTGGAACGAGATCTCACCAGCGTCTTTCATGCGCCCCTCCCGGATCACCACGCGAGGATCGCCTGTAGTATAGGAACGATCGAAAACGGCTGTCAAGGAACGCCGCCGAACCCATCCCGCCCCCGATGCGATATAGTAATACAAAGGGCTGGTGCACTCATGACGTCCGTCATCATCCGGTTGGCCGGCGCCTTGCTCGGCGCCGTGGTGGGCTCGCAGGTTGCGCTGGAAGTCGTCGCCGCCGCGCCGCGCCTGCTGACGGCGCGCATCCCGCTGTTCGCCGTTGGGCTCCTCGCCGGCAGCCTGGTGGGCTCGATGCTGGCGGTGTGGTTCTGGCGGCGGTTCGAGCGCCTGATGGGCTGGGTGCTCTCCGCCCTGGCCCGGGTCTCCCTGCGCGACATGCTCCTGGGCGTGGCCGGGTTGGCCGCCGGGCTGGTCATCGCCTTCCTGGTCGGCTTCCCGCTCTCGCGCATCCCGGGCATCGGCTCCTACCTCTCCCTGGCCGCGGCCCTCGTCTTCGGCTACCTGGGGTTCCACGTCGCGATGCAGCGTCGCGACGAGGTCGCCGGCACGCTGCAGCGCCTGGACCGTGGCGGCGGGCCGGAGCGCGCGCGCTGGCGCGGGGTGCCCAAGGTGCTCGACACCAGCGTGATCATCGACGGCCGCGTCGCCGACGTGGTCAAGACCGGCTTCCTGGAAGGGCCGCTGGTCGTGCCCCGGTCCGTGCTCGCCGAGCTGCAGCGCATCGCCGACTCCTCTGACACCCTGCGCCGCAACCGCGGCCGGCGGGGGCTGGAGATCCTGCAGCGTCTGCAGCAGGAGCTGCAGGCCGTGCAGATCGTGGACGATCCCCGGGACGGGGGGCTGGACGTCGACGGCCGCCTGATCGCCATGGCCAAGCAGCTGCGCGGCTGGATCGTCACGAACGACTTCAACCTCAACAAGGTCGCCGCGCTGCAGGGGGTCAAGGTCCTCAACATCAACGAGCTCTCCCAGGCGATCCGCCCGGTTGTCCTGCCCGGCGAAGAGCTCACGGTGCAGATCGTCAAGGACGGCAAGGAGGCCGGGCAGGGCGTGGGCTACCTGGACGACGGCACGATGGTCGTCGTCGAGGGCGGCCGGAAGTACATCGGCGAGAAGTTCGACGTGGTCGTGACCAGCGTGCTGCAGACCGTGGCCGGCCGCATGATCTTCAGCCGGCTGAAGGAAGGCGTCCAGCCCTCGGGCGAGCGGCGATGAGGCTGCCCCGCACGGAGACCGTCGTCGTCGCCGCCGGACGGGGGGCGCGCATCGGTGCCGCCGACGGCAAGGCGTTCGTCCCCCTCCGCGGTCAACCGCTGGTGCTGCACACGCTGCGCGCGGTGGAGGCCTGCCCGGCGGTGGAGGCGATCGTGGCCGTCGTTCCCGCGGACCGCATCGCCGAGGCCGACGCGCTCATCGCCGCCTCCGGCCTGCGGCGCGTGCGCGCCGTGGTGGCCGGCGGGCCGACCCGGCAGGCTTCGGTGGCCGCGGGGCTGGCGCGCGTGGATCGGGCGGAGATCGTCCTGGTGCATGACGGCGCCCGGCCGCTGGTCCGGCCGGCGGTCCTCGAGGCGGTCGCCCGCGCCGCGGCTGCGGCGGG
>DATLZI010000018.1:0-6713 GCA_035574075.1 bacterium | reverse complement strand
CGGGCCCGCGCGCTGGGGGCCCATCGGGAGGCCGCCGCGCAGTTCGAGCGCGTCCTGCGGGCGGCTCCCCTGGCTCCGCGCGAGCGCGCCGCGCTGCTCTTCGAGTACGCCGAGGAGGCCGCGATGCTCGATCGCGTGCCGGAGGCGCTGCGTGCCATGACCGAAGCCACCGACCTGTGGCGCGCCCTCGGCGACATGCTGCGGACGGGGGAGGGGCTGGCCCGGCAGAGCGTCTTCCTGGTGCGCGCCCCGATGCGCTTGTCGTCGGGCAGAAGGCGGTGGAACTGGCCCGGCGCCTCGAGGATACCCCCACCCTCGTCGGCGCCTACAACGCGATGGGCTCGGCGCTGCTGCTCTCCGGCCGGATTCCGGAGAGAATCGCGCAGCTCGCGGCCAGCCTTCGTCTGGCGCGCGAGGCGGGTTGGAAGGCGATGTCGCCCTGGCCTACGCCAATCTGGGGAGCGCGCTGGGAGAGGTGTACGCCTTCCCCAACGCCGATCGGTACTTCGCCGAGGGGATCGCCTACTGCCTGGAGCGCGACCTCGATCAATCACGCCATTACATGATGGCCTGGCAGGCGCTCTCGCATCTGTACCAGGGGCGATGGCCTGACGCAGAGGAGATGGCCCGGGCGGTCCTGGGGGAATCGGGGATCAGCGTCATCACGCGCATCATGGCCCTCGTCGCCCTGGGCCGTCTGCTGTCGCGGCGGGGCGATGCCGGCGCCCGTCCGCTCCTGGATGAGGCGCTCGACCTGGCCGCGGGAACGCAGACCCTGCAGCGGCTGGCACCGGTCCGCGCTGCCCGGGCGGAGGCCGCGTGACTGCGGGGAGATCGGGCGGCAACGCGGACCGAGGCCCTCGCGGCCTATGACCTCGCTCAACGCCATGCCCATCCCTGGTTCGCCGGAGAACTGGCCTATTGGCTGTGGCGAGCGGACGCGCTGCCCCGCTCGCCCACGCCCTGCGCCGAACCGTTCGCGCTGCAGATCGCCGGGGCCTGGGCCGGCGCGGCCGAAGCCTGGACCCGGCTCGGCTGTCCCTACGAGGCGGCGCGCGCGCTGGCCGAGGCGCCGGAGGAAGGCCCGCTCCGCACGGCGCTGGCGGAGTTCGAACGGCTCGGGGCGCGCCCGATGGCCGGCGCGGTCAGCCGCACGCTGCGCCTCATGGGCGTGCGGGGCATTCCGCGCGGACCGCGTCCTGCCACCCGCGCGCACCCCGCGGGCCTCACCGCGCGCGAGGCGGAGATCGTGAAGCTCATCGCCCAGGGGCTCCGCAATCCCGAGATCGCGACCCGGATGTACATCTCCGTCAAGACGGTGGACCACCACGTCTCGTCGGTGCTGGCCAAGCTCGGCGTGCGCAGCCGGGCCGAGGTCGTCCGCGAGGCGACCAGGCTCGGCCTGCTGGATGGCGGCGGGTAGGTGAAGGATTGTCCCCGCGGACCCCAGAAACTGTCGGGAACCATCCCGCGTCCAGGGATGGTCCCATGAAGCTGCTCGAACGCGGGCAGAACCTCACAGATCTCAAGGGATGGATGGACGAGGCGGCCGCGGGGCATGGCCGTCTCGTCTTCATCGCGGGCGAAGCCGGCGTCGGGAAGACCGCGCTGCTGCGCCTCTTCGCCCAGTCCGTGGAGGGCATCGCCCGCGTCGCCGTCGGCGCCTGCGACCCCCTCTCCACGCCGCGGCCGCTCGGTCCGCTCCTTGATGTGAAGGAGATCGCGCCCGAGACCACCCGGCGGCTGGAGACTGGCGCCCCGCGGACAGAGGTGTTCCAGGCGTTTCTCGGCGATGTCGCTGCGGGGCCCACGGTCGTCGTCTTCGAGGACGCGCAGTGGGCGGACGAGGCCACGCTCGACCTCCTCCAATTCCTGGGACGCCGCATCCACAAGACCCGGACGCTCCTGGCCGTCGCCTTCCGCGACGATGAGATCGACCACCGCCATCCGTTGACCACCGTCCTGGGCGACCTGGCCACCGCCGAGGGCGTCCGGCGCATGACGCTGTCGCCGCTCTCCGCCGAGGCGGTCCGGATCCTGGCGCGGGGAAGTACGTTCGATCCGGCAGCGCTGTATCGCCAGACAGGCGGAAATCCGTTCTTCGTCACCGAGGTCCTGGCCAGCGATTCCGCGGGCATCCCCGTGACCGTTCGGGACGCGGTCCTGGCCCGCGCGTCCAGGCTCTCCGCCAGCGGCCGACGGCTCCTGGAAGCGGCGGCCGTGGTCGGCGTTCGCGTCGAGCCCTGGGTGGTGAGGGAGATCACAGCCGCCGAGGCCCAAGCCATCGACGAGTGCGTCGCCGCCGGAATGCTGCGCCCGTACGGCGGGGTCCTGGCATTCCGCCATGAACTGGCGCGGGAAGCGATCCTGGGGACCATCCCGCCGCACCAGAGCATCGCCCTCCACCGCGCGGCGCTCAGCGTGCTCCGCTCCCTGCCGGCGACCCGCGGCGACCTGCCCAGGCTGGCTCATCATGCGGAGGCGGCCGGGGACGGCGCGGCCGTTCTGGAGTACGCGCAGGAAGCGGCTCGGCGCGCCGCGGCGCTGGGCGCGCATCGCGAGGCCGCCTCCCAGTACGCCAGGGCGCTGCGATTTGCCGACAGCCTGCCGGCGCCGGCGCGGGCCGATCTCCTGGAGAAGTGCGCCTACCAGCTGTTCCTGGCCGCGCAGTTCCCCGAGGCCATCGAAACGCACGAGCGATCCCTGGAATGCCGTCGGGCCTCCCGCGACCGGCGGGCGACCGGCGACTCGCTCCGCGCGCTGTCGCGCATCCTCTGGTGCTCCGGCCGCATCCAGGAAGCCGCTCGCCGTGCCCGCGAGGCGATCGCGCTGCTCGAGCCGCTGCCGCCCGGCCGGGAGCTGGCCCTGGCCTACAGCGCGATGTCGTCAGTCTGCATGAACGATGAGGATGCCCCGGGGACCCACGCCTGGGGGCCTCGGGCGCTCACCCTCGGGGAGCAGCTCGGCGATACGGAGACCGTCGCCCACACCCTGAACACCGTCGGGACGCTCGACCTGCTGCGCGGCGTCCCGGGGGGACGCGAGAAGCTCGAGCGCAGCCTGGACCTGGCGCTGCAGGCGGGGCTCGAGGAACACGTCGGGCGCGCGTTCATCCATCTGGGCTGGGCGGCATCGCGCACCCGCCGCTTCGATCTGATCGAGCGTGTGGTGGCCGGCCTGGCGTACGCCGGCGACCAGGACCTGTACCTCTGGCGCCTCTGGCTGAACGCGTTCCTGTCCCGCTTGCGCTTCGACCAGGGGCACTGGGACGACGCCCTGGGGAAAGCGGCGTTCGCGGCCCAGGCCCACGGGACATCCCTGTCCAAGATCCCTGCCCTGTGCGTGCTCGCCCTCGTGCGAATCCGGCGCGGAGAGCCGGATGCCCGGCCCCTCCTCGACGAGGCGCAGGCGATCGCGGAGCCGACGCACCAACTGCAGCACATCGCCCCGGTCGCCGCGGCCCGGGCGGAGGCGGCGTGGCTGAAGGGTGAGGTCGCGGCGATCGAGGCTGCGACCAGCGAGGCCTTCGACCGGGCGGTGCGGGCGCAGGATCCCTGGACCCTCGGGGAGCTGGGCTTCTGGCGCTGGCGCGGGGGAGTTCTTCAGAGCCCGCCAAAGGGCGCCGCGGAGCCCTTCGCCCTGATGATGGCGGGGAGATGGACGCGGGCGGCGCAGGCCTGGAGCGAGATCGGGTGTCCGTACGAGGCGGCGACGGCCCTGGCCGAGGAGCGAACGGAGGCGTCGCTGCGCCGCGCGCTGCAGATCCTGAAGCCTCTGGGCGCCCGTCCGATGTCCGCTCGGGTCGCCAGGCATCTCCGCGAGATGGGAGTCCGCCGGATCCCTCGAGGGCCGCGTCCATCGACGCAGGCGCATCCATCCGGCCTGACCTCCCGTGAGCTCGAGCTCGTCCCCCTCCTGGTGCAGGGCCTGAGCAACGGGGAGATCGCGCGGCGGACCTACATCTCGGTGAAGACGGTCGACCACCACATCTCGTCGATCCTCTCCAAGCTCGGGGTGCGCAGGCGCGTGGACGTGGCCCGCGAAGCCGCACGGCTGGGGCTGACCCCGGAACCCGCGGGAGCAGCGGCCAAGGGGACGTGACGCCGCCGGCTAGTGCCGGAAGTGGCGGATGCCCGTGAAGACCATCGCCATGCCGTGCTCGGTCGCGGCGGCGATGACTTCCTCGTCCCGCACCGACCCGCCGGGCTGCATCACGGCCGTCACGCCGGCCCGGGCCGCGGCGTCGACGCCGTCCCGGAACGGGAAGAAAGCGTCGGAGGCCAGCACCGCCCCCCTGGCCCGCTCCCCGGCCACCTTCACGGCAATCTCCACGGCGCCGACCCGGTTGGGCTGCCCGGCCCCGATGCCGACCGTGGCCCCGTCCCTGGCGAGGACGATCGCGTTGGACTTCACCCACTTCGCCACGGCCCAGGCGAAGCGCAGGTCGGCCATCTCCGCGGCCGTCGGCCGGCGAGGGGTCACGACGCGCAGCGCACCGTCATCGACCACCACGGCGTCGCGCTCCTGAACGAGCAGCCCTCCGCTGACACTCCTCATCTCCAGGCCGTTCCATGACGCCGGCGGGGCTTCGAGGAGCCGGAGGGTAGTCTTCTTCTTCAGCGCCTGGCGGGCCTCGGCGGTGAATCCGGGAGCGATGACAGCTTCGGTGAAGACCCCGCCGATGGCCACAGCGGTCTGCTCATCGACCACCCGGTTCAACGCCACCACGCCGCCGAAGGCGGAGACCCGATCGCAGTCCAGGGCGGCCCGGTACGCCTCGGCGAGGGTGGCGGCCGTGGCCGCGCCGCAGGGCGTGGCGTGTTTGATGATCGCCGCGGCCGGCTGGGCGAACTCGTTCACCAGGCCCCAGGCGGCATCGAGATCGACCCAGTTGTTGAAGGACAGCTCCTTGCCCTGCAGCTGCCGCGCGTCGGCGAGACCGCCGGAGCCGACGGCCGGGCGGTAGAAGGCCCCGCGCTGGTGCGGATTCTCCCCGTAGCGCGTCTGCTGCACCTTGCGGTAGGCCAGCGTCAGCAGATCGGGGAAGCGCGCCCCGGTCGCCGCCTGGAAGTAGCTGGCGATCGCGGCGTCGTAGGCCGCGGTCCGGGCGAACGCCTCGGCGGCCAGGCGCCGGCGGGTCTCAGCGCAGAGGCCGCCGTCCTGGCGCAGCTCCTCGATCACCGGACCATACTGCGCCGGATCGGAGAGCACGGCGACGCGCGCCCAGTTCTTCGCCGCCGCGCGAATCAGGGCGCAGCCCCCGATGTCGATGAGCTCCACCGCCTCGCTCATCGGCGCGGAGACGCCCTGCGTCTCGAACGGATACAGGGTCACGACGACGAGGTCGATGGGCGCGATGCCCAGACCCTCCAGCGCCGCGCGGTGCGCCGGATCGTCGCGGCTGAGGATGCCGGCGAAGATCGCCGGGTGGAGCGTTTTGACCCGACCGTCGAGGATCGCGGGATAGCCGGTGACCGACTCGACCGCGATCACCGGCACGGCCTCATCGCTGAGCGCCCGGGCGGTGCCTCCCGTGCTGATGATGGTGGCCCCGCAGGCCACCAGCGCCTTCGCCAGCTCGACGACACCGCTCTTGTCCCACGCGCTGATCAGCGCGCGCCGCACGGCGATCCGCTCCGGGCCGGCGGGCGGGCGGGCGGCGCGCGGAGGGACCGGGTGCTGGTGCATCGGTGTCTCCTACTCCACGGGCGCCGGCTGGCGGACCTCGAGGACGCGGACCCGTCGGCCGACGACCTGCAACCGTCCCTGCGCGAAGAGGCGGATCGCCTCCGGGTAGAGGCGATGCTCTTCTCTGGCGATCCGCGCGGCCAGCGTCTCGACGGTGTCATCGTCGCGCACCGGGACGACGGCCTGCAGGATGATCGGGCCGCCGTCTGGCGCCTCGTTCGCGAAGTGGATGGTGCAGCCGCTGAACTTCACGCCGCTGTCGAGGACCGCCCGGTGCACGCGCTCGCCGTACATGCCCAACCCGCCGAAGGCAGGCAGCAGCGCGGGGTGGATGTTCATGATCCGACCGGGGAACTCGGCGATGAACGCCGGCCCGAGGATGCGCATGAAGCCGGCCAGGCAGACGAGGTCGACGGTGTAGGAGTGGAGGATCTCGACGAGCTTGGCGTCGAACGTGTCGCGGTCCGGAAAGGCGCGGTGGTGCATCGCCACGGCGGGGATCCCGGCCCGCCGCGCGCGATCGAGGGCCCGCGCCTTGGGGTTGTTGGAGATGACGACGACCACCGCGCCGTCGATCTCCCCGCGCGCGCAGGCGTCGATGATTGCCTGCAGGTTCGAGCCGCCGCCGGAGGCCAGCACGCCGATGCGGATCATGCGATCTCGACGCCCCTCTCCCCGCCCGTGATCTCGCCGATCACCCAGGCCTCGACCCCGTTGGCCCGGCAGATGTCCACCGACAGCCTTCCCCGCTCGCGGGGCACCACCGCGATCGCCCCGAGGCCCATGTTGAAGGTGGCCAGCATCTCCGCCCGGTCCACGCCGCCGGCGGCGGCGAGCGCGGCGAAGAGAGGCGGCTGCGGCCAGGCGCGGGCGTCCACCACAGCGCGGCAGCCCTCGGGCAGGATGCGCGCCAGGTTGGCGGCGATGCCGCCGCCGGTGACGTGCGCGGCGCCCTTCAGCCACTGCGTCCGGGCCAGGGCCAGCAGCGGCCGGCGGTAGGAGCGGTGCGGCGCGCACAGCACCTC
>DATLZI010000017.1:0-3696 GCA_035574075.1 bacterium | reverse complement strand
GGATGCGCTACCGGCCCGCCTACATCGGCAAGACCATGCTCAAGGCGGACGTCGCCAAGATGGTCTCCGAGTGCTACTCGAAGTACGGCGCGCAGCGGACGATCGAGCTGCTGGACGACATCAAGGACCTGGGCTTCCGGTTCGCGACAGTCTCCGGCATCACGATCTCGATGACCGACATGGCCGTTCCGGCGAAGCGGGACGAGATCATCGCCCGCACCGAGCGGGAGGTCCAGCGCACGAACACCGCCTTCCAGCGCGGCCTGCTCACCGCGGAGGAGCGCCGCCAGCGGGTGCTGGATCACTGGCAGAAGGCGGCCACCGAGGTCGGCGACGCGATCATGGAGTCGATCGACCGCTACAACCCGCTCTTCATGATCGTGAACTCCGGCGCCCGGGGCTCCAAGCGGCAGATCACCCAGCTCTCCGGCATGCGGGGCCTGATGTCGGACCCGTTCGGCCGCCTCATCGAGGACCTGCCGATCAAATCCAACTTCCACGAGGGCCTCTCCGTTCTGGAGTTCTTCGTCTCCACCCACGGCGCCCGCAAGGGCCTGGCGGACACCGCGCTCCGGACCGCGGACGCCGGCTACCTGACGCGCCGCCTGGTGGACGTGGCCCAGGACGTGATCGTGCGGGACCAGGACTGCCGCACCACGAACGGCATCTACGTCAGCGAGATCCGGGACGGCCGGGAGCTGGTCGAGCGCCTGAGTGAACGGATTCGCGGGCGCTACGCCCTGGAAGACATCTTCCACCCGGAGACGGGCGAGCTGCTCGCCGAGGCGAACCAGGAGATCACGGACGCCGCGGCGGAGGCGATCGAGAAGGCGGGGATCCGCACCGTCGGCATTCGCTCCCCCTACACCTGCGAGCTGCGGCAGGGGATCTGCGCCATGTGCTACGGGCGCGATCTCGCACGCGGCGGGCTGGTGGAGGTCGGAACTGCGGTCGGGATCATCGCGGCGCAGTCGATCGGCGAACCCGGCACGCAGCTCACGATGCGCACCTTCCACACCGGCGGCATCGCCCAGGAGTACCTGACCGGCGTGGCCGAGGTGAAGAAGAAGAAGCAGGAGACGCTCCGGCTCATCCACCGGGACGTGGAGGAAGGGATCGTCGAGTTCGGCGAGGAAGCCGGCGAGCGCGAGCGCGTGAAGGCGATCCAGGCGGTCCTCAAGGTGCTCGAGGAGCAGGTGCGCGGCCTGCTACGCGTCGTCGAGCTGTTCGAGGCGCGCAAGCCGAAGGGGCAGGCGATCATCTCCGAGGTGGACGGAGTGGTGGCCAAGATCGAGACCAAGGGTCTCCGGCAGGTCATCATCCACACCGAAGAGAGCATCGAAAACCAGGACCGGATCGTGGGCGAGGTCGCCGCGGAGACGGTGGTGGTGCCGGAGACCGGCGCCGTGATCGTCGAGGCGGGCCAGGTGATCACCGAGCGCCTCTACCGCGCGCTGCGAGACAACGGCTTCCTCACCGTGAAGCTCCGCAAGAGCTATATGGTCCCCTACCGGGGCAACCTGGAGGTGGAGGAGGGGCAGTCGATCCGCGCGGGCGACCGGCTCACGGAAGGGCCGCTGGACCCGCACAAGGTGCTGGACCTGCAGGGTGTGCGGGGTGTCCAGGAGTACCTGGTTCGGGAGATCCAGGCGGTCTACAAGAACCAGGGCGTGGACATCAACGACAAGCACATCGAGATCATCGTCCGGCAGATGCTCAAGAAGCGGAAGATCGTCCACCCGGGCGACACGCGCTTCCTGCCGGGGCAGGTGGTGGACAAGTTCGAGTTCGAGGACGAGAACCAGCGCGTGCTGAACGCCGGCGGCACCCCGGCCACCGCGGAGTGGATGCTCCTCGGGATCACGGAAGCGTCGCTGCAGACGGAGAGCTTCCTCTCCGCCGCATCCTTCCAGAAGACGACGCGGGTGCTCACCGAGGCGGCCGTGCGCGGCAAGCGGGACCATCTGCAGGGGCTGAAGGAGAACGTGATCATCGGGCGGCTCATCCCGGCCGGCACCGGCCTCCCGCGGTACCGCAATCTGGAGGTGGCCGTCGAGACGGAGGAGGGCCAGTTCGAGATCGTCAGGCCGCTGCCGCGGGTGCGGACCCTGGCCGATGTCGAAGTGGGCCGCGGGGCGGCGGAGATCAGCGCCGAAGAACTCCGGGCGCTCGCCAGCCCCGAGCCGATCCCGCCCGCGCTCGAGCTGCTCCGGCCCGAGAGCGGTTCGGACGAGGAGGAAGAGGCGGAGGAGACGCTGGCGGGATTCGGCATCGAGACGCTGGACGGCGAGTCGGAGATCGGCGAAGAGGAGGAGTAGCCGGTCCCCTACCCCGGACGCGGTCCCCCGTGGCGTGCCGAGCCCGGCTCGGACCGTTGCGAGGGCGGGTGGCGCCTCGGCCGCCCGCCCTGCTCGGCCGCCTGGGCTCCTCGCGGGAATGCGTCGCGGCCTCCTGGAGATCCCGGTGCGGCTTCCGTTTGCGGACCCCAGCGCGAGTGCGACCGGCAAGGGCGGACCGTGGGGGCTGCCGCTGGAGGTCGTCGCCATCGCCGCGCTGGCGGTGATCGTCCGCACGGTGACGGCGCTCGGGAGCCACTTCACCAGCGAGGACTTCCTCATCACCCTGCGCTATGCCGAGAACCTGGCCGCCGGCCGCGGCTTCGTCTACAACGCCGGCGAGCGTGTGCTCGGCACCACCACACCCCTGTACACCCTCGTGCTCGCGCTCGTCGCTCGCCTGGGCCTCCCTCCCGTTCCGGTCGGCAAGGCGCTGAACCTCCTCGCCGACGGCGGGCTGTGCCTGGTGCTCTACGGCTGGCTGCGGCGACTGGGGCACGAAAGCGCGGGCCGGCTGGCGGCGTTCTGGGCCGCCGTGCACCCGCTCCACATCCGCTGGGCCGTCTCCGGGATGGAGACGAGCCTCGTGACGCTGTGCGGAGCGCTCGCGGTGCTGGCCTGGATGCACCGGCGCTACGCCGCCGCCTACCTCGCTCTCGGCGTGCTTTTCCTGCTCAGGTGGGACGGCCTGCTGCTCGCTGCCGTCCTCACGGCGGGCGTCCTGTGGCGCGAGCGGCGGATTCCGCTCCGGGAAGCAGCGCCGTTCGCCCTCCTCGCGGCGCCGTGGGTCGCCTTCGCCACCGCCTACTTCGGCAATCCGATTCCGGGGACGGCGGCGGCCAAGCTGGCGGTCTACGGTTGGCACGCCGGCCAACCCCTTTTCCCCGGCGCGCCGGGGATGTTCTGGCGCTGGATCGCCCAGCCGGCGCCGGCGGCGGCGACCCTGGCGGCCCTCGTGGGTCTGTCCGTGCTGCGGCGGAACGAGTGGGCCCTCGCGTGGCCAGCCCTCGGGTGGTTCGGCCTCTACGTCGGGGCGCTGGCGGCCTCCCCCCTCCCCCTGTTCGAATGGTACCTGGTGCCGCCGCTCCCGGTGCACGACGCGCTGACGGCGCTCGGCGTGGCAGCCCTGGCCGGGGGGCTGACCGCGCGGCTCCCGGCGCGCCGGATCGGATGGCTGGCGGGCGCCGCTGTCGCGGTCGTCGCGGCCACGCTCTGGTCCGTCCACTCATGCCGGCGCACGCAGCAGATCGAGGACCACCTGCGGAGGCCGCTCGGCCTCTGGTTGCGCCGCCACAGCGCGCCGGGCGACCGGGTGATGCTGGAGCCGATCGGATACATCGGCTACTACTCGCAGAGGCGG
>DATLZI010000016.1:0-7353 GCA_035574075.1 bacterium | reverse complement strand
AGATCTGCGCGGAGAGCCGGCCCTCCTCAGGGTAGAAGACGACGGCGCAGCGGTGGCCGATCGAGGCCTTCACCACCACGCGCGCCCCTTCCAGGCGCATCGCCGCCGTCACCGCGTCGGCCAGCGCGCGGGCCTCCTCGGAGGTCAGATTGCGGCCGACCCGCCGGTCGGTGATCGTCCAGCCCTCGCCCACCGTGGCGAAGTTGCCGCGCAGGGCCAGATCGCCGTCGTGGAAGGGCAGCCCCGCCCCCACCGCCTCGAGCGGGCCGCGTCCGGCGTGGTAGCGCCGGGGGTCGTAGCCGAGGATGGCCAGCACCGCGACGTCGGATTCCGGCGCGACGTCCTGGCCGACGGTGATCACCGTGCCCTGGCGACCTTCGTCGGCGAGGCGGTCGAGGTGAGGCGTCGCCGCCGCCTCCAGGGGTGTCTGCCCGCCCAGGGCCGGGGACGGACGGTCGCCCAGGCCGTCGAGGATGACGTAGAGGATCTTCTTCATCGCGCCGCCTGCAGGGCCTCGAGAAAAGCCGCGCTGAGCACGCCGGTGTAGACCTCCACCGCCGGGCCCGAGAGCCGCACCGTCCAGTCCTCGCCCACCGTGATCGTCAGCTCGCCCCCCGGCATGGCGATCGTCACCTCGCGATCGGCCAGCCCCTTGCGCACCGCGGCGCAGGCCACGGCGCAGGCGCTGCTGCCCGAAGCCATCGTCTCTCCCGCGCCGCGCTCCCAGATCAGGGCGGCGATCCGGCGCCGCGAGTGGACCTGCGCGAACTGCACGTTGACGCGGGCGGGGAACAGCGGGTGCGTCTCCAGGCGCGGGCCGAGCCGGCGCAGCGCGACGGCGGCCAGGTCGGGGACGAACACCACGCAGTGCGGGTTGCCCACCGACACCGCGGTGATCTGCAGGCGCTGGCCGTCGACCTCCAGGGGCTCGTCCACGACCTCGCGCGCCGGGCCGGCCACGGGGATGCGCTCGCTGCGGAAGGTCGCCTGGCCCATGTCCACGGTGATGCGCTCCACCCGCCCGCCGGCCTGGTGCAGCGTGACGTGGACGACGCCCCCCGCCGTTTCCACCGTGAACGCGGGGGCGGCGGTCAGCCCGTGATCGTACAGGTACCGCGCGAAAATGCGCAGGCCGTTGCCGCTCTTCTCCGCCTCGCTGCCGTCCGGGTTGAAGATGCGCACCCCGAAGTCGGCGACGGAGGAGGGCACGCGGGCCAGGATGCCATCCGAGCCCACCCCGCGGTGCCGGTCGCAGAGCAGACGGATCGCCGCGGGGGTCAGGGCGAACGAGAGCGCGTCCGGCTCGACGACGATGTAGTCGTTCCCCAGGGCGTGGGATTTCACGAAGGCGTTGCGCTGCATGGGCCGCTGGAAGGATTCGGCGCGGAGGTCAGGAGTTCTTGCGCAGCAGTTCCTCCACCAGGCGGTGGACGACCGCCCGGAAGCGCCCCCAGTCCCGCCAGGTGCTCTCCAGATCGGGCGCCTCTTCCGCCCCCAGCGCCTCCAGCGCGCCGGCCAGCGCGCCCAGCGTCCCCGGCTTCACCCAGCAGAAATCGGCCACCTGCTCGTGGGGGTCCTGGGAGCGCGGCGATCCGTGCACCCCGTCGATCAAGAAGACGAACGACCGGCAGGCCAGGGCCGGGCCGCCGCGGTAGGTGACCACAGCGATTGGAGCGGTTCGTCCCGGCTCCACCGTCCAGCCGGTCTCCTCCCACACCTCCCGGCGCAGGGCCTGGAAGACGGCTTCGCCGGGCCGAATGCCCCCGCTGGGCAGCCGGTACACGCCGGGCGGATAGAACGTCTTGCGCATCGTGAGGACGTCGCCCCCCGGGCGACGGAAGACCATGCAGACCTCGTCGCACCGCGCCGCGCCACGGGGGAAGGCGAAGGTGTTCGCGCCCAGCTCGACCGTGCGCTGCACGGGGCGGCTCACCGTCCCGCCCGGCGCAGGGCGGAGCGGATGATCCGGTCCAGCAGCTCCGGGAAAGAGATCCCTGCGGCCTTCGCCGCGTCGGGCAGCAGGCTGGTCGCCGTCATGCCCGGGATGGTGTTGACCTCGAGGACGACGATGTCGTGGTCGCGCGCGATCATGTCCACGCGGCCCATCCCCTCGCAACCCAGGGCCTGGTAGGCGCGGAGGGCCAGGGCCTGCGCCCGCTGCGCCACATCGTCGCTGACCCGCGCCGGGATGATGTGGTCGCTGCCGCCCGCGGCGTACTTGGCGTCGTAGTCGTAGAAGTCAGCGTGCGGCACGACCTCGATCAGAGGCAGCGCCGCCGGCTCGCCGCTGGCCGGATCGTCGAGGATGCCGCACGTGACCTCCACCCCGCTGATGTACTCCTCGACGAGGACGAGCGGCCCGTAGGCGAAGGCGGCCTGCACCGCGGCCTCGAGGCGCTGGGCGTCGCGGACGAGAGAGACGCCGATGCTGCTGCCCACGGCGTTGGGCTTCACCACGCACGGATACCCGATCAGCGTCGCCACCTGATGGTGGACGTGGGCGCGGTCGCGCCAGACATCGCGGCTCAGGCTGAGGTAGCCGGGCACGGGCAGGCGGTGCCATTCGAAGATCTGCCGGCTGCGCAGCTTGTCCATGGCCAGGGCGCTGGCCAGCACGCCCGAGCCGGTGTACGGGATGCGCAGCAGCTCCAGGAGGCCCTGCATCGTTCCGTCCTCGCCGTAGGGACCGTGCATCGCGATGAACGCCACATCCACCTGCTCGCGCTCAACGAAGCGATCGTACGTCGTGGCCTCCGTCCGGCCGCCGCGCAGCAGGACGGGAACGCGGCGTCCCGCCCCGCCGAGCCGGCCGGATGGGACGGGTCCGGCGGGGGCTGACAGAGGGAGCAGATCGGGCCGGGGCAGCCACTTCCCGCTCTTCGTGATCTCGACGGGCAGCACGCTGTAGCGGGCGGGATCGAGCGCCGCCACGATCTGCCGCCCGGTGTCGAGCGAGACGTCGCGTTCGGGCGAGGGCCCGCCCATCAGCACCGCCACGCGCAGCTTCTTCATCGCCTCCGCCTCCTCTGCGGGCGCGGCCCAGGGGGCCGCCAGGATCGGATGCGCTCGGCGAGCAGGCCCACCGCCCCCTCGCCCAGGACGCTGGCGAAGGGGATGACGCGGGCCCGCGGCGGGATCGCCTCCGCGATGCGCTCCAGGACCTTCGGTGAGGCCAGCACGACATCCGCCGCCCGCAGCACCGGCCGGAGGCGCTCGGGCTGCTGCAGGGTCGCCGTGAGGAGGCGCGCGCCGGGCAGCCCCACCGCCCGGATCGACTGCTCCTTGCTGCGCACGCCTTCCGCCGTGGCGCAGACCAGGGCGATGCGACTGCCCGGCGGCAGGTGCGCGACCTCGTCCAGGGTGGCGAAGTCGGGCGCGGCCATCAGGCCGATGACCTCGTACCGCGGCAGGCGCCGCCGCACCTCCTCCACGTGGAAGAGCGTCGTCGCCACCAGATCGAGCTCGCCGGCGACGCGCTCCAGCTCGTCGAGCAGCACGGCGCGCAGCGGGCAGCCGAGCCGCGCGCTGAGCTGCCGCGCGAAGTAGGCCAGGTCGGAGGGGTTGCACTCTACGAAGCCCACGCGCGGCGCCGGCCCGGCGGCCAGGACCTCGGCGCGGCGGTGCACCAGGCGCGCCACGTCCTCCCGCGTCAGCCCGCGCGCCGCGGCCTCCTGCAGCAGGCGGTCGGCGAGGGGGGCGAGGTCGCTGTCGCCGTCCCCCCCCGCGGGGAGCGTCGGCCGCACGAACGTCCCCCGTCCGGGGGTCGTGGCCAGCCAGCCGTCCCGTTCCAGCTGCGCGTAGACCTTGGCCACGGTGTTCCGGTTGACGCGCAGGAAACCGGCCAGCACGCGCACCGGCGGCAGGCGGTCGCCGGCGCGCAGGGTGCCGGCGCGGATGAGCGCCACGAGCTGCGCGGCGACCTGGCGAGCGATGGGCAGCGGCCCGTCCCGGCGGACGGCGAGGGGCGGCGGGCTGATTGTCCTATCCGTTATAGGACACACTATGACAATATATGCCCAGGCGGCCGCGCCGCAGTCAAGCCGCCCGGGCCGCGGCGCGGCGACATGAGGCGGGCGGCGGCCGGCGAATATCTCCGCAGTGCAGAGCGTTGCCTGGAGGAGCGATGACGCAGAAGGAGATCGAGATCATCCTCACGCGGCAGCTGGCCAGTTACCTCAGCGTGCCGATCTTCGTCGTCGATCCGGCCGGCACGCTGCTCTACTACAACGAACCGGCGGAGGCGCTGCTCGGCGTGCAGTTCGATCAGGCCGGCGAGATGCCGATGGCCGAGTGGTCGACGGTCTTCCAGCCCACCGACGAGGCCGGCCGGCCGCTGGCGCCGGAGGAGCTGCCGCTCGTGGCCACGCTGCGCAGCGGCGCGCCGGCGCGCAGCACCCTGTGGATCACGGGGATGGACGGCCGCCGCCGCAAGCTGGACATCATCACCTTCCCGCTGGTCGGCCAGGGCCGGCGCATGCTCGGCGCCGCGGCCATCCTCTGGGACGTCAACTCGGCGTGAAGATCACTCTCTGGGGCACCCGCGGCTCGCTGCCCAGCGCCGGACCGGAGACCGTGCGCTACGGCGGCAACACCTCCTGCGTCGAGGTGCGCGCCCGCGACGGTACGCTGATCGTCCTGGACGCCGGCACCGGCATCCGGCGCCTCAGTCAGGCCGTCAGCGGCGAGGCGCGTCGCGTGCACCTGTTGCTGACCCACCTGCACATGGATCACATCCAGGGCTTCGGCTTCTTCGAGCCCCTCTACCGCAGCGACGCCGAGGTGCACGTCTGGGGGCCGCCGTCCACGAGGCACGACCTGCGCACCCGGCTGACCCGCTACCTCTCGCCGCCGCTGTTCCCCGTGCGCCTGCGCGACCTGCCCTGCCGGCTGTTCCTCCACGATGTGCCGATGGGCGAGTTCGCCGTGGAGTCGATGCGCGTGCACTGCGCGCCGGTCTGCCACCCCGGTCCGACGGTGGGTTACCGCCTCACGGAGGGCGGCGGAGCCCTCGTGTACCTCCCGGACCACGAGCCTGCGCTGGGCGTTCAGCGCTTCCCGCTGAGCGCGGACTGGACATCGGGCGCCGGCCTGGCCCGCGAAGCTGACCTGCTGATCCACGACGCGCAGTACACGCTCGCGGAGTACGAGCGGCGTCCCGGCTGGGGGCACAGCGCTCTCCCGCACACCCTGGCCTTTGCACGGCTGGTCGGGGCGCGGCGGCTGGTGACGTTCCACCACGATCCCAGCCACGGGGACGCGATGCTGGACGAGCTGCTGGACGAGGCGCGCCGCAGGGCAGCGGGTTTCGACGTCATCGCCGGCCAGGAAGGGCTGACCCTCGAGGTGCGGTGATCGCCCCGGGCGCCGACGGCCGGCTGATCCTCGCCGCGCGGGCGCTTCGCACCTTCGCCTACGGGTCCCTCAGCGTCCTGCTCGGCCTGCACTTTGAGCGCCTCGGCTTCGCGCCCTGGCAGGCGGGGGCCGTCCTCACCGCCGCCCTCGCCGGCTCGACGCTCCTCACCCTCGCCCTCTCCGCCGCGGCGGATCGGTGGGGCCGCCGGCCGATGCTGGCCCTCAGCGCGGCGCTGATGGCCGCCGCCGGCGCGGCCTTCGCCCTGACGACGCGCTTCCCGCTGCTGATCCTGGCCTCGCTCACCGGTACGATCGGCGCCACCGCCGGCGAGGTCGGCCCCTTCCTCGCGCTGGAGCAGGCGATGCTGCCGCAGACCGTCCCGGCCGCCCGGCGCAACGCGGTCTTCGGCTGGTACCACACGGTGGGCGCCCTGGCCGGAGCCGCCGGGGCGCTGGCCGCGGGGACACCGGCGGTCCTGAGCCGATCGCTGGGATGGAGCGAGGGGGCGGGAGTACGGGCGATGTTCGTTCTGTACGCCGCGATCGCCCTGATCGTGCTGGGCCTCGTGCTGCGGCTGTCCCCGCAGGTCGAGGTAGGATCGCCGCCCGCCGCGCGGCCGCGCGGCGGGCTAGCCCGTTCCCGACGGATCGTGCTGCGGCTGGCGGCGCTGTTCGGCCTGGACGCCCTGGCGGGCGGGTTCGTCGTGCAGAGCCTCGTCGCGTTCTGGTTCTCCCGGCGCTGGGGCGCGGGCCCGGAGGTGCTAGGGCCGGTCTTCTTCGGCGTGGGGCTGCTGCAGGCCGCCTCGTTCCTGGCCGCGACGCGCCTGGCCAACCGCATCGGGCTGATCAACACGATGGTCTTCACCCACCTGCCGAGCAACATCCTGTTGATGCTGATCCCCGCCGCCCCCTCCCTCCCTGCCGCCGTGATCCTGCTCCTGGCGCGCCACGCGCTGTCCCAGATGGATGTGCCCACCCGGCAGAGCTACGTCATGGCGGTGGTCGATCCGCAGGAGCGCAACCAGGCGGCGGCCCTGACCAACGTCGTGCGCACCGCCGCTCAGGCCGTCACGCCGGTGCTCGCCGGGTACGCGATGCAGGTCGCCGCGCTCGGGCTGCCGTTCGTCGCCGGGGGCGCGCTGAAGAGCGTGTATGATATCATCCTCTACGTGCAGTTTCGCCACGTGCGCCCGCCGGACGAGCAGCGTCTCTCCCGATGATCCGCGGCGTCGTCTTCGATCTGGGCGGCACCTTGATCTTTCCGGGCGACTTCGAGCGCGGGAACGCGGAGGCCCTGGCAGGCTGGCTGCGGGCGCGCGGCTTCGCCGTGCCGGAGGGATTCGTCGAGGCGCTGATCGCGGAGCGCCAGCGCCTGTGGGCCGAGCGCACCGGCACGGAGGAAGTCACCGCCGACCGGGCCCTGCGCGCGGTCCTCGAGCGCTACGCCCTGCCCACGGACGCCGCCTTCCTGGCCGACGCCGAGCGCGCCTTCTTCGCCTCCGAGCTCGAGGCGATGCGCCCCCTGCCGGGCGCGGCGGCGCTGCTGGCGCGCCTGGCGCGCGGCGGGCTGCGCGCCGGCTTGATCTCGAACGCCTCCTCCCACTACCTGGTCGTGGAGTGTTGCCGGCGGCTGCTGTTCGCCCCCTACCTCGATCCGATCCTCTCCTCCGCGGGTTTCGGCCGGACGAAGCCCGATCCGCGCATCTTCCACGCCATCCTCCGCCAGTGGCGCCTGCGACCGGACGAGACGGTGATGGTCGGGGACAGCCTCAGCGCCGACGTCGCGGGCGCCGCCGCCGCGGGGATGCGCTCCATCTGGCTCACGGCGACATTGCCGCCCGACGCCACCGCGGCGCAGATCTCGGCGCGGCCGGACGCGGTGGCTCGCTCGCTTCTGGAGGTGGGCGAGATCCTTGACCGCTGGCGGGAGGAGGGAGGACGGCACCTTTGATCAGCTGTCCGCGGCGCCGACCGTCTCGGCGCGGCGCACCAGAAGCTGAG
>DATLZI010000015.1:0-11344 GCA_035574075.1 bacterium | reverse complement strand
ACCGCTGCTGCCCTGGGGACCGCCCGATCTGCGGCGCACCGGAGGGCTGCTCGCCGTGCCCGCGGCGCTCGGAGGTCTCGCCGCCCTCGGCGCCGCCGCCGCGGGCCTGCGCCGTGCGGGCGTCCTCCTGGTGGGCGCGCTGGCCGTCTTCGCCGCCGCGGCTACGGTGGTCGAGATGGGACGGCCGTGGGCGGGGCGCGGGGCGCTGCGGATGATCGCCGTTCGCCTGCGTTCCGGCGGCTACGTCGCCCATCTCGGGATGCTGGTCATGCTCGTCGGGATCACCGCGTCGTCGGCGTTCACGACGCAGGCCGAGGTGGCGCTGCGCCCCGGCGAGTGGGCGCGTCTCGACCGGTACGTGGTGCGCTACGACGCGGTGCGCGCGATGCAGCGCGGCGATCTCACCGTGACCGAAGCAGCGCTCACCGCCTCGGACGGCCGCCGGGAGATGCGCCTCGCTCCCCGTCACCTCTACCATCGGCGGCGCGATGCCACCACGGCGGAGGTGGCCATCCGCAGCAGCTGGCGCGACGACCTCTACGTCGTCTTGATCGGGCTGGCCGAGGACGGCCGGGCCACCCTGCGCATCGTGGTCAGCCCCCTCGTCGCCTGGTTGTGGGCGGGCGCGGCGATGCTGATCGCGGGCGCGGCGTGGGCGGCCCTTCCGGCGGCGGCGGGCCGCCGCGCCTCCGCCGGCGCGCCGGATGAAGCGATCAGCGCGGTGCGGCCGGAGGCGGTGCCGTGAGCGCCCTGGCGCGGGCCGCGGCCCTCGCTGTCCTGATCGCCCTGCCAGTCGCGGCCGGGACGCCGTCGGAGGAGATCGGTCTGCTCCTGATCGCCATCGACGCCCGGCGCGACCATCTGCGCGTTTCGGAGGCGCTGCGCCTGAGCAACACTGCCGCGGCGCGCCGCGTGACGCTGCGCCTGCCCCTGCCCGAAGACGCCGCGTACCTCACCGTGCATCGGGGAGCCGCGCGCGCCGTGCGCACGGCCACAGGGGTCGCCGCCGACGTCCAGCTGCCGACCGGTCTCAGCGAGCTGGCCTACAGCTATGCGCTGCCCGCGGGCCGCGCCGCTGTCATCTCCCGCGCCTATCCCCTGCGCGTGCGCCGCCTGGAGATCGTGGCGCGCGGCCGCGCAGTGCAGCTCGTCGCGGATCGCGGCGGGCCGGCGGAGCCGGTGTCGGTGGACGGCGAACGCCTGCCCCGCTGGGAGGCCCGCGACCTGCCATCTGGCGACGCGATCACGATCCGGCTCGACGGGCTGCCGGTCTCGAACCCGGCTCAGATGCGGTGGGCGGTCGCGCTCCTCGCCGCGGCGCTCGGCGCCGACCTGCTGCGCCGCCTGCGCCGCGGGGGAGGAGACCTCCGCCGCGCGCAGAACCCCTAATGCTCGGAATGCCGGGCCGTCCCCGCCTGCTGTTCGCCCTGCTGGTGACCGGGTCGCTGTTCGCTGCCGCCTGCCAGCCGGTGGTCGATGTCTCCCGGGCCACGGCGCGTCTGGCCCCTCCGCCGCCCGCCCCGGCGGACGAGCGCCTCGTGCCGGTCCGGCCGTCAGCGATCGAGGGCCGCCGCGTCTTCCAGCGTGCGCAGTGCGTCGTCTGCCACGGGCCGGAGGGGCGGGGCGACGGGCCGGCCGCGGCGAACCTGCGCGCGCCCGGCAAGAACCTGATGACCGACTTCTTCGCCCTGCTGGGCATCCGTGTGCAGGGCGAGCGGCTGCCGAGCCGGCCGGCGGACTTCCACAACACCGTGGCGATGCGCTTGAACAGCCCCTTCAGCATGTACGAGACCGTGACCCGCGGCCGTCCGCACACCGCGATGCCGGCGTTCCCGCGGCGTGGCGGCAAGCCGGCCTACGGCGCCACCTCGTTCGGCGTGAACCTCACCGATGAGGAGCGCTGGCATGTCGTCTTCCACGAGTGGACGTACCAGAGCACGCCGGCAGAGATCCGAAGCGGCAAGCAGCTGTACGAGACGAAGGCGTTCGCCATCGAGGGCTCGCAGCTCACCTGCGCCTCCTGCCACGGCACGGCCGGCGACGGCCGCGGACCGCGTGGCGCGGAGCTGGCGCGCGAGCTGTGGCACTGGGCCCGCGGCCAGGGCCCTGGCATCTTCACCGACATCAACCTCATGGCGCAGCGCAAGCCCACCGAGCTCTACCAGGCCATCGTGGATGGCCGCGGACGGATGCCGGCCTATCGCGGTCGGCTGAGTGAGGCCGAGCTCTGGGCGCTGGTCAACTACCTGTACACCTTTGTCTACGACTACCCCTGGGAGGGGACGGCCCCGCGGTGAGCGCGCACAGTTGCGCCGCTTCGCGATGGGGCGCTATGGTGGAGCGGGATGGCTGAAGATGACGCCCCGCAGCTAAAGCGGCGGACCCTGCTCAAGGCGGCCACGGCCCTGCCGGTTGTCGGCGCCCTCGCCGCGCTGGGCTCGCCGCTGCTGCGCCTGCTCAAGCCGAACGTGCCAAAGCTGGGCGTCCTGGCGCCGACCGCTGCGGATGTGCCGCGCGGCGAGGCGACGGTGGCGGCCACCCTGGCCGACCTGCGCCAGCCCTGGGACTACAAGTACTTCGTCTTCACGCAGCGTTACCCGCAGTACACGCCGGCGGGCTTCAAGACGGCCAACGTGCCGGGGGTGGCCGTCCGCCTGCCCTACCGCATTCGCCTGCCCCTGGCCTGGGCGCGGGCCATCGGCAAGGAGCCGAAGGTCACGGAGAGCGACATCATCGTCTTCTCCCGGATCTGCCCGCATCTGGGCTGCATCTACAACTACGTTCCGAACTGGCGCGAGATCACGGCCGGCTACGGCGGCTACGTGCCGCCGCCGCAGCGCCAGCACGCGTTGATGGGATGCCCGTGCCACCTCAGCATCTACGACCCGGCCGACCGTGACGTCCCTGGCCGCGTACTCTCCGGCCCCGCTCCGCGCCCGCCGCGCACCTTCCTCTTCGAGGTGCAGGGCGAGCGGATCGTGGTCACGGATGTGGAGCCGGGCGGGATCGCCTGACGCCGATGTGGGATCGTCTGCGCGACTGGCTGCGCGAGCGCCGCGAGAAGCTCAACCTGTTCGACGAGACCCTCGTCGCCCAGCAGAGTAACCCCCTGTACCTGCTGGGCCCGATGCTCTACTACTTCTGGCTGCTCACCGTGGTCAGCGGCGTGATCCTGATGATCTGGTACGAGCCGACGACCACGGGCGCCTTCAGTTCGATCGACCGCATCCAGCATGAGGTGCCCCTGGGCTGGCTGGTGCGCGGGATCCACAAGTACGCCGCCGACGGCGTGATCCTGACGATCATCCTGCGCATCTACCGCATGTACTTCCTCGGCGAGTACAAGAAGCCGGGCGAGCTGTCCTGGATGCTGGGCTTCCTCGGGCTGATCCTGGCGATGATCTCCGGGATCACGGGCTACCTGCTGATCTGGAACCAGCGCGCCTTCTGGGCGGCGAAGACCGTGCTCACCGTGCCCGTGTACTTCGATCAGATCCCCGTGCTCGGCCCGATGGGCTTCGGCTCGATGATCGCCTACATCTTCCTCGGGGGGCCCGCGGTAGGCCAGGCCACGATCACGCGCTTCTACGCGTTGCACTTTGGCATCTCGCTCGTCCTGCTCGTCCTGATCGAGGTCTTCTTCCAGCGCACCCGGCGCAAGCGGATCAACATGTCGCTGCTGCCGGTGGTCCTCTTCATGGCCATGCTGGTCGTGATCAGCTACATCCTGCCCGCGGAGTCCGGCCGGCGCGCGGATCCGACGCGCACGCCGCTGCCGATCCTCTCCGACTGGTACTTCCTGGCGCTGTATCAGTACGTGAAGTACACGCCGCCGCTGTGGGCGGGATTGGGGCCGGGGCTGCTCATCGGGTTCGGCATGCTGGTACCGTTCCTGGACCGCAGTCGGGGCCGGCGGCCTCTCGAGCGGCCCTTCTTCTTCGTCGTCGGCCTGCTGGCCCTCGTCTACTTCCTGACGTTCACCGTGCTCATCCTGTTCAACATCGCCGTCATCGAACGCGAGCCGTTCATCATCATGAACCTGACTCTGGTTGTCCTCACCCTGGCCCTGTTCTGGGAGATCCGCTACCGGCGGAAGCGGCGCGCCGCGGCGGCCTCGGCGCCGGCTGCGGCCGGTCGAGCGGTGGCGCACTGAGATGCGCCTCCTCTCCGTGGCCGCGGCGTTCATCACCGCGATGTGGACGATCGGCGAGCTCTGGGCGGCGCTGCGCGCGCTGTGGTCGGCGCCGAGCGCCCCCGCCGCCGGGGCTGCGGTCGCCTACCTGGCGCTCTTCCTTGCCGCCTTCACCTACCTGGGGTTCTGGGTGTATGCGGCGGATCGGGCCGCCGGGGCGGTGCGGCGCCGGATCGGCCTGTACGAACGCATCCTGACCCGTCGGGGATCACGCCATGCGTAACGCCTACGTTACCGGCATCCTGCTGCTGGCCGCGCTCGCCCTGCTCTGCGCCGCCGGCATCGTCTACGCCGAGGTCACGGACCGCTGGTTCCTCGGCGGCGGCATGATCGGGGTCCTGCTGCTGGCCTACTCGTTCATCGTGCTGTTCCTGCGGAAGCTGGGGATCATCGGCCCGCGGAGGGCGGAGCGGTGAGCGTGGCCGCTGGCCGCCCGCCGCGAGCGGACACCGAGCGCGGACGCTACGGGCGCGTCATGACCGCCCTGCTGCGCGGGACGCTGCGCCTGGACGTCGTGGTCAACCGCGTCTATCCCAGCGACTACAACCCGCTGTACTACACAGGGGGGCTGGCCAACCTCTTCCTCTTCGTGCTGGTGCTCTCCGGCATCTTCCTCTTCTTCTACTACGAGGCGTCGCTGGGTGGGGCGTTCGCCTCGGTGCGCTACATCACGGAGGGCGTGCCCTACGGCGGGCTGGTGCGCGGGGTGCACCGCTACGCCGCGGATGGCTTCATCGTCGCCGCGCTGCTGCACCTCTTCCGGAACTGGTTCACGGACCGCTACCTCTTCAGCCGGGACAACCCCTGGATCTCGGGCGTCTTCCTGCTGGCCTTCGGCAGCTTCGTCGGCTTCACCGGCTACCAGCTGGTGTGGGACGAGCGGGCCCAGGCGCTGACGGGGCTGTTCCTCGGCCTGCTGCGCAGCCTGCCGGTGCTCGGCGCGCCGCTGGCGCGCGTCTTCCTGGGCGGGGAGGGCGTCGGCGACGCGACGCTGGTGCGGATCTTGTTCCTGCACATCGCCCCGGCCTCGGCGCTGTACGTGCTGCTGTGGTGGCACTACACCCGGCTGCGCCATCCGAAGATCTGGCCGCCGGCCGTCTGGGTGCTCTTCTGCCTGGGGCTGGTGTTCCTGTTGGCGGGCGTCATGCCGGCGACGAGCGGTCTGCCGGCCACGCCGGCGGCGCGTCCGACGGCGTTCCCGATGGACGTGTTCTTCCTCCTGCCGTTCTGGCTGCTGAACTGGCTGCCCCCGGGGGTGGTGGGGGCCCTGCTCGGCGCGCTCCTCGTGGCCGCCTTCGCTGTGCCCTACCTCGGCGCGCGGGAGCGACCGGAGGCGATGGATGTCCGCCACGCCGGGGTGGCCCAGGTCGTCGACGGCAACTGCACCGGCTGCGAGCTGTGCTACTATGACTGTCCCTACAACGCGATCGTCATGGTGCCCTCGCCGGCGCCGGGACTCTCTCGCGCCGCGGCGAATCGCACCCTGCTGGCCGTCGTCCTCGAGTCGCGCTGCGTTGAGTGCGGCATCTGCATCGGGGCCTGTCCCTTCGAGGCGCTCGAGCTGCCGCGCTTCCTGGAGCGCGACGTGAAGGCGCTCGTCACGGAGGCGGTACGGGCATGAGCGAGCGGCCCAGGGTCGTCGGATTCGTCTGTGACTGGAGCGTGGACCTTGCCGCGCTCCTCGAGGGTGGGGCGTTGCGCGACGCGCCGGGCGTGCGGATCATCCGCGTGCCCTGCTCGGGTTTCGTCCGACCGGCGTGGCTGGAGGAGGCGCTGAACGCCGGCGCCGACGGGGTGTTCGTCACCGGCTGTCCCTATGGGGACTGTCTGAACCGCGAGGGCAACTACCTGATGCGCGACCGGGTCGATCAGCTGCAGCGTCGTCTGCTTCGCCGGCGGATCGATCCCGCCCGGCTGGGGATGCTGGCCCACGGCCTGCATGACCGCGAGGCCTTCCTGGCGGAGGTGCGCGCCTTCGTCGATCGACTGCGCGCGCTGGCTGCGGCTCCCGTCGCCGGCCAGCCCACGGCCCCTGTGGCGGGGTCAGGCCCGACGGAGGGAGAGCGGTGATGAAGCGCCTGCCGGGCCGGGTAATCGCCGCCTACGTGCTGTTCTACATCTTCTGGTTCTTGCTGCTCACGTTTGTCGCCTCGTTCGGGTTGATCGCCGAAACCTGAGGACGGCTGTTCATCGCCAGCATGAAGGAGGGAAGCGATGCGTCACCGTGTCATCGTGATAGCCATGGCCCTGGGAGCCGCCGTGCTCACGGCGGCCTGCGGGCCGGGGGGCGGCGGCACCGGCGGCGCGCCCCAGGGTGGGGGGAGCGGGGGCGCCGGCGGGACGGTCGCCGTCACCGAGACGGAGTGGGCGATCAACCTGCCGGAGGCTGTGCCGTCCGGCGCCGTGACCTTCAGCGTGAAGAACACCGGGGCGGTGGAGCATAACTTCGTCATCCAGGAGACCAACCAGCGCCTCGACGGCCTGCAGCCCGGTCAGACCAAGACGCTCCAGGTGACGTTGCAGCCCGGGACCTACACCGTCGTCTGCGACGTCCCGGGGCACAGCGAGGCCGGAATGCGGGCGACGATGACGGTGCGCTAGGAAGGGGATCGCGTCGGGCGGCGGCGGCAGGCCACCGCCGCCGCGGCGCGAAGGAGACGGCGTCCCTATGGATCTCCCCCGGATCTACGCGCCGATCCAGGACGACCTCGACCGGCTGGGGGCGCTGCTGGAACGCGAGCTGATCGCGCCCGACCCTTTCATCGGCGAGCTGGTCCGCCACGTCCTGGCCACGCCGGGCAAGATGATCCGGCCGGCGCTGGTCTGCCTCTCCGCCCAGGCCGGCGGCGGCGCCGGGGAGAGCCGCCTGTGGATCGCGGCGGCGGTGGAGCTGATCCACATCGCCTCCCTCATCCACGACGACATCATCGACGACGCCGACACCCGGCGCAACGCGCCGACGGTGAACGTGCGCTGGGGCAACCAGATCGCCGTCTTGCTCGGCGACTACCTCTTCGCCCGGGCCTTCGACCTGCTCAGCCGGGTGCGCGACACGGGGGTCGCGGAGGTGATGGCCCGCGCCTCGGTCGAGATGAGCCAGGCCGAGATCCTGCAGATCAAGTACGGCGGCGAGCCGCACGACGACGAAGCGGTGTACTTTCGCATCATCGGCGGCAAGACGGCGCACCTCTTCGCCGCGGCCTGCCGGGCCGGGGCCCTGGCCGCCGGCAACGCCCGCGCCGCCCAGGCCCTCGGTGTCTTCGGGCTGGAGTGGGGCATGGCGTTCCAGATCACAGACGACGCCCTCGACCTGACCAGCCAGGCCGAATCGTTGGGCAAACCGATCCACAGCGACATCCGCGGCGGGAAGGTCACGCTGCCCCTGATCCACACCCTGCGCGCCGCCGCCCCCGCCGACCGGGCGCGGCTCATCGAACTCCTTGCCGACACATCCGGGGACGGCCGCCTGGCCGAGGTCGAGGTCCTCCTCGCGCGCTACCGCGGGGTGGAGTATGCGCTGCGCACGGCGGCGGAGTACTCCCGGCGGGCCGCCGCCGCGCTGGCCGAGCTGCCGCCCACCCCGGCGCGGGAGAGCCTGCGCGCCCTCACCGAATTCGTCGTCGTCCGCGCGAGGTAGCGCCGTGCCCGCGGTGGTCGCGGTGACCGGAGCGGGGGGGTTCGTCGGCCGGCGGCTGGCGCGCGCTCTGCGCCAAGCCGGGGTAGAGGTGCGAGCCGTCGTCCACCGCGCCAGCGCCGCCGATGGGCTGCGCCGCCTCGGTTGCGAGATCCGCGAGGCCGACGTGCGGGATCGCGCCGCCCTGCTCCACGCCGTTCAGGGCTGCCGCGCCGTGATCCACCTCGTGGCCATCCTGCGGGAGCGGGGAGCGCTGACCTTCGAAGCGGTCAACCGGCAAGGGACGGCGCACGCCGTCGAGGCCGCCGCCCGCGCCGGGGCGGAGCGCTTCATCCACCTCAGCGCGCTGGGCGCCTCCCCCGACGGCCCGCGATACCTGCGGTCGAAATGGCAGGGCGAGGAGGCGGTGCGCGCCGCCGCGATCCCCTGGGTGATCTTTCGGCCGTCCATCCTCCTCGGGCCGGGGGGCGGAGCGGCGCGGCAGTTCGCCGACGTGGTGCGCTTCGGACTCTGGTATCCGCTTGCTGGCGGGCGCCTCCGCCCCCTGGCCGCGCTGGGCGCCGCCGCGCTGCCGGTCGTGCCGGTGCTCGGCCATGGCCGCTACCGATCCGCTCCCGTCGCCCTCGACGATGTCATCCCGGCGATCGTCGCCGCGTTGCAGCGGGACGACGCGCTGGGGGGCACGTTTGAGATTCCGGGGCCCGAGGTGGTCAGCTACGATGAGCTGCTGCGCCGCGTGGCCCGAGTGCTGGGGCTGCGCCGCGTCCTGTGGCACCTGCCGCCGCCCGCGGTGGAGGTCGTCCTGCGGCTCTCTGCCTATCTGCCGTCCCCGCCCATCACGCGCGACGAGTACGAGGCGCTTGTGGTCGACAACGTGGGGGATGCCGGGCCCGCCGTGGCGCTGTTCGGCCTCCGGCGGCGGTCGCTGGATCAGGCGCTGCGCGAGGCGCTGGCCCCGGGCGAAGAGAACACATCCACAGGCACGTCATCTCCCGGGAGGATGGTATGAGCACGCCCACGGACGGCCCGCCGGTCAGCGCCGGCGTCCGCGTCGCGCGGCTGGCGCAGAACGTCGCCGCGCTCCTCCGGCTGCGGCTGCAGGACACCCGCGCCGATGTCATGGCCTCCGCCCGTCGGCTGGTCGGCGGCGCGCTCCTCGCGCTGGCAGCGGTGGTGCTGGCGCTGCTGGCCCTGCCCCTCCTGATCATCATGCTCATCCTCATCCTCGCCGTGTACCTGCCGGCCTGGGCCGCGACGGGCGTCGTGCTGCTCGCCGTGCTGCTCGCCGCCGGCGCGCTGGGCGTGCTCGCTCGCCGGCGCCTGCGCTGGCGGTGGCCCGACCTGCTGGCCGACCTGCAGGCCGATGTGGCAGCGATCCGCGAGGCGCTGGAGGACTACCGGTGAACGGTCGCCGCGATCGACCTGAGGTGGTGCGCCTCCGGCGGGAGATCGCCGCCGACCTGGCGGCGCTCCGCCACGCCTTCCGGCGGCCGGGCGCACCGCTCGCCCGCGATCTCCCGGCGCAGGCGGGGCGCCTCCTGCGCGCCAACCCCGCCTGGGCCGCCGCGGCCGCCGCCGGCGCGCTGGCCGGGTGGCTCTGCTCTGTGCGCAGCCGGGGGCGGCGGGCGGAAGCGGATTGACCGTGTGAAGCGGGGCGGCGCGTGAGCGGTGCTATAATCGAGGCGGAGGTGCGGGGATGCCCAACATCGGCTGGCCGGAATTGATGGTGATCCTCATCATCGCGCTGCTGATCTTCGGGCCGGCGCGCCTGGCCGGGATCGGGGGCGCGCTGGGCCGAGCGATCCGCGAGTTCCGCGGGGCCGTACGCGACGCCGAGCAGGAGCTCGACAAGCCCACGACCCCCGAGAAGCGCGCATAGCGGTTTGATCGGACACGTTGGAGGCCGGGGCGGATGACGCGGCCGTCCAACGTGTTTCGTTTCCGGACCCTCCCGGCGGGTGAATGATGGAAGACCGTCCGATGACGATCGTCGAACACCTGGAAGAGCTGCGCCGCCGACTGCTCATCGCCGTCCTGGCCTTTGTCCTGGCGACGGTGATCGCGTTCCTCTTCGTTGAGTCGATCCTGGGGCTGCTCATCCGACCGGTGGGACGGGTCGTCTTCCTCGCGCCGACCGAGGCCTTCTTCGTGCGCGTGAAGGTCGCCACCCTGGCCGGGGTGATCCTCAGCCTGCCCGTGATCCTCTATCAACTCTGGCGGTTTGTTGCCGTGGGGCTGACCCCGCGGGAGCGCCGGGCTACGGTCACGCTGCTGCCCGCTTCCCTGCTCCTGTTCCTGGGCGGCGGCGCCTTCGCCTTCTTCGCCATCCTGCCGATCGGCGTGCGCTTCCTCCTCGGGTACCAGACGGAAACGCTCGTGCCGATGATCTCGATCGGCGCCTACACCTCGTTCGCCACCGCCTTCGTCCTGGCGTTCGGGCTGGTCTTCCAGCTGCCGGTGGTCGTCCTCTTCCTGGCGCGCCTGGGTATCGTCACCCCGGCCAGCCTGGCCCACGGGCGGCGCTACGCGTTGCTCGGCATCGCGGCGCTCTCCGCCGTGCTCACCCCCGGCGGCGACGTCGTCTCGATGGGCCTGATGGCGGTGCCGACCTACCTGCTCTACGAGATCAGCATCTGGGTGGCGCGCGCCTTCGCGCCCGGGGCGGCCCGGCAGGAATCCATTGCCGCTGACTCGTAACCCCCTCCTGGCGAGCCGCCCATCGCGGCGGCCGACCTCGACGGACCGGGGCGAGGATGTGGTCGGGCAGGCGTGCGCGCAGCCCGTGGTGGATGCTGCTGGTCGTGGTCAGCCTGGGGGCCATCCTGGGGATCGTCATCGGGGAGGCCGTGGCCGGCTACCGCGCCCTGGCCTTCCTCTCCCGTGATCTCTATGTCGGCGTCGACCCCCCGTTCACCGTCGACCTGAAGTTCTTCCGTCTCACGCTGGGCTTCACGTTCCGCTTCAACCTGGCGGTGCCGATCGGCATCGTCGTGGCGATCTGGATCTTCCGCCTCCTGCAGTAGCTGGGGCGGATAGCCCCGGCGGGGGAGGGGCCGCGCGTTGCGGCGCGGCGCGCCCGGGCGTATACTTGACGCGGCCGGCCGGCCGCCGGCATGCGTCCCCCGGTGAGCATCAAGCATCTGCCCAGCGAACTGCGACCCCGCGAGCGCCTGCGCACCAGCGGCGTCGATGCCCTTTCTCCGGCCGAGCTCCTGGCGCTGCTCATCGGCACGGGGAGCCGCCGCGCCGGGGCGTTGGAGATCGGCACCCGCCTCGTGCAATCCTTCGGATCGCTCCGGGCCCTGGCTACCGCTTCCCTGGAGGAGGTCACCGGCGTCGTCGGGGTGGGTGAGGCGCGCGGGATGCAGGTCCTGGCCGCCTTCGAGCTGGGGCGGCGCGCGCTGGAGCCGCCACCGGCCCGCCGCGTCGTCCGCTGCGCGGCGGATGCGGCTGCCGTCTGCGCCCCGATGCGGCGGTTGGACCGCGAACATTTCCGGGTCATCCTCCTGAACACCCGC
>DATLZI010000014.1:0-4196 GCA_035574075.1 bacterium | reverse complement strand
CCGCGGGCGACGTGCTGGTGATCAACGACGCCTACAACGCCAGCCCGGCTTCGATGGAAGCCGCGTTCGAGGTGCTGGCGGAGGTCGCCTCCAGCCGCCGCACCGTGGCGGTCCTCGGGGAGATGAAGGAGCTCGGATCGGAAGCGGTCGCCCTGCATCGCGCGGTCGGTTTCAGCCTGGCCCGACGGCGCCCCGGCGTGCTGGTCGCCGTGGAGCGTCTCGGCCGTGCCATCGCCGAGGGCGCGCTGGCCATGGAGCGCATCGTGGACGCGATCGTCGAGGCGCGGCGCTGATGGCCGCCCCGGCGCTCGCCGCGGTCCTCGCCGCCCTCCTCGCGCTCCTCCTGGGGCGGCCCGCCATCCCCTACCTGCGCGCCCTGCGCGCCGAGCAGGCGATCCGCGAGGACGCTCCCGCCCGCCACCGCGCGAAGGCCGGCACGCCGACGATGGGCGGGATCGTCATCATCGCCGCCGTCGTGCTGGCCACCGCGGCGGTCCTCCGGTCGGTGAGCGGGAGCGTGGCGTTCGCCCTGCTCGTCATGCTCGGGTACGGCGCGGTCGGCGGGGTGGACGACCTGCTGAAGATCCGCCGCAGGCGCAACCTGGGTCTGCGGGCGCGCGAGCGGCTGGCGGCGCAGGTCGCTCTGGCCGTGGCGCTCGCCCTCTACGTGGCCCGCCGCTCCGACCTGGGTACCGTCCTGACCCTGCCCGGGGGCGGGACCTGGACGCTGGGGTGGGCCTACGTCGTCTTCGCCGTCCTCTACGTCGTCGGCTTCGCCAACGCGGTCAACCTCACCGACGGTCTGGACGGGCTGGCCGGCGGCACGGTGGGCATCGCCGCCGCGGCCTACGCCGCGATCGCGGCGTCGGCGGGCCAGGCCGATCTCGCCGTCTACGCCGCGGCGGTCGCCGGCGCCTGCCTGGGCTTCCTGTGGTACAATGCGCACCCGGCGGCGGTGATCATGGGCGACGTCGGCAGCAACGCGCTGGGCGGCGCGCTGGCCGCCGTGGCCATCATCACCAAGACGGAGCTGCTCCTGTTCGTCGTCGGGCTGGTCTTCGTGCTCGAGGCCGCCTCCGATATCCTGCAGGTCGCCTACTTCAAGAGCACCGGCGGGCGCCGGATCTTCCGCATGGCCCCCCTGCACCACCACTTCGAGTTGTCTGGCTGGAGCGAGACCCAGACCGTCGTGCGCTTCTGGCTGGTGGGGATCTTCGCCGCGCTGGCCGCCCTGGCGGTGGTGTTCTGATGGCGTCGCGGCTGGACTGGTACCGGGGAAAGAACATCCACGTCCTGGGGCCGGCCGGCACCGAGGGCTCGGCGGTGCTGGAGTTCCTCCTGCGCCGGGGCCTCACCACGCTCACCGCCCACGAGCTGCTGCGCCCGGAGGAGTTCGTGTCCGAGTTCGAGCGGACGCACCAGTGGCTGCCCCCCGCGGAGCGCGCGGCCGCCGCGCGGCGGATCCTCACCGCGCCCATCGTCATGCGCTGGGCCGACCGCTACCTGGAAGGTATCGAGGACGCGGAGGTCATCTTCGTCCCGCAGTCCTGGTTCCGTCACCCGCGCAACGCGGCGGTGCGCGAGCGGCGCGACCGCGGCGTGCCGCTGAGCTCGATGACGCACCTGTTCTTCGAGGAGAGTCCCTGTCCGATCATCGCCGTGACCGGGACGAACGGGAAGTTCACGGTGGCGCACCTCATCCACCAGATGCTCCTCCGCTCGGGCCGGCGGGCGTTCTTCTCGGGGAACGACCGCTCGCACGTGCCGATGCTCGCCTACGTGGACGAGCTGCGCCCCGATGACTGGCTGGTGCTGGAGATCAGCAACCGCCAGCTGATGGGGTTGCCCTACAGCCCGCGGATCGGGGTGATCACGAACATCGCCCCCCACCACCTCGACGACCACGGCTCGCTGGACGCCTACGTCGAGGTGAAGTTCAACCTCCTCCGGCAGCAGGGGCCGAACGACCTGGCCGTGCTGAACGCGGACAACGTCCACACCGCGCGCCTGGCCGCCCGCGTCCGCCACCCGTACCTCTTCAGCCGCCAGCGCAAGGTGACCCCGGGCGCCTACGTGGAGGGTGACACCCTGGTCGTGGCCCGGGACGTCGTGCAGGCCATTCCGCGGGCGGTCGTGCGGCAGCCGGGAGGGCACGCTCTGGAGAACGCGCTGGCCGCCTGCCTGGCCGCCGCGCTGGCCGGGGCGTCGGCCCCCGCGATGGCGGAGGCGCTGGATGACTTCCAGGGGCTGCCCTACCGCTTCCGCCTCGTGGCCGAGAGCGGCGGGGTCCGCTACTACGAGGACTCCCTGGCCACCAATCCCACCGCGGCCGCGGCGGCGATCGAGGCGATGGACCGTCCCTTCGTCCTCATCGCCGGGGGGGCCCGCCCGCAGGCCACCCCCGAGCAGTTCGTCCCGATGCGCCAGGCGCTGGACCGCGCCCCCGTGCGGGCTGTGCTGCTCATCGGCGCGACAACGCCGCCGCTGCAGGTCGCCCTGGCCGGGCTGGGGGCCCCGGTGACCGCCGTCGGGACGCTGGAGCGGGCGGTGGAGGAGGCGCGGTCCATCGTCCGGCCCGGCGAGGCGGTGCTGCTTTCGCCGGGATGCGAGAGCTTCGACCAGTTCCGCGACTACCGCGAGCGGGGCGATCGCTTCGCGGCGCTGGTCCGGCAGGAACTGCGGGCCTGACGACGCATCATCAGTAGCGGGGCGACACACTCTTCCATGGACCTCATCCACCGGCGCGCGCCCGACTACTGGTTGGTCCTTCCCGTCATCGCGCTGGCCGGCGTCGGCGTGGTGATGGTCTACAGCGCGAGCGCGATCGTCGCCGCCGACCGCTTCGGCGATCCGGCGTTCTTCCTCAAGCGTCAGGTGCTGTGGGTTCTCCTGGGTGGCGCGGCCCTCGCCGTGACGCACCGCATCCACTACGCCGCCCTGCGGCGGTTCACCCCGCTGCTGCTCGTCCTGGCTGGGCTATCGCTCGTCGCCGTCCTCGTGCCCGGGATCGGCCGGGTGGCCGGCGGCGCGCGGCGCTGGATCGCCGTCGGCGGGCCGTTCGCCTTTCAGCCCTCGGAGAGCGCGAAGCTGGCCCTGGCTTTCTACCTGGCCAACTTCCTCGCCAATCGGGGCCAGGCGGTGCGCGATCTGCGGTCGGGTGTCCTGCCGCCGCTGGTGGTCACGGGCGTGATGGGCGGCCTCGTCTTGCTGCAGCCCGATCTGGGCACCGCTCTGTTGATGGTGCTGCTGGCGCTGGGGATGCTCTTCGCCGCGGGCGCGCGGATCGGCCACCTGCTGATGGTGGTCACGGCGGGGCTGCCCCTGCTGGCCACCGCGATCCTGGGAGAGGAGTACCGGCGGCGGCGGATCCTGGCCTTCCTCGATCCCTGGGCCGACCCGCAGGGCGCCGGCTTTCACATCATCCAGTCGCTGCTGGCCCTGGGCTCGGGCGGGCTGCTCGGGGTGGGCCTCGGGGGCAGCCGGCAGAAGTTCTTCTACCTGCCCGAGCGCCACACCGACTTCGTCTTCGCCATCTTGGGGGAGGAACTGGGACTACTGGGCACGGGCGCGGTCGTGCTGCTGTTCGCGCTGCTGGCCTTCCGCGGCTATCGGGTCGCCCGCCGCGCGCCGGATCGCTACGGCAGCCTGCTGGCGGCGGGGATCACGACGATGATCCTGGTGCAGGCCGTGATCAACGTCGGCGTGACGGCCGGGGTGTTCCCCGTCACCGGCGTGCCGCTGCCGTTCGTGAGCTTCGGCGGCTCCTCGATGCTCTTCACGATGATCGGCGTCGGTGTGCTGCTGAACATCTCGCAGTACGCGCGGGACGCCGCGCCTGCCGCCCATCGCCCGCCCTCCGTCGCCTCAGCGCTGGCCGCCGCCCGGCCGACATCCCCGCGCTGATGCGCGCGGTCATCGCCTGCGGAGGGACAGGCGGGCACATCTATCCGGGTCTGGCGATCGCCGAGGCGCTGCGGGAGCGCGACCCGCGGGCCGAGATCCTCTTCATCGGCGGTCGGGGGCTGGAGGCGTCGATCGTCCCGCGCCACGGCTGGCCGTTCCGGTCGGTCGCCGCCCGCCAGCTGCCGCGCCGGCCGTCGCCGCGCGTGCTCTCGGCGCTGGCCGCCGCGCTGCGTGGCACTGCCCAGGCGACGCGCCTGCTGCGCGCTTTCGACGCCGAGGTCGTCGTGGCCACC
>DATLZI010000013.1:0-2816 GCA_035574075.1 bacterium | reverse complement strand
CGTCATCGCTCCTGCGCCAGGTGTTCCAGACGACCAACGAGCTGGCCCTGCCGCTGTCGGGCACGGGGACGGCGGGGATGGAAGCCTGCCTGGTCAACGTCCTGCGCCCCGGCGACCGCATCGTCGTGGCCTGCAGCGGCTTCTTCGCCCAGCGCATCGCCGAGATCGCCGCGCGTGTGGGCGCGACCGTCGCCCTCGTCGAGGCGCCGTGGGGGCGCGCCGTGGCCGTGGAGGACGTCGTCCGCGCGCTGCGCGCCGCCCCGACGCAGGTCGTGGCCGCGGCGCACGTCGAGACCTCGACCGGGGTGCTGCAGCCGCTGCCCGAGCTGGCCGCCGCGGCGCGGGAGCACGGCGCCCTGATGCTGGTGGACGCCGTGGCCTCGCTGGGCGGTGCGGAGCTGCGGGTGGACGAGTGGGGGATCGACGTCTGCTACAGCGGATCGCAGAAGTGCCTCTCCGCGCCCCCCGGCATGGCCCCCCTGACCTTGGCCCCCGCGGCGCGGGCCCGGGCCCGCGGGCGGACCGTGCCGTCGTTCTACCTGGATCTGGAGCTGATCTGGCGCTACTGGGCGCCCCCCCACGCCTACCATCACACCGTGCCCGTGCCCCTGGTCTTCGCCATGCACGAGGCGCTGCGGCTCGTGGTCGGTGAGGGGTTGCCGGCGCGCTGGGCACGGCACGCCGCCAACGCCGCGGCGTTCGCCGCAGGGATCGAGGCGATGGGCCTGCGCCTCTTCGCGCCGCCGGGAGTCCGCTCGCCGACGGTGATCACCGTCAGCGTGCCCGAGGGCGTGGACGAGGCGCGGGTCAGGGAGCGCCTGCTCGCCGAGTACGGCATCGAGATCGCCGGCGGCCTCGGCCCGCTCCGCGGGAAGATCTGGCGCGTCGGACTGATGGGCCACTCCTCGCAGGACCGGCTGGTCCTCCTGCTGCTCACCGCCCTGGAGGCGGTGCTGACCGCCGAGGGCGTCCGCGTGGAGCGGGGGGCGGCGCTGACCAGCGCGACGCGCCTCCTGGCCTCGACCAGCGCCGCATGAGGGTGGCGCTCTTCGCCACCTGTCTCGTCGATCAGCTCGCGCCCCGGGCGGCGGCCTGCGCCGCGGCCGTCCTCCGCCGCTGCGGGGTGACCGTGGAGATCCCTGCCGCGCAGAGTTGCTGCGGCCAGATCGCGTTCAACGATGGCTTCTGGGACGAGGCCCGGCCGCTGGCCCGGCGTCACCTCGCGGTCTTCGACCACGCCGACGCCATCGTCGCGCCGAGCGGCTCGTGCGCGGCGATGGTCCGCGAGTTCTACCCCGTCCTGCTGCGGGACGACCCCCTCTGGGCGGCGCGGGCGCGCGAGGCGGCCGCGCGCACCCACGAGCTCAGCGCGTTCCTGGTCGACGTGCTCGGGCGGGAGGACACCGGTGCCCGGTATCCCCACCGCGTCGCCTACCACCCGGCCTGCCACGGCCTCCGCGTCCTCGGCGTGCGCGACCAGCCGCTGCGGCTGCTGCGTGCCGTGCGGGGGCTCGAGCTGGTGCCCCTGCCCGGGGCGGAGGAGTGCTGCGGCTTCGGGGGCATGTTCGCCGTGAAGTTCGCGCCGCTCTCCGCGGCGATGCTCGATGCGAAGCTGCGGGCCGCGGCGGAGAGCGGCGCGGAGGTGATCACGGCCACCGACATCAGCTGTCTGCTGCACATCGCCGGCGGTCTGACCCGGCGGGGATCCGCGGTCCGCGCCGTGCACCTGGCGGAGATCCTGGCGGCCTCATGACGACGGAGACCCGTATCGCGTTTGAGCGCAACGCGCGTCGCGCGCTGGGCGACGCCGACCTCCAGCGCGCCCTGCGCGGCGCGATGGTGCGCTTCCGCCAGCTGCAGGCCGCGGTGATCGCCGAGGTGCCCAACTGGCAGGCCCTGCGCCAGCAGGCGCACGCCATCAAGCTGCGCGTCCTGGCCGATCTCGACCAGCATCTGGAGACGCTCGCCTCCCGCGTCCGGGAGCGCGGCGGTCACGTGCATCACGCGCGGGACGGCGCCGAGGCCGCGCGCCTGATCGCCCGCCTGGCCGCCGGGCGTCGCGTGGTGAAGAGCAAGTCGATGGTCACGGAGGAGATCGCCCTCAACGCCGCCCTCGAACGGGCGGGGTGCGAGGTCACCGAGGGCGACCTCGGAGAGTACCTCCTGCAGCTGGCGCATGAGCCGCCGTCGCACCTCATCGCGCCGGTCGTGCACCGCTCGAAGGAGTCGATCGCCGCGTTGCTCTCCGCGGCGGCCGGCCGCCAGCTGCCGCCGGACCCCGAGCAGCTCACCGCCGCGGCCCGCACGCTGCTGCGGCGGCGCTTCCTGGCGGCGGAGGTCGGCATCACCGGCGCCAACTTCGCGGTGGCGGAGACCGGGACGATCGTCCTCGTCGAGAACGAAGGCAACATCCGGATGACGACGACGATCCCCCGGCTGCACATCGCCGTGATGGGGGCGGAGAAGGTCATCCCCCGGATGGCCGATCTGGCCGTCTTCCTGACGCTGCTGCCGCGGGCGGCCACGGGGCAGCGCATGAGCAGCTACGTCTCGCTGCTCACCGGCCCGCGGCGAGCGGGAGAGCTGGACGGGCCGGACGAGTTCCATCTCGTCATCCTGGACAATGGCCGCCGGGCGATCCGCGACGACCCGGTGATGCGCGAGGCCCTGGCGTGCATCCGCTGCGGAGCCTGCCTGAACGTCTGCCCGATCTTCGAGCGCACCGGCGGGCACGCCTACGAGTCCGTCTACGCTGGCCCGATCGGCGCGGTGATCACGCCCCTGCTGACCGGCCTCGCCCGCGCCGGCGACCTGCC
>DATLZI010000012.1:0-11438 GCA_035574075.1 bacterium | reverse complement strand
CACCCGGGCCATCGCCGCGGTCAGCGGCAGCAGCCGGGAGATCTACGACTACCTGGCTCAGGAGGCCTTCGCGCGCCAGGGGCCGGCCGTCCAGGAGTTCCTGCTGGCCACCGGCGCGCTCGCGCGGTTCAGCGCGGAGCTCGCGGATGCGCTGCTCGAGAGCTCGATGGCGGGAGAGATCATCGAGCGTCTGGACCGCAGCCACCTGTTCCTGGTGCAGCTCGACGGCGAGCGGCGCTGGTATCGCTACCACCATCTCTTCGGGGAATTCCTGCAACGCGTGGCCGCGGAACGCGACCCCGCGCGCCTGGCGCAGGTGCATCGTCGCGCGGCCAGGTTGTGGGAAGCCCGCGACGAGATCGACGAGGCGCTGGCGCACTACGCGGCCTCGGGAGAGTGGTCCGAGGTGGCGCGCCTCCTGGCCCGGATCGGACCGGAGCTGATCTCCCAGGGACGCTTCGACACGGCGCGCCGTCTGCTGGAGCGCGTTCCGCCTGACCTGTGGCAGGCGTTCCCGCAGCTGTACCTGACGATGGGGCTCGTGCACATCGTCTCCGGCCACCGCGACGCCGCCGAACGGTTCCTCAGGGAGGCGCTGGTCCGACTGCGGGAGGCCGGCGATACCGAAGGGGAGGCGATCACCGCCTACTGGGTCGCTGGTATCTGGAAGGACGTGGACCCGGATCGCCTGCTGTCCCTCGCTGACGACCTGGCGGGACGGCTGGAGACATTCCCGCCCGGGGCCCGCTCCCGCGCGCTGACCGCCGTGGGCTACGCCCTCGAACACCGTGGCCGCCTGGACGACGCCGCGGCGGCGTGGCATCGGGCGATCGAGAGTGCGGAGGAGAGCGGCCGGCTGGTGCACAGCGCGGATGCCTGGCGCGCGGCGGCGAAGTCGCTGCACCGCGTCGGTCGGTTCGAAGAGGCGATCCGCGTTCTCCAGGATCTCGCCGATCGGACGCGCCGGCACGGCATGAGCCATGATGAAGCCCACATCCGGCTCGACCTCGCGGACACGGCGTTCGACCTGGGACGGCCCGAAGAAGGCGCGCGGCACCTGGTCGCGGTGCGCGACCTCGCCGCCATCGTCCCCTGCCGGGTGCTCGCCTTCGAGCTGTCGGTCATCGAGTCCCGCGCCGCGGCCGCGCGCGGGGACCACGCCGAGGCGGCGCGCCAGCTGGAGCGCGCCCTCGCCGAGGCGAGGCGACCCGTGTTCCAGCGCCCGGCGCTGATGGCGCGGCTGCTGCTGAGCGAGAGCCTCGAACGGATCGATCCAGCGCGGGCGCAGGCGATCGCGGAAGAGATTCTGCGGTCGGCCGACCGGATGGACGCGCTCCAGCGCACCCAGGCCGTGCTGACCCTGGCGGTGGCCGGTGCGTCTTTCGACGGATGTCGCGCCGCGGCGGGCGACGCCGCCCGCTACGGGGCGCACCACCTCCACGCCCTGGCGCTCGTGCGCGCGGCGCAGTTCGCCCCCGACGACGAGCGCCAGCCCGCCGTCGAAGGTGCCCAGCGCGCCCTGATCGGCCTGTCGGATGACGGGCGCCGCTTCGTCATCGCGCGGACGGCCGAGGTCGTGCATCGTCTGGGGATCCGCCTCCCGGGCATGCCGGAGCAAGCCCTGGCGACCCTCGCCATGCAGTGCCTCGGACCGTTCGAGCTCCGTCGGAACGGGAAGCCCGTGCCCGCCGCCGCGTGGCCGCGGGCCGCCTCCAGGCGCCTGCTGCAGTACCTGACCGTATGCCGCCGCGCGGTCACCCGAGAGCAAGTCATGGAGGCGCTCTGGCCGGGATCGGATCCTGCGCGCGCCGCCAACCAGCTCCGCGTCGCGCTCTCGGCGCTGCGGCGAGTGCTGGAGCCCTCGCAGCCGCCGCGGCGACCGTCGGTCTGGCTCCGCGCGCAGGGCGGGGAGGTCTCCCTGATCCGGGAGCGGTGGGAGATCGACCTGGATCAGTTCACCGCGGCCATCGAGCGGTCGCGACGAACCGCGGGCGAACCGCGCCTGCGGGCGCTCCAGGAGGCCGTCGAGCTCTATCAGGGGGACCTGCTGGAGGACGCGCCCTACGAGGAGTGGGCCGCCCCGGAGCGCGAGCGCCTCCTGCAGCTCTACCTGGACGCGGCGGCCGCGCTCGCCGAGGCGGAGGTCTCGAGCGGCCGGTGGCCGGAAGCCCTCGACCGATGGCGGGCGGTCATCGCCAAAGCCCCGGCCGACGAGCGGGCCTGGCGCGGCGTGATCCGGGCGTATGCGGCCATGGACCGGCGGGCGGAGGCCATCCAGGCCTTTGAGCAATGCCGCGCGGCGCTGGCCGACCTCGGCGTCGGTCCCTCGCCAGAAACGCTGCACCTGCGCGAGACGATCGCCTCACCCGTGTAACGCCCCCGTCATGTCCGAGCAACGTCTGCTCCCTAGAGTGTGGTCAACGCTCGGGGAGGTGATGAGAGGTGATCAGACGGTCGCTCGGGTTGAGCCTCGCGCTTGTCGCCCTGGCGCTCCTGGCCGGCGCCGGATACCCAGTCCAGGCGCAGGTCCCGCCGGCAGATGTCACGGTGAAGGGCATCAGCGCGCCCGCCGGCGCCTACTGGAGCAGCCAGGAGGTGGTCATGGAAGGACGCCAGCGGATCACGCACCAGCATGGTCTGGAGTTCGTCTACGCCCTCCAGGGGGACGCGGCTGTCGTCAGGGACGGGCAGACGACCCGGATCCCGCAGGGCGCGGCGGCCGCTGTGCCCGCCGGCGCGACGCACACGCACCTCAGCCCCGCTGACTCCAGCCGGATCGCCGCCTTTCAGCTGGCTCCCGCCGAGGCGACGTGGGACGGGCTCACCGTGCTGCGCGCCAGGCGCACCGGCGTGCTGGAAAGCTATCGGCCAGGGGCCCAATACGCCCGCCTGCTCGAGGTGCGCCTCCAGCCGCTCTCGCAGACCGCCGTGCACACGCACCCCGGGCCGGAGACCACCTTCGTCCTCGAAGGCCCTATCGTCGTGCAGGTGGAGGGGAAGTTGACGATGCTGCTGCGCGGTGACCTCTATGCGTTGCCGGGCGATACGGTCCTGCAGGCCCGCTACATCGGCGGCGCGGGGATCGGACGGTTCCTGGCCCTGTTCGTGGTGGCGGAGGAGGCGCCGTTCTCCACCCCGATTCCCGCGGGGTTCAAAACGCCGCCGGCGCCGTGAGCGGCGATGCGCATCGGCTACGATCGCCAGGCCGACGCCCTGGTGTTGGTGCTGACCGACGGTGAAGTCGCCGCCAGCCGCGAAGCGGCGCCCGGCGTGATCGTGAACCTGGATCACGCCGGCGCGCCGGTCTCGGTGGAGGTGTTGCGGTCCAGGACGTGGACGGGGCCAGACGGCCCGCTGTCGCTGGAGATCGAGTTCGATCAGTAATCCGCCGGCGGAGCAGCGGGGCTGGATTCCGTGGTGGGCGGTGCAGGACTTGAACCTGCGACCTCATGCGTGTGAAGCATGCGCTCTAACCACTGAGCTAACCGCCCGGGTATCGTCATTATAGGCCGCCGAGGACCGGCGAGCAACGCCCCCGAATAGCGAGAGGGATGTCCACGGAGCGCGCGCTGGCCCGGCTCGCGGCGACGATCACGGTTTGCCGGCTCTGCCCGCGGCTGGTCCGCTACCGCGAGGCGGTGGCGCGCGCGAAGAAGCGCGAGTTCGCTCACTGGACCTACTGGGGCCGGCCGGTGCCCGGCATGGGCGACCCGCGGGCTGAACTGCTGGTGGTCGGCCTAGCCCCCGCGGCGCACGGCGCTAACCGCACGGGGCGCATGTTCACCGGCGACGCCTCGGGGCAGTGGCTGATGCGCGCGATGCACCGGCAGGGGTTCGCCTCCCAGCCCACCTCTGTGCACCGCGACGACGGCCTGCGCCTGACGCGCGCGTTCATCACGGCCACGGTGCGCTGCGCTCCGCCCGACAACAAGCCCCTGCCCGCGGAGATCGCGCGCTGCGCGCGGTACCTGCGGGCCGAGCTCGACCTGCTGCCGCGCGTCCGGGTCGTCGTGGCGCTCGGGCAGATCGCCTTCCTCCAGGTCCTGCGCCACGCCCGGGAGCGGGGCTTCGCCATCCCCCGCCCGCGGCCGGCGTTCGCCCACGGCGCCCGTTTCACGCTGCGCGACGGCGCAGGCCGCCGCCTCGAGCTCCTCGCCTCCTACCATCCCAGCCGGCAGAATACGCAGACCGGGCGGCTGACGGCGGCGATGCTGGACGCGGTCTTCCGCCGGGCCCGCCGCCTCCTCGACCGCGCCGGTGGATAGGACGCGGCTCGCCCTGCTCGCGGTGGTGGGCGCGGCCACCATCGTGCGCGCCACGCTCGCCGCCGCGCTCCCGCTGGTGGACGACGAGGCGTACTACTGGTCGTGGGCGCAGCACCTCGCCGCCGGCTATCCGGACCATCCGCCCGCGGTGGCGTGGCTGATCGCCGCCTCCACCGCCCTGCTGGGCGACTCGTCGCTGGGCGTGCGGGCGGGCGCGGTGGCCCTCTCGGCGGGCATCGCCCTCCTCCTGTTCGACCTGGGACGGGCGATGTTCGGGCCGCGGGCCGGGCTCGTCGCCGCGGTGGCCTACCAGCTCATCCCCGCGTTCTCATTGGGCAGCATCTTCGCGTTCCCCGACGCCCCGTTCGTCTTCGCCTGGCTGCTGACCCTGTGGGCGGTGTGGCGGGCGCGCTCACACGGACGCGCCGTGCACTGGTACCTCGCCGGCCTGGCCGCCGGGCTGGCCGCTCTCAGCAAGCTGCACGCCGTCTTCCTCGCCGTCTCGATGGCCGGCTTCGTCCTGTGGACGCCATCGGAACGGCCGTGGCGCCGGCGCGCAGAGCCCTATCGCGCCGCGGCGATCGCGCTGGTCCTCGTCCTGCCCGTCAGCATCTGGAACGCCGCGCACGAGTGGGCGACCTTTCGCCGCGCGCAGCATCCGGCGCCGTGGATCGACACCGGCGTGCCGGCGCTCAACGCTGCCGCCTTCGTCGCCGCGCAGCTCGCCTACTACGGCCCGCTCACCGCGCCGCTGCTGGTCGGCGCCCTGGCCTGGACGGGCGCGGGCCCGCGGCGCAGCGATCCGCGCGCGGTCTTCCTGCTGTGGGCTGCTCTGCCGATCCTGGCGGTGACCTGGCTGACCAGCTTCGACGGCGTGCCCAAACCCCACTGGCATGCCCCGGGATTCCTCGTCGCGCTGCTCGCCGGCGCGTGGGCGTGGACCGTGGGCACCCTGCGCCGGAGGGTGCGCGCGCTCGCCGTCGCCGGCGCCCTCCTCAACCTCGCGGCGATCGTGGGGATCGCCGTCCTGCCCTTCCGTCCGGACTACGCCGGAGCCGGCGAGCTGTGGGGCTGGCGCGAGGTGGCGGAGCGGACGGAGGCGCTGCTTCAGGCGTCGCCGGCGCGGCCCGGCCGCTTCCTCCTGCTCTCGCGCTACCAGACGGCGGGCCAGATGGACTACCACCTGCGCGGGCGGTACCGCGTCGCCACCACCTCCGGGGGCGACGCCTATGCGATCTGGAACCGCGACGCCGCCCTCCTCGGCTGGAACGCGATCTTCCTCAACGATCTGGCCACGGGCCCGGGGGCGCCCCTGGAGCGCATCTTCGAGCGCGTGGAGCGGCTGGAGGACCTCACGGTGACGCGCGGCGGCCGCGTCTTCCGCCGCTTCAGCGTCTTCCGCGGCCTTGGCTTTCGGGGCCGGCCGCGCCCTCGCTTCGAGCCCCTCTGACCGGGAAGAGATCGCCCACGCGGTCGTAGACGAGCCGATCCCCCTCGACGCGGGCGAACGGCGGTAGGGCGTGTGGTCGGCGCTCCCCGGGACCGAGCAGATGCATCACGGGGACGCCGCGCGCGAGCAGGGCGTCGGCGATGAGCTGGCGGTGGCACCGCCAGGGCAGCGCCTCGGCGCACATCAGGGCCACCGTCCCCGTGCGGGCGAGCGCGATGACGCGATCGAGCGCGCGGCGGAAGGACTCGCTGTCCATGTGATCGGCGTAGGCGCGGAAGCCCGGCGTGCGCCAGCCCACGTGCGGGGAGTCGGGGCGGATGCGCCGGCGCCCGCCGAGATCCGGCTCGTGCTCGTAGCGGATCCCGACCGCGGCCAGGGCGGCGGCGAGAGCATCCTGGCAGAAGTGCGGATGGCGTCGCGAGCCGGGCGCGATGCGCACATCCACGAGCACGGTGACGCCCGCCTCGCGTAGCAACGCCAGGAACTCCTCCAGCGAGCGGGTGGAGTGGCCGACGGTAACTACCCGGGGAGGACCGGCCGCCATGCCCCCCAGAGACCGATCACGCCGTACAGCAGGTGCAGCAGGGTGTCGAGCCGGCTGAGGCCGAAGGTGAACAGCCCGAAGAGCTCAGGCTCGACGAGCGCCGCCAGGCCGAGGACGAGGAAGACCGCGGCGAGCACGCGCGTCCAGACCAGCGCCTGGCCGTCCGTCGCCCGCCATCCGGCCCACAGCAGCAGCACGCCCGCGGCGAAGTGGATGAGATCGTGGATCGTCTCGGAGTTCAAGGTCAGAACCGCCAGCCCGGCGAAGGACCCCACCGCGCCCAGGGCCACGAGCCCCGCACCGCCCCAGCGGTCGTACACGCGCACCGAGATCATGCGACCCGTCGCTGCTGGCCGAGCAGCAGGTTTTCCTTGCGCAGCGTGACGGTGGCCAGCTCGATGCTCAGCGTCTCGGCCCGTTCGGCCACCCACGTGCACTGCGCCCCCGGATGGACGCGCTTGGGCGCGCCGCTGCCGTACGGCGCGTCGAGCGTCGCTGGCTCGGGATGCAGCGCGGCGCGTTCGAAGATCTCAAGGGCCGCCCGCAGCAGACGCACCGCCTCGCGGGCGGCGGCGTGGCCGCGCTGGATGTCATCCACCGGCGTCGCCGGGTCGATGGAGCGCATCCAGGTGATCTCCTCATCCCACTTCCCGGCCAGCGAGCTCACCGCGCCCAGCGTTTCCCGCAGCGTCTCGGCCGCGCGCACGAGCTCCTCGTCCACCGGCGTGGCGACCCCCAGCTGCGGCTGGTACTTCAGCTCGCCGGCGTGACGCCGGAAGACGGCGGCCGCGGCGCGCAGCGCGCGCGCCAGGCGCAGCGCCTCGACGTGCGCGGCGCGCCATCGCGCGAGATCGTCGGCCTTCGGGACGGGCATCGTTCGTTGACCCCCCCATCCTTCCGATGATACAGTGTTTCCGTCCACGGCCCCCATCGTCTAGCCCGGCCTAGGACACCGGTCTTTCAAGCCGGTAACGCGGGTTCGAATCCCGCTGGGGGCACCAGCCCGTCCGATCACGGGCCCAGCCCGGCGAGAGGGGGGGCCGCCGCGATCAACTGCTCCCAGGCATCCGCCGCCGCCGCTTCCGCTTCGGCGAGCGCCGCCCGAATCGTATGGAAGGCCGCCGCCGCGTCCCGGCCCTGCTGATCGAAACACACCCCCAGCGCGGCGGCGCGAACCGGTCCGGAGATCGTCTGCACGACCCGCGCCACGAACTGCTGGCGCTCGGTGCAGTAGTCGAAGAGCGCCCAGCTGACCGTGAGCGCGCGCAGGGCCACCCGGGCCGACCGGATCGCCGTCTGCGCCGTCGCCCACCGCCGGGCCGCCGTCCGCTGCCGCCTGGTCAGCAGCCGGCCGGCCGCTCGCTGCGCTTGCGCGGACGCCGTCGCGCTCCGGCGTTCCCACCGCACGAACTCCTCTTCGCTCGGCATCTGCTTGGTCGCTCCGGCGAAAACGAGCAAGGCGTCCGCCTCGTCGCGGTCGCGCCGGAGCGCCATCGCCCAGACCGCGAACTCCTGGCTGCGCCGGCGCTCCAGCCGGTCGAGGCCGACGGCCCCGGCCGCGGCCAGGGCGACGACGGCGATGATCAGCCAAAGACGGCGTGGCATCGCTGCTCACCGAGGCATGGCGTCACGGAACCGCTGGTAGCGCGCCTCCACGAGCGCAGGATCAGGCTGAAGTGCGTGCTCTCGCGGCACGATGATGCGCGTGCCGTGCAAGCGCTGCAGCGCGTGCACCAGCACCGGTCCGTCGTCCTCCTCCAGGATGTCCCGCCGCACTTCCAGGGTATAGTCCGGCCTCAGCCCAAGGAAATACCGATCGAACGCCGCATGGTGCAGCGAGCAGAGCGCCAGCCCGTTAGGGACGACGGGCTCTCCGGCGGGTTCCGGGTCGGGAATGATATGCGCCGCATCCAGCAGTTCCTCATGCCGCAGTCGGCAGAAGGCGCACTGCCTCCGGTAGGCGTCCAGGACCCGCTCCCGGAAGGTGCGCTGATGGAGCCGGCGGCGGACGGTTGCGGTGATGTACAGGCGGCGCGCAGCGCTTGTCTCTTCGCGGACACTCCCTGACGTCAGCACGCCCGACAGGATGGCCGGGTCATCGACCGCAATGGAGAACGTGAGATTCGCCGGGTCGTCAGCGACCACAAAGACAGGCCAGATCGCGATGTACTTGCCGGGGATGATCCCCTTGAAGTATGCCAGCGGGAGCGCCCGGACCATCGCCGCGCGGAGCCCTCGATTGTCCGGGTGCAGCGGGACGGTGCCTCGGTATCGGTAGCGCAGCAGGCCGTCCGGACCATAGCCATCGTCGTATGGGCCCTCTGGAGCAGTGGTGATCGAGAGCGGCGCATCGCGCAGAATCCTCGGCTTGAAGATCCCCTGCGGCCCCACCAGCGGGACCCGGATACCCTCGAAGAGAAAGCCTTCGGCCAGCAGGCGGCGCGGCAGTACATCGCCATGGCGATCCACCTGCTGGGTGAGCCACGCGAAGGCGGCAGCGCGCACGCGCGCGTCAAGCGGGTCGGGACTCATCCCGGTCTGGTGGCCAGAGTTCTGCCTGGACAGGCTCCCATTCCTCTCGGCGCCCGCCAGGGATGGCGGCGCCGGCGGGCGAACCTGCCGTCCATGCCATGCTGCTGCGGGCAGTGCGCCGGGATCGAGGCGGTGTTCGGCGAGCGGGTGGCGCGCTGGGAGCTGGCGCGCTACCGGCGCCGCGGCGCCCGCGGGACCACGAAGCTCCTCCTCGAGCTGCTGCGCGCCGCGGGATCGCCGGCCGGCAGGACGCTGCTGGACATCGGCGGGGGGATCGGCGCCATCCAGCACGAGCTGGCCGCCGCGGGGATCGCCGCCATCACCAGCGTGGACGCCTCCCCGGCCTACCTCGCCGTGCAGCGGGCGGAGGCGGAGCGGCGAGGATACGCCGCCCAGGTCCGCTACCTCCACGGCGACTTCACCGCGCTGGCCCCCGAGGTGGAGCCCCACGACATCGTGACGCTCGATCGCGTGATCTGCTGCTACCACGACATGCCGGCGCTCGTGGGCGCCTCGGCGGCACGGACGAGGCAGCTGTACGGCGCTGTCTATCCGCGCCGCACCTGGTGGACGGTAGCCGGCGTCGCCCTCATCAACCTGGCGCTGCGTCTGCGGGGTACGCCGTTCCGCACCTTCGTGCATCCGCCGGCGGAGATCGAGCGGATCCTCGCCGCCGCCGGGTTGCGGCCGCGCGCCGCCCGGCGCACCGTCATCTGGCACGTGGCGGTCTACACCCGCTGATCAGCGGGCCGCAGGCTTGAAGACGGCGATCGCCCCCAGCGTCTGGCCCGTGACCTCGAAGGCGATCCCCACGAACGGGCAACTCACCTCATAGCCCCGCTCGATCTCCACGGTGTACGCGGCGCCCCGGCAGACGCTGAGCAGCCCATCGCTCCAGAGCTGACCGGGATGCACGCCGGTCGCGGTGCGATGGAGGGGGTTGCGGGTGGCGACCCGGACGACCTGGCCATCGGCGGCCCAGACGCTCAGCCCGAGGCGCGCGTAGTCGTAGCGCACGCGGTTCCCCGACAGCCGCGGGGTCGTCTCCAGCCCGAGCGTCGGGGCCACGTTCGCCACCGGCATGCCGATGGTGATCGGGCCGATGCCCACCCCGGGCGTGATGACGACGGTCGGGGCGCCCCCCATGGCGGCGGGCGTCAGCAGCAGGACCATCAGGGCCCACAACCAGAGACGGGGACCGCGGCGGCGCATGGCGACAGCACCTCCCAGGGGGTCGTACGGAAGACCTGCCCGGTGGCGCCGGACCGGAGACGGGAGGCTGCGCTAGGGGCGGCCGTTCTCGCCGCCGGCCACGGGCGCGGGCCGGCCGACCGCCCCCTCGGGCGATCCGACGGTGCGCCGGCGGGCGCGGTAGCTCTCGACCGCCGTATAGAGCGTAGGGATGAAGACGAGCGTGACCATCGTGCCCAGGAGCAACCCGCCCAGCACAGCCCGCGCCAGCGGGACCTGCAGTTCGGCGCCCTCACCGATGCCGATGGCCGTTGGCAGGAGCCCCGCCACGGTCGTCACCGTGGTCATCAGGACGGGCCGCAGGCGGATGCTCGCGCCCTCCACAGCGGCCTGCTCGATCGCCAGCCCCTCGCGCCGCCGGCGCAGCGTGAAATCGATCAGCAGGATGGCATTGTTCACGATCACCCCGGCCAGCACGATCAGGCCGATCAGCGACTGGATGTTGAGCGTGGTCCCGGTGAGGAAAAGGGTGAGCAGCGCCCCGCCGAGGGCGAAGGGCACGGCGCCCATGATCAGCAGCGGCTCCAGCAGCGCCTCGAACTGCACGGCCATCACGGCGAAGACGAGGAGCACGGCGACGAGGAACCCCAGCGCCAGCTGGCGGTAGGCCTGCTGCTGCTCTTCGTACTCCCGGCCCAAGGCGATGGAGAATCCCTCCGGCAGCGTCAGCCCGGCCAGGGCGGCCCGAACGTCGGCGATCACGCTGCCGTAATCGCGGCCGCTGATCCCCGCCGACACGGCGATGATCCGCTGGCGGCTGTGCCGCGCGATCTGCGTCGGCGACTCCCCGCGCACCAGCGCGGCGACCTGGCCGAGCAGCACGCGCCGGCCGCCCGGGGCGATCATCGGCACGGTCAGGACCTGCTGCGGCGTGAGCGCCTGGCCGGCAACCTGCCGAACGACGATGTCGGTCTCGCGGCCGGCGGTGCGCAGCGTCGTGGCCACCTCGCCCGCCACCGCCGTGCGCAGGGCGCTGGCGATCTGCGGCGGGGTGAGGCCCAGCGCCGCGGCGCGCTCGGCGTCGATGCGCACGACGACCTCTGGCAGCTGCTCTTCCCGGGCGACGACGGCGTCGATCACCCCCGGGACGCCCTCGAGCCGGTCGCGGATCTGCTGCGCGATGGCGAGGCCGCGCCGCAGGTCGAATCCGCGCACCTCGATCTCGATCGGGTCCGCCGAGCCGAAGCGCAGCACCCCCAGCGCCCCGCTGCTCGCCCGGACGAATACCCGCCCGCCGGGCACCTGCAGGCGCCGGCGCAGGTCGGCGGCCACCGCCTCCGTGGTCCGGCCGCGCTCGCCGCGGTCCCGGAGACGAATGCGCAGGAAGCCACGGTGCGCCCCGCCGCCGAAGGTGGTGCTGCCGGCGGTCACCGTGACGTACTCCGCCTCGGGGACG
>DATLZI010000011.1:0-4827 GCA_035574075.1 bacterium | reverse complement strand
GGATGCGCTCGTGGAAGGTGGAGCCGGCGGGCTCGCCGGGCTGCTCGAGGCAGCGGCCGGTGCGGTCGAAGAGCCAGCCGTGGTAGATGCAGCGGAGCCCGCCGTCCTCGAGTCGGCCGTAGGAGAGGTCGGCGCCGCGGTGGGGGCAGTGGAGGCCGAGGAGGCCCGGCTGGCCGTCGTCATCGCGGAAGAGCACGAGGTCCTCGCCCAGTAGGCGGACGGGGAGGGGGGCGCCGCCGAGGGGGAGCTCCTCGGCGAGGGCGACGGGCTGCCAGTAGCGGCGCATCAGCTCCCCGCAGGGGGTGCGGGGGCCGACTCGGGTCAGCATCTCGTTTTCTTCTCGCGTCAGCATCCTCTCCTCCTGACCGCATTGATCCCGGGGGCGGGAAGGCGCCGGACCGCGCCTGCCGCGCCGAGCCGGAGGGAGTCGCGTGGGCATCACGATGGCCGAGCCGCACCCGTGGGCCGGGCCACCGAGGAGTGACAGGTCGCGCACCGCCCGCGCGATCTTCTGCGGCGATAGTACCGCGTTTGGTCACGTCTGGGAAGAGGCACGCCCGCGCGGAGGCGGTGGTCGAGTGCGGTCAGGGATGAACGCGCGGCGGCTGGCCCGAATCAGCAGGGAAGGGCAGCAAGGGTGCCCAGGATCGCGCTGACCTCCTGTTCGCGCTGGCGCTGCTCCTCCATCGCACGGTCGATCTCGCTCGTATCTCCGCCGAGCGCTTCGACCACGCCGCGGCCAGCGGCGCCGAAGAGGTCACCGAGGCCCCCCAGCGCGGGGCGCGGCGCTTCCTGGCCCCCGCCCGATGGCGCCTCGGCGCCGGTCGCCGCCGCCGCCCCTGCCTCTGCAGGAGTCATCGCGGCGCCGTACTCGCAGGTCGTCTGCGCCCCCGCTGGCGCGGGTGTCAGGAAAACGACGCCGGTGATCGCCAGACAGAGTGCGCACCGTCCGATGCCGGTCATTTCACGAACCCCTTTCGATCAGAATCTCCCCGGCCCACGCCGTGCGTTCCGGTGTGCCTGATCGGAAGGTAGGCGAGCCCGCCGGTCCGTGTCAATGGAAATCGGTCACACTCGAGCCTCGGCGGTTTCGGCCGCGGCGGCGAGGCGCCCGTCCCGAGTCCTCAGCCTCGCCCGGAGCCGGCCCGGCACCCGCGAGGCGTGACCGGTCGAGGCCGATCGGGGCGAGCGTGCCAGCCGGCGCGGGGGCATCCTCCCCGGGTTCCTTGAGCCCGACCTCCTCGAGGAACTGGCGGATCTGGGCGTCGTCCCACTTCGGGAGGACACCGTAGGGCGGCATCGGCGTGCCGAGGTCGATCCCCAGGTGGTGCATCGCCGCCTTCATTACTGGGGGCGCACCGAACCGCGCCCAGCGGCTCGGGAAGAGCCCGAGGATCCGCTGCCACTCAGTCGCGCGCGGGATGTCCCCCTCGCGGAACGCGCGGACGACCTCTGCCCCGATGCGCGCCGCCGGTGGGGGAAGCGCAGCACCGGAGCCGCCGAGCACGAGGTTGAGGAGGAGTGACTCGCCCGTGGTGAAGTAGCGAGCCGTGCACCGGCGGTCGATCTCCTCGATCAGGCGGCTGATCTTCGTCACGTCGCCAGATGTCTCGAGGATGTACGGGGCATTGAAGACCTCGGAGATGCGTACGTACAGGGGGATGGGCGGGTCCGCGCCGGGCCCTCGATTGTGGGCGACGCAGACCGGCAGCGGGCTCCGACGGGCGATGTCGGCAACGTAGTCGTGGATCTCATCGGGGTCGGGCTCCCCGCCCCAGAGCCGGATCGGCATGAGCAGGTGCACCGCGTCTGCACCCACGGCGGCCGCGTGCTCCGCCAGCTCGACCGCGCGATCCGGCGATGGGTGCGAGATGCCGACAATCACGGGAGCCCGCCGCGCGACGATCTCCGTCCCGCGCGCCATCAGCTCCTTCCGCTGCTCCCACCGGAGCATCGTGTATTCGGCATCCTCCGTGGCGCCGATGGCAATCGCGTCGGCCCGGCAGTCCCGCACGAGGTAGTCGACCTCGCGGGCGAGCGCGGTGTAGTCCACCTGGCGCTCGCGGTCGAACGGGGTGAGACAGGTGGCGATGATTCCGCGGATCTCCGGGCCGGTGCCGGCCATGCCATCCTCCCACAGTTGCTGTGGATGCTATCAGATCGGACGCGGCTCTCTCACCTGAATGCTGTATCTTGGGCGGCCCCGCGGCGCATGGCGTTCACAAATAGGTGGGCCTGCCGCGTCGGCTCGGGGATGCGGTAGCGGGCGTTCGCGCACGGGACCTCCCCGGGAGCGCGCGGCGGCTGCTCGACCCCCCGCTCCAGGACGCGGCACGCGAGGGTAAGCCGCACCGCCGAATCCAGATCGACACGGTGGCCCACGGACACAAAGACCGGCGCCGTGGCCCGCCGGGTCCGCACCGCCGCACCGATGACCTCGTCGCGGTCCACGAGCGGCGCGGTGCTGCCGGGGTCAGGGCCGAGATCCCGGTAGGTGCCGACGAGGACGGTCTTCGCGCAGCCGATCGTGGGCCGGTCGATGAGCAGTCCGAAATGGCAGGCGATCCCGAACCGGCGAGGGTGGGCGACCCCCTGGCCGTCGACCATCACCGCATCCGGGTCAGTCTGGAGCCGCTCCCATGCCTCAAGCAGCAGGGGTGACTCGCGGAAGGAGAGGAGGCCCGGAATATACGGGAACCGAAGCGTCCCGACCGCGCCGGCGCGATCGACGACCGCGAGATCCGGCAGGCGGAGCACCACGATGCCTGCATAGCCAGTGCTCGATCCACGATCAGCCGAGACGTCGCAGCCAGCGACGAGCGTGACCGGTTCGGCCAGCGGCTCAACCACGACAGCGGTGCGCAGCTCTCGCTGAAGGGCGATCGCCGCCGCTGGCTCAAGGTCCCAGGTGTGGAGCTGCCGACCCTTCACGGAGTTACCAGCCGAACTGGCGGTGAAGCAAAGACTCGCTGATATGCAGGACCAGCGGGCTTCCGTGCGGACACGCTGCGGGAGAAATCGTCCGCGCCAGGTCGCGGAGCAGGGCCTCCATCTGGTCCATGGCGAGCGGCTGGTTGCGCCGGACCGCGGACCGGCACGCGACGGAGATCAGCAGGCGCTCGCGCCAGCTCTCGCCTGCGGCCGCGGCCTCGTCCAGCAGGCCGGAGAGGTCCGCGGCATGGTCGAGGGAAGCCGCCGCCGGTAACGCGCGCACGAGGAACTGGCGCTCCCCGAACCGCTCCACGACGAAACCGAGCCCCGCCAGCTCGGGGAGCCGTTCGTCCACGCGGTCCGCCCGATGGCGGGGTAGCTCCACCACGAGCGGTTCGAGCAGCGACTGCGCCTCCGCACGCCGGGCGCCCGCGCGCTCCAGGAGCCGCTCGAAAATCACCCGCTCGTGGGCGCGGTGCTGGTCCACCAGATACAGCCCGCCGGGCCCGTGGGCGAGGATCAGCGCTCCCTGCAGCTGGGCAATGACCTGCAGGTGCGAGATCGGGAGCGCGGCGGCGTCGACTCCATTCCGCTGCGGGAGGCTCTCCCGCGCTGACCGATCGCGTCTTCTGCTCGCCCGCAGCCCCAGCCGAGGCTGCTCACCGATGGCGGTCAGGTCCGCAGCGGTCTCCAGACGGCTGGGAAGGGACCGGAGCGCTTCGCGGACGGCGTCAGCCAGAAGCGCGGCCACACGCTCCTGCTGCGCGAGCCGCACCTCGGTCTTGGAGGGGTGCACATTTGGATCCACCTCGGACCTGGGGACCTCCAGAGCGATCACGGCGATCGGATGGCGTCCGCGAGGAAGGAACGGCCGGTAGGCGTCCTCCAGGGCGGCCAGCAGCGCCGGATTTGCGACCGGACGGCCGTTGACCACGACGGTCACATGGCTGCGGGTGGGGCGGGTGGCGGTCCGCCCGCCCAGGAGCCCCCGGATGGCGATGCTCGGCCCCGTGGCTTGGATGGGACGCATGACCTCCAGGACGGATGCGCCGTAGACGTCGGCGACCGCCTGCTCGAGGCTGCCGCTGCCGGTCGAGTTGAAGGAGAGGTGCCCGTCCAGGATGAGCGCGAGGCGGACCCCTGGGTGGGCGAGGGCGACGCGACGCACAAGCTGGCCGACGACCGCGGACTCCGTGCGGCCCGCTGGCAGGAACTTGAGCCGTGCGGGCACGTTGTGAAAGAGGTGGCGGACGCTGACGGTCGTCCCCGGCTGCCGGGCTGCGGCGGCGCGCCGCAGGAGAATCCCGCCCCTGAGCTCCACCATGACGCCGCCCGGGCGGTCGGCAACGCGGGTCACCATGACCACCTCGGCCACGGCGGCGATGCTCGGCAGCGCCTCACCGCGGAACCCAAGGGAGGCGAGGTCGCGTAGGTCGGCCTCGGAGCGGAGCTTGCTGGTCGCGTGGCGGCGGAAGGCGAGTTCAACCTCCTCGGGAGGGATGCCGCACCCATTGTCCGCGACACGGATCAGCTCCAGCCCTCCGCCGCGCAGCTCCACCCGCACCTCAGTCGCGCCGGCGTCGATGGCGTTGTCCACCAGCTCACGGACGACGGAGGCCGGGCGCTCCACGACCTCGCCCGCCGCGATGCGCGCCGCGACCTCCGGCGGGAGCACGCGGATCGGGGCCCGGTCCGGACGCCCCGCGCCCGCTGGCCTGCCAATCGCGCGGTTAGTGGCCGCAGCAGCCATCCCGCTCGCCCTCCACTTGCGCGGCTTCGCCGAGGCGTTGGCCCCACGCCGCCAGCCGGGCCTGGACCGCCGCACACTCCGCGTCGAGGCGCGCGGCCTCGTCTGGCGCAAGCTCGCCGCTGCGAGCGGCGATCTCGATCCAGACC
>DATLZI010000010.1:0-9240 GCA_035574075.1 bacterium | reverse complement strand
AGCGCCGCGGTGGAGTGGGCGCGTCGGACGGGAGGGCCGGCGCGGATCGGCCGGTTGCGGCGCGGGTTCGCCGCGGGGCTCATCCTCGGCCTGGCGTTCCTGGGGCTGCAGTGGACGGCCTGGCGCCAGCTGGCCGCGATGGGCATCTTCCTGGCCAGCAACCCGCACAGCAGCTACTTCTACCTCCTCACCGGCCTGCACGGCCTGCACATCGCCGGCGGCCTGGCCGCTCTGGCCTCCGTGGCCGGCCGGCCCGGCCAGGGAGCCGCCGCCGCGGCGGACCCGGCGGCCGTGTTCTGGCACTTCTTAACCGTGCTCTGGCTGTACCTGCTGGCGATCCTCTTCGCCCTCTAGGGCATCGGGAGCGAGGCGATGACGGCGACACACGCGATGGACCATCCGGCGACGGGCGACTGGAGCGGCGGGCGCTCGCCCTTCGGGGTGAGCTGGCCGAAGCTGATGATGTGGTTGTTCCTGGTGCAGGACACTCTGACCTTCGCCGCCCTGCTCACCGGCTACGGGGTGATGCGGCTGTCGATCGGCCGCTGGCCGGCCCAGGCCGAGGTGTTCAACCTCTACCTCGTCGGGGCGATGACCTTCATCCTGATCTGCAGCAGCGCGACGATGGCCGTCGCCGTGGCGGCGGCGCGGCGCGGCGAGGGCGCGCGGGTCTCCCGCTTCCTGCTACTCACCGCGCTGGGCGGGGTGCTCTTCCTGGCCGGCCAGTACATCGAGTGGAGCCACCTCATCCACGAGGGCGGGCGGCTGTTCACCAACCCCTGGGGCATCCCGCAGTTCACGGCGACGTTCTTCATCACCACAGGCTTCCACGGCGCGCACGTCAGCGTGGGCGTGATCTACCTCCTGATCACCCTGCTGCGCTGGCGCCGCGGCCGCATCCAGCCGGAGAGCGTCGAGATCGCCGGGCTGTACTGGCACTTCGTGGATCTCGTGTGGGTCTTCATCTTCACCCTGCTGTACCTGATCTGAGGGAGGACGCGGCGTGGCGCACATCGAGCACAGCGGCGGGTATCGGATCTACGCGGTGACGTGGTTCTGGCTGCTCGTGATCACCCTGGTCGAGCTGGCCATCGTCCTCCTGCACGTGCCCAAGCTCGTCCTGGCCACGGCGCTGATCGTGATGGCCCTGCTCAAGGCCGGCCTGATCGTCGCCTACTTCATGCACCTGCGCTACGAGCGGCTGTCTTTCGTCTACGCCGTCCTCGTGCCGATGGTCTTCCTGGCCGTCGTGCTGTGGACGGGCGTCTTCCCCGACGCCCTCAACGTGCTCCGCCTCCGGCGCTAGGGCGCCCGCGACTGCCTCGACGACCGCCCCCGGGGCGCCCGATCCCGCTCACGGCGTAGCGCCTCGCCGCCTCGCCCAGACGCCCCGCCGGTCGCGCGCTGAGCGGGCTGCCGCTAGCCTCCCCCCCGGAGCCGATCGGGGCGAAACGCCTCCCCCCGATGCCACGGCGTGCCCAAGCGGGGCAGCAGGTAGCGGTCGAGGCCGATGTGGCCGGCCACCTTCCAGGCCAGCATGAGCAGGATCGAGCAGGTGAAGAGGACGGGGTTGATGCTCGCCGTGCCCGCCATCATGAAGTTCCAGTTCATGAAGGCGCCGAAGAACGCCGCGATGCCCGTGAACGCCCCCAGGATCAGCGCCACCCCCACCAGCACCTCGCCGGCGACGATGAGCTTGGCGAACCAAGTGTACGCCTGCGCGTCCAGCAGGGCCTGGATGAACGCCCGGTACCAGTCGAAGGCGATCGCCGGCCGGGCCGGAGGTTCGGGCACGGCCACCGCCCGCTCCCAGAACCCGCGCAGCGCCGCGCCGGTCTGCGTCCAGGCCGGATTGCCGACCTTCCCCCATCCTGACGTCAGCCAGACCCAGCCCACGTACAGGCGGATCGGCAGCCACACCCAGGCCAGGCGCGTGGTGTCGAAGACCGCCGCTGTGACCGCCGGCGTCTGGTACACCGCCGTGCGACGCTCTGTCACCGTCTGTCACCTCCGGCGCGCAAAGCGGACACGCGCATCCAGATTCCTTGTTCTTGGAGTTTACGGAGGGACGGGACCGGTCCCCTGCCTCCGGACGGCGCGGGGAGCTCAGTGCGCGCTGGGAGGGACAGGTGCGCGGACCGGCCGGATGACTCCAGCGTCGAGGGCGGGGGTGGACGGACGACGTCTGGAGCCGCCGACCGGAATCGAACCGGTAACCCCCGCATTACAAGTGCGGTGCTCTGCCGGATTGAGCTACGGCGGCCCGGCGCCCCGATTATACTACGTTGACGGCGGACACCCCGATTGAAATGCCCGGGGGACCGGCCAAGCCGGTCCCCCGCACTCCCCAGAGAAGCGGAACCCCTCAGTACACGCTACGACGCGCCAGGCGCGCCTCGAGCAGGTCCTCGTCGGCCTTCAGGCCGGCGTAGAGCCACACCACCGGGGCCAGCAGCCCGCCGCTCAAGAAGGCGATGGTCAGCAGGATGGAGGCGTGCACCCACAGGCCGGCGGCGAAGTACCAGACCGGGCCCAGGATGAGAGCCAGCCAGTTCATCCGCAGCCGGGGGGGCATCGGCTGATGGTACAGCGGAGGGATGGGCGAGGGCGCGCTCACTCCTCCTCCTCGACCTCCTCGTCGTCCGGAGCCACCCGGGCCGGCCGCTCATCGGGCGCCAGCCGTCCCGTGGTCAGGTCCACGGTCTCCTCCATCTGGAGACAGATCGCGCAGGTGGCGCGGAGCAGACCGTGCTCGCAGCGCTCGAGCGGGGAGCGACGGGAGCGGGTGTTCGACGAACCGCGGGACGAACGGCGTGTAGCTCGAGCAGTCGCACTCCGTGGCAAGCGATTCACCGCCTTCGTACGCCGGTCCTCACGTCCAATCGCGTCGTGAACGGACCGGGCAGGATAATGAGCCGCCCCTCATTCTACCCATCCGCGGCGGGGACGCAACCCCCACCGACCCGCGGATTTCAATTCAGCCTCCATCAACTTTATCCTGCTCGCCCTGCGGCGCCGGGTCATCCACGAGGAGGACCGCCTCCCCCTCGAGGACCGTTTCCCCACGCTGGTTGCGGCAGGTCGTGCGCAGGGTGAGCAGGCGCCGCTCCGGCTGCCACGACAGCACCTCGGCCTGCGCCGTGACGGTGTCCCCCGGCCGCACCGGCCGCCGGAACCGCAGGGTCTGGCTGAGGTAGATGCCCCCGGGGCCCGGGAGGCGCATCCCCAGCACCGCCGAGATCGTCCCTGCGGTCAGGAGGCCGTGGGCGATCCGGCCGCCGAAGCGACTGCGCGCCGCAAACGCCTCATCGAGATGCAACGGGTTGGCGTCGCCGGTGATTCCCGCGTAGGCCCGGATCGCCTCGTCGGTGATCGAGCGCGTCCACTGCGCTGTCTGGCCGGGCTCGAAGTGCCGCATCCCGCTCCCTCCATCAAACGCCCCGGGCCGCCAGCATCGCGTCGGCGGGGACCGGAGCGGAGTTCCGCGCGTCCCCCCTGTGCTATAATCGGGCCATCGCAGGAGGCCGCATGCGCGATCAGTACGGGCGAGACCTCACCGACCTCCGCATCTCCCTCACCGACCGCTGCAACCTGCGGTGCGTCTACTGCATGCCGGCGGCCGGCATCGACTTCCGGCCGCCGGACGAGCTGCTGCGCGACGACGAGCTGCTGCTCCTGGTGCGCGTCGCCGCCGAGCTGGGCGTGCGCAGAATCCGCCTGACCGGCGGGGAGCCCACCGTCCGCCCGGGCCTCGTGGAGCTGGTCGCCGCGATCGCCGCCGTCCCCGGCATTGAGGACATCGCCCTGACCACGAACGGCCTGCTGCTCGACCGGCTGGCCGCGCCGCTGGCCGCCAGCGGGCTGCGCCGCGTGAACGTCAGCCTCGATACGCTGGACCCGGCCAAGTTCGCGGCGATCACGCGCGGCGGGCGGGTCGAACAGGTCACCTCCGGCATCGCCGCCGCCGAGGCCGCCGGGCTGCGCCCGATCAAGCTCAACGCCGTGGTCGTGCGCGGCTTCAACGAGGACGATGTCGTCCCCCTCGCCGCGCTGACCCTCTCGCGCCCCTGGGAGGTCCGCTTCATCGAGATGATGCCGTTCAGCACGGTGGGGGACTTCGCCGAGGCAGGGATCGTGAAGTCTGAGGAGACGATGGGGAAGATCGAGACGGCCCTCGGCCCCCTCACGCCGATCGATGTCTCAGGGGACGATCCGGCCAGGACGTACCGGCTGCCGCAGGCCGCCGGTCGCCTGGGCTTCATCAGCCCCGTGAGCAACCCCTTCTGCGCGAAGTGCGGCCGCCTGCGGCTCACCGCGGATGGTCGCCTCCGGCTGTGCCTGCTGCGCGACGATGAGGTGGACCTCCTCACCCCCCTGCGCGCCGGAGCCTCGTACGACGAGATCAAGGCCATCTTCCGCGCCGGAGCGTTCCGGCGGCCCTTCGGCCACGCCCTGGCCGAGCAGCTCTACCCGCAGGCCCGGGCGATGATCCAGATCGGCGGCTAGCGTCCCACCGCCGCACCCTCCAGCGGCCAGAGTAACCCCTCGGGCGTCCATACCGCGAGGCGGCCGTCGGGGGCCAGGGCGCGACGCAAGCGGGCCAGCCCCTCAGCTTCGTACAAGCGCGCGTTCTCGGCACGGGCCAGCCACCCGGGACCGTTGTCGGTGTCGAGGAGGATGGCGTCGTAGGCCTGGCGCCCCAGCGGCAGCTCCGCCAGATCGCCGACGATCAGCCGCACGCGCGGGTCGTCCAGCGGCCGCCCGCACAGCGGGGCGAAGTACCGGCGGTGCCACCGCACGATCAGCGGCTCGATCTCCACGACGTCGCAGCGCACGACTCGCCGGTCGTCGAGCACGGCCTGCAGCGTATAGCCGATGCCGAGGCCGCCGACCAGCACGCGCCGCCCGCGCTGGCCGCCGATCCGGGCCAGGGCGTCCCGCGCCAGGCGCCGCTCGGCCTCCCCGTTGTAGCTGGCCATCAGGAACACGCCGTTGCAGATGATCTCGTAGTGCCCGGCGCGGCGTTGCAGCTGCCACTCCCCCGCGGGAGTGCGCTGCCGGGCCAGCACCGTCCGCCCGGAGGGGACGGCGGCTTCAGTCATCGTCGGGATCGACCAGCTCCTCCTCGCGAGGGCGGAAGACCGTGGCGCAGTAGGGACAGACCACGCTGGCCTCCTCGGCGGAGGCGAGCTGCAGGAAGAGGCGGCGGCAGGTCGGGCATTGAACGCGCAACATCGTCGGACTCCGCAAAGCATCCGGGGATGAGGTGACCCTCATCCCCGGCGGGGCGCCATCGGCCAGATCGGTCAGTCGTCTTCGCCTTCCAGGTTGCGCTCGAGCTTGCGCTTCACGCGCTGCAGGGCGTTGTCGATCGACTTCACGTGGCGGTTCAGCTCGTTGGCCATCTCCTGGTAGGACTTCCCCTCCAGGTAGGCGGTCAGCACGCGGCACTCCAGCTCGCTGAGGTTCTTACGGATGCGCTCGCGCATCGTCGCCGAGGCTTCCTGGTTGATGACGAGCTCCTCGGGATCGCTGACCTTGATGCTGCTGATCACGTCCAGCAGCGTGCGGTCCGAATCCTCGTCGTAGATCGGCTTGTTCAGGGAGATGTAGGAGTTCAAGGGGATGTGCTTCTGCCGCGTCGCCGTCTTGATCGCGGTGATGATCTGCCGGGTGATGCACAGCTCGGCGAAGGCACGGAACGAGCTGAGCTTGTCGGCGCGGAAGTCGCGGATCGCCTTGTAGAGGCCGATCATCCCCTCCTGGATGATGTCTTCGCGATCGGCCCCGATCAGGAAGTAGGCCTTGGCCTTGACCCGGACGAAGTTGCGGTATTTGTTGATGAGGAACTCGCTGGCGTGATCGTCACCGGCCTTCGCGCTGGCAACCAGTTCTTCGTCGAGCATCTCGGAGTACGACGGAGCTTCACGACGGGCTAGGGCCATTGACGCCTCCGCGACGAAGGTTCGGCGTAATTATACGAACGGCGATATAGGGCGTCAAGCAGATTGTGCGCCAACCGATGCGCGCCGACCTCACCTCCGCTGTTCCATCTGGCGGACCGCCTCGAACAGCAGCACGCCCGCGGCCACGGCGACGTTCAGCGAGGCCACCTTCCCCCGCATGGGCAGGCGCACGAGCAGGTCGCAGTGCTCTTTCACCAGGCGCCCCAGCCCGCGGCCCTCGCCGCCCATCACCAGCGCCAGCGGCGGGCTCAGGCGCGCCGTGGTGTAGAGCTCGCCGTCCTGCGGATCGGCGCCGGCCACCCACACCCCCGATGCTTTCAGCTCCTCGATGGCCTGCACGAGGTTGCCCACCACCGCGACCGGCACGTGCGCCACCGCCCCCGCGGAGGCGCGCGCCACGGCGGGCGACAGACCCGCGGCGCGCCGGCCGGGGATGACGACGCCGTGCGCCCCGGCGGCATCCGCGGTGCGGATCAGCGCCCCGAGGTTGCGCGGATCCTCCACGCCGTCGAGGACGAGGACGAGCGGCGGTTCCCCGCGCGATGCGGCGGCGGCGAGGATGTCCGCGAGGGCCACACCGCGGTGCACCGCGGTCAGCGCCACCACGCCCTGGTGAGGCATGGCGCTGAGCTCGTCCAGGGCGCGGGGGTGGACGTACTGCACGACGGCGCCGCGCCGGCGCGCCTCCGCGGTCAGGTCGTGCATGACCCGGCCATGGGCCGTGCGGGCGATGAGGATCTTGCGGATCGGCCGGCCGGCGCGCAGCGCCTCGAGCACCGCGCGGCGCCCCGGGATGACGTCGCCTCCCGCCGGTGCTGCCATCGGCTAGGCGCGCGCGCCGTCCGTGCCCACGATCCGCCAGCGCGACCCCGTGGGCAGGTCTTCCACCTGCACCCCGGCTTCGGCCAGACGGGCGCGGATCAGGTCGGCGGTGGCGAAGTCGCGCTGGGCGCGCGCGCGCTGCCGCCCCTCCAGGACGTAGCGCATCAGCTCGTCGAGGGTGGGCCCGGGTTCGGACGGAAAGAGGTGGGCGGCTTCGCGGCGCAGCGCGGCGACAACCTCGCGCACGCGGCCGATCACGCGGTCGTCGGCGCGCGCCGCGCTGAGCGCCAGCCCCAGGATCTGCAACATGCGCTGCAACGCCTCCACCGCCTCGTCCAGGCCCGGGCGCAACGCCTCCGGCGCGGTCGCGCCCTTGAGCACGGCGTCCGTCTCGCGGTTGATCGCCGTGACGAGGTCGAACAGCGCGCCGATGGCGCCGGCGGTGTTGAGGTCGTCGTCCATCGCCGCCTCGAAGCGGGCCGTGCCCTCCGCCGCGGCCGCGCGGAGGCTATCGGACGGCGCGCCCCCGCGGGCGGCCGACGCCCCGGCGCGCACCGTCTGCGCCGCGCTGAGGGCGGTGCGCACGCGCTCGATCGCCTTCGCCGCATCGTCGAAGCGCGCCAGGTCGAAATCGATCGGCTTGCGATAGTGGACGGCGACCAGGGCGAAGCGGATGACCTCGGGCGGGTAGCGCGTCAGGGCCTCTGCCACGGTGAAGTAGTTGTGCAGCGACTTGCTCATCTTCTCGCCGCGCACCATGACCATCGCGTTGTGCAGCCAGTAGCGCGCGAACGGCGCGGTCCCGGCGTAGGCCTCGGCCTGGGCGATCTCGTTCTCGTGGTGCGGGAAGATCAGGTCGTCGCCGCCGCCGTGGATGTCGAACCCCATGCCCAGGTACTTCAGCGACATCGCCGAGCACTCGATGTGCCAGCCGGGCCGGCCCCGCCCCCAGGGGCTGTCCCAGCTGGGCTCGCCGGGTTTGGCACGCTTCCAGAGCGCGAAATCCGCGGGGTGCCGCTTGAACTCGCCCGGCTCGACCCGCGCTCCCGCGCGCAGTTCCTCCAGCACCCGGCCGGAGAGCTTGCCGTAGTCCGGCCGCTTCGTCACGTCGAAGTAGACGTCGCCCCCGGCGTAGTAGGCATAGCCGCGCTCGATGAGCCCGCGGATCATCTCGATCATCTCGGGGATGTGGTCGGTGGCGCGGGGCTCGATCTGCGGCGGCAGCACGCCCAGGGCGGCGAGGGCCTGGTGGTACTCCGCGCTGTAGCGCCGGGTGATCTCCTCCGGGCTGACCCCCTCGGCCTGCGCCCGGGCGATGATCTTGTCCTCCACGTCCGTGATGTTCTGAACGTGGCGGACCTCGAAGCCCCGCGCTTCGAGGTAGCGCCGCAGCACGTCGAAGACCACCGCCGCCCGCATGTGGCCGATGTGCGCGGTGTCGTAGACGGTCGGGCCGCAGACGTAGAGCGCCACGCGGCCCGGTTCCCGCGGCACGAAGGGCTCGACACGCTTGGTCAGGGTGTTGTGCAGGCGCAGGGCCATGGTTAGATGGGACGGGAGATGTCGAGCGTGTCCAGTTCCGCGCACAGCTCCCAGACCGTAGCCGGCCGGAGGGTGCGCGGGTCCCGCACCTGCCGGCGGCAAAGGTCCACGGCGCCGTCCTCTGTCACGGCGCGGATGTGCATCTCGCCATACTCGTACCGTGTCTCGACGATCTTGATCACCCGGTGAAAGACTCCCCCGCGCCAGAAACCGGTGACCCGCGGGTGCAGCGCCCCCGGCCGGTCAACCTCCACCGCCACCGGCTCCGCCAGGGCGGCGCGCTCCAGGAAGAGGAGCTGCCCGAGCGGTTCAGGGGTGCCGCGCGATGGTGGCCAGCGCATAGGCGGTAATCCCCTCGCCCCGCCCCACCGCTCCCAGCCCCTCGGCGGTCGTCGCCTTGAGGCTCACCGCCTCCGCAGCGAGCCCCAGGACGCCGGCGATCGCCTCCCGCATCCGCGGCGTGTGGGGAGCGAGCAGGGGGGCCTCGGCCAGGACGACGGCGTCGACGTGCACGACCGACCAGCCGGCGCCGGCCAGCAGCTCCCCGACCCGGCGCAGCAGGTCCAGGCTGTCCGCGCCGCGCCAGGCGGGATCCTCCGATGGAAAGTGCGTCCCGAGATCACCCAGACCGGCGGCCCCCAACAGGGCGTCCATCACCGCGTGGAGGAGGACGTCGGCGTCGGAGTGGCCGGCCAGCCCCAGGGGATGGGGAATCTCCACGCCGCCCAGACGGAGCGGCCGGCCGGGAACGAGGCGGTGGACGTCGATGCCCATGCCGGTGCGGGTGGTCGCCGCGGCGCCCCCGCCGAGCAGGGTCTCCGCCAGGACCAGATCGTCCGGCACGGTGATCTTGATGTTCGTCGGGGAATCCTCCACCATCCGCACCCGGCGGCCCAGGCGCTCGACGAGC
>DATLZI010000009.1:0-5161 GCA_035574075.1 bacterium | reverse complement strand
CTCTCGCCCAAGCGCACGCCGACGACCTGGCCCACCATGTCTACCGCGCCACCTGGAAGTTCATGCAGAGCGACCCGGGGCTGGCCCAGCGCATGCGGTCGGCGGCGCTCACCGTGGGCGCGCTGCTCTCCGAGGAGGGGCGCCTGGGAGGCCGGGCCGCGCGGCGCGAGCTGCGGGCGGCGGCGACCGCCCTCGGCGAGCTGGGATACTACCTCCGCTTCGCGCGGCGGGCCGGGCTCCTCGGGGAGGGCGATCTGCGCCGCCTCGCGGCGTTGAGCGCCGCGGTGACCGGGCGGCTCCCGGCGCAGGAGTGGCGCGGCGCGGGCAGCGAAGAGCCAAAGCGGCACCCACTTCCTCGGGAGGGACACCCTGTGCGGCGCGAGATCGTGAAGTCCGAAGGCGCTCCCAATCCGATCGGCCCTTACTCGCAGGCGGTGAAGGCGAACGGCCTGGTCTTCGTCTCCGGCCAGGTCGGCCTTGATCCACGCACCGGACAGATGGTCGGCCAGGACATCAAGACCCAGACCCGCCGCGCGCTGGACAACATCCGGGCCGTGCTGGAGGCGGCCGGCTCCTCGCTGGATCGCGTCGTGAAGTGCACCGTTTTCCTGCGCGACATGAACGACTTCGGCCCGATGAACGAGGAGTACGGCGCCTACTTCAAGGAACTGCCCCCGGCGCGCAGCACGGTCCAGGTGGCCAAGCTGCCCCGCGACGCCCTGGTGGAGATCGAAGCGGTCGCCGTCGTGTAGCCGGGGGCGCCCCGCAGGCTGTGCTACGATAACATTGGTCGTGCCGACGCACTGCGGGGTCGGCTAATTGGGAAGCCACCAGCCTTTGGAGCTGGGTATCCGGGATCGAAGCCCGGCCCCGCAGCCACCTTCCTCCGTCCATCCCGGCCGCGGAACCGCCAGGTGGAGTCAGAAGGGGCGCGCGCCCGGTCCCCGCACGACGCGCCCCGGCGTGGCGCCGGTGTGCCGGCCGTCGCGGATCACCGGCACGCCGTTGACCAGGACGTGGGCCACGCCGGTGGCGTACTGGTGCGGCTGCTGATAGGTGGCCCGGTCGGCGATCGTCGCGGGATCGAAGACGACGACATCGGCGAAGGAGCCGGGCGCCAGGCGGCCGCGGTCGCGCAGCCGCAGCACCTCCGCGGGCAGCGCGGCCAGGCGGCGAACGGCTTCCTCCAGCGTGAGCACGCCCTCCTCCCGTACGTACCGGCCGAGCACCCGGGCGAACGCGCCGTAGGCCCGCGGGTGCGTGCCGACGCGCAGGAAGACGCCTTCCGCGGCGTAGGAGCCGGCGTCCGAGCAGAAGCTGACCCAGGGCCGGGCGATGATCGCCCGCACGTTGTCCTCGGACATCGTGAAGAAGACCGCCCCCACGTCGCCGTCGTTCTCCAGGAGGAGGTCCATCACGGTGTCCTGCCAGGTCGCGCCGCGCCGCGCGGCGATCTCGGCCAGCGTCAGGCCGGTGAGCGGTTTGAGCGCTTCCGCCTTGAACCCCACGACGATGATCTCTTCCGGCTCGGCGAAGACCGTCATCTCCCGGCGGATGCGCTCCCGGGACGCCGGATCGTGCAGCCGAGCCAGAAGCGCGGCTTCACCCCCCTCGTGCGCCCAGGGCCTGATCGCCGTGTCCAGACCGGTGGAGGAGGCGGTGTAGGGATAGACGTCGGCCGTCACGGGCAGGCCGGCGCGTCGCGCCGCCTCGATCCGTTCCAGCACCCCGAACTGGCGATGCCAGTTCGCCCGCCCCGAGACCTTGAGGTGGTAGATCTCGCCGCGCGCCCCCGCCGCGCGCACGATGCGCAAGAACTCATCGAGCGCGCTCTCGACCTCCGCCTCCTCGTTGCGGATGTGCGAGATGTACAATCCGCCCGCCTCAGCCGCCACTTCGGCGAGGGCGATCAGCTCCGCGGTGTCGGCGTAAGTCGCCGGCGGATAGATCAGCGCGGAGGAGAGGCCCATCGCGCCCTCGGCCATCGCCGCGCGCACCAGACGCCGCATGCGGTCCATCTCCGCCGGCGAGGGCCGCCGGTCGACGTAGCCGAGCTCATGGATGCGCACCGTCGTCGCGCCCACGAAGGAGGCCACGTTGCAGGAGACCCCGCGGGCAGCGAGGTGATCGAGGTACTCTCCCAGACTGCGCCAGGTCACGGGGTAGCGCAGGTCCCCCTGGCGGCGGCTCATCTCCTCCTGCATCGCCGGCGTCAGCGGACCCATCGAGAGGCCCTCCCCCAGGACCTCCAGCGTCACTCCCTGGCGGATGTCGCTCTGCGAGCGGCCGTCCACGAGCAGCGAGACGTTCGCCCAGCTGAGGATGTTGATGAATCCGGGGGCGGCCGCCATCCCCCGGGCGTCGATCTCCAGATGCCCGGAGGCGGGGATGCGGGGGGCGACGGCGGCGATCCGGTCACCGTCGATGGCCACATCGCCGTCGACGGCGGGACCGCCGCCGCCATCGACGATGCGGGCGTTGCGGACGACGATGTCGTGCATGGCTGGTTCCTTCGTCTCCCTCCCGGTCGGAGCCCTGCCGAGGGGAGGGGAGGGGGAAGGGGACTCGAATTCACCCTTCAGCCGGAGCCGGAGGTGGCGATGGAGCGGATACGCGCGGTGGTCCTGGCCGCGGGGAAGGGGAAGCGGATGCAGTCCGACCTCCCCAAGGTCCTGCACCGCCTCTGCGGCCGGCCGCTCGTCCTCTACGTCCTCGACGCCCTCGCCGGCGCGGTGGCCGCGCCCCCGCTGGTCGTTGTCGGGTACGGCGCCGAGGCGGTGCGCGGGGTGGTGGGCGATCGCGGCGTCTGCGTGGACCAGGGCGAGCCCCGGGGCACCGGGCACGCCGTGCAGCAGGCGTGGCCGCACCTGGGCGAGGGCGACGAACCCGTGCTCATCGCCTATGGTGACACCCCCTTGCTGCGGGCTGAGACGATCCGGGCGCTGCTCGAGGTGCACCGCACGACGCGGGCCGCCGCGACGATGCTCACCGCCGCTCTCGATGATCCGACGGGGTACGGCCGCGTCGTGCGCGGTCCCGACGGCGCGGTGCAGCGGATCGTCGAGGAGGCCGACGCCTCGCCGGAGGAGGCCCGGCTGCGGGAGATCAACGCGGGCACCTACGTCTTCGAGCGCCGGGCGCTGGCCGCGGCGCTCGCCGCGCTGTCACCGGCCAACGCGCAGGGCGAGTACTACCTGACGGATACCATCGCCTGGCTGCTGCGGGACGGGCAGCGCGTCAGCGCCCTGCTCGCCCCGGCGGAGGAGGCGATGGGGGTCAACTCCCGGCGGGAGCTGGCCGCCTGCGAGGCGGTGATGCGCCGCCGGCTGCTCGACGCCCTGATGGACGCCGGGGTGACGATCGTCGATCCGGCCAGCACCTACGTGCACGCCGGCGTGCGCGTGGGGCAGGACACGGTCATCCATCCGCAGAGCTACCTCGAAGGACAGACCACCGTCGGCCGGCAGTGCGTCATCGGACCGCAGGCCCGCCTGCTCGACGCCACGCTCGGCGACCGCGTCACGGTCGAGGTCTCGACGGTGGCCGGGAGCGAGATCGGCGACGGCAGCCGGATCGGCCCGTACAGCCGCCTGCGACCGACCAGCCGACTGGGCCGGTTCGTCGAGGTGGGCAACTTCGCCGAGATCAAGAACGCGACGATCGGCGACTACACGAAAGTGCACCACATGAGCTACATTGGAGACGCGCATCTCGGCGTGCGCGTGAACATCGGCGCCGGGACGGTGACCTGCAACTTCGACGGCCGGCGCAAGCACCGCACCGTGATCGAGGACGAGGCCTTCATCGGCAGCGACACGATGCTCATCGCGCCGGTGCGGATCGGCCGCGGCGCGGTGACGGGTGCGGGCGCGGTGGTGAAGAAGGACGTACCGCCGGGCGGCGTCGCCGTGGGCGTCCCGGCGAGGGTGATCAAGCATGTCTCAGCAGACGTTGCGCGTTGAGGCCGCGCCGCTCAGGCTGCGCGACTCGCAGGCCCGGCTGAAACTCTTCAGCGGCAGCGGCAACCCCGCGCTGGCCCGGGAGATCGCTGACGCGCTCGCGGTGCCGCTGGCTGAGCTGAGCATCTTCCGCTACGCCGACGGCGAGACCGGCGTGCGCATCGAAGAGAGCGTGCGGGGGGCTGACGTCTTCGTCATCCAGCCCACCTGCCCGCCGGTGAACGAGAACCTGCTCGAGCTCCTGGTGATCGTCGACGCCCTGCGGCGCGCCTCCGCGGCTCGCATCACCGCCGTGCTGCCCTATTTCGGCTACGCCCGCCAGGACCGCAAGATGCGGCCGCGCGAACCGATCTCCGCCAAGCTCGTCGCCAACCTGCTCACCGCGGCGGGCTGCCACCGCATCCTCGCCGTGGACCTGCACGCCGGGCAGCTCTGGGGGTTCTTCGATATCCCGCTGGACCACCTGCCCAGCCGGATGATCCTCGCCGACTACTTCGCGCGCAAGGGGCTGCAGAACGTCGTCGTCGTCTCCCCCGACGTCGGCGGCGTGCCGCGGGCGCGGGAGTTCGCCAAGCATCTCGGCGCGCCGATCGCGATCATCGACAAGCGCCGCGACAAGCCCAATCAGGTCAAGGAGATCGTGCACGTCATCGGCAAGGTGTACCGGCGCACGGCGATCATCGTGGACGACATCATCGACACCGCCGGCACGCTGACCATGGGCGCGCAGGCCCTGCTGCGGCGGGGCGTGGCGGAGGTCTACGCTTGCGCCACGCACGCCATCCTCTCCGGGCCGGCGGTGCAGCGTCTGGCGAACAGCCGGATCACCGAGCTGGTCGTGACAAACACCATCCCGCTGCCGCCGGAGAAGCTGATCGGCAAGGTGACGGTGCTCTCGGTCGCCCCGCTGCTGGCGGAGGCGATCCGGCGCATCCATCAGGACACCTCCGTGAGCGAGCTGTTCGATCGCTGAGGGCGCGGTTTGCGCCCGGCCCGCGCCGGGTACGCCTAGAGTGACGCGATGAGCCTGCCGCCGTACGTCATTGCCGGTCTGGTCGCCCTGGTCGCGACCTACGCCCTGACCCACGAGATGCAGTGGATCGCCCGCCGCCTCGGCGCGGTGGTCCCGCCCGGCGGCCGGCACATCCACACCTCGCCGATCCCGCGCATGGGCGGGCTGGCCATCTTCATCGGCGCGGTGG
>DATLZI010000008.1:0-3297 GCA_035574075.1 bacterium | reverse complement strand
CTGGCGGACGGGACGAGCCGCAAGCAGGGGTTCGACGACGAGTGGGCGGCAGGCGTGGGGATGCTGGAGCCGGGCCGCACCGCCCTCGAGTTCACCGAGCGCACCGGCCGGCTGCTCGGCGCCCGGCCCCTGCGCACCGGCCGCTACCGCGCGTACTGGGAACCGAAAGCGGCCGCCGCGTTGCTCGCCGCCTTCGCCCCGCTGTGGAGCGGCAAGCAGGTGGTCGAACGCAAGAGCCCGCTGGCCGGCCGGCTGGACCAGCCCATCGCGTCGGCCCTGGTGACGCTGATCGACGATCCGCTCCTGCCGCAGGGACTGGCCGCGCGCCCGATCGACGCCGAGGGGACGCCGACCCGCCGCACGGTGCTGGTCGAGGATGGCGTGCTCCGCGCCTTCCTGACGAACGCCGAAACCGCCCGGGCGCTGGGGCTCGGGAACAGCGGCCACGCCTGGCGGAGCTACCGGGGCATCCTCGCCGTGGCGCCCAGCAACCTCTACCTGGCGCCGGGGGCGGGTGTCACCGTCCGCACGGGCGTGGTGATCACCGACCTGATGGGGCTGCACGCCGGGACCAATCCGATCACAGGCGATTTCTCGGTGCAGGCCCTGGGGCTGTGGGTGGAAGACGGCGCCGTCGCCTACCCGGTGGAGAACTTCGCCGTGGCCGGGAACTTCCTCACCCTGCTCACCGCGGTCACGGCGCTGGGCGCCGATCTGCGCTGGCAGTTCGCCGGCTCATCCGCCTACGGCGCGCCGCTGGTCGAGGTGGCCGAGCTGGCCTTCGCCGGATCCTGAGCGGGCCGTTCGCTCACAGCGCCTGCCAGCTCGCGCCCGCTGTGCGCACGGCGTCGAGGACGCGCTGCGTGGCCAGCCCGTCGCGGTAGGTCGCGGCGGGGGCCAGAGGCGCGCCGTCCAGGAGCACCTCGGTGAGGTGTTGCGCGAGGCGCACGAAGGAGAGGCCCCACAGCGGCGCGTAGTCCATCCCGGGCGGCACCGGCAGCGTCTCGGGTTCGGTGAGCTCCCGCCACGCGCCGCTCCGCCGCGCCCCCCACAGCCGCTCGTCGTCCAGGAGCAGGGAGCCTTCGTCCCCCCACACCTCGATGCGCGGGCCCCGGGAAGTGGCGGCGACAACGCTCAGCAGCACCGTGCCCACCGCGCCGCCGGCGAACCGCAGGGAGACGACGGCGAAGTCCTCGGCGGTCACGGGCCGCAGGCCGCCGCCGTCGGGGCGCTCCCCGATGAACGTCTCCGCGGCGCCGCCCACGGCGGTGACGTCGCCCAGCCAGTAGCGCAGCAGGTCGATCTGGTGCGAACCCTGCGCGCCCAACACCCCGCCGCCCTGCGCGGCGTCCGACCACCACGTCCAGGGGCCGGCCGGATCCGCCCGCACGTCGCTGACCACGGTGATCAGGGCGTGGCGCGGACGTCCGATGAACCCGTCCTCGATCAGGCGCTTGATCCGTCGCCGGTTGGGGTTGAAGCGCAGCTCGTGATCGATGACGTGGACGACGCCGGCAGCCTCGGCCTCGGCCAGCATCTGCGCCGCCTCCCCGGCGTTGACCGCCATCGGCTTCTCGCAGAGCACGTGGCGGCGGTGCGCCACGGCCAGCGAGGACATCGGTCGGTGCCACAGCGGCTGGGGGGTGATGCTCACCAGGTCGAGGTCCGCCTCGATCAGCGCCTCCCAGCGGTCGAAGGCCTGCGGGATGCCGAAGCGCGATGCGACCTGCGCGGCCTTTCCGGGCGTCCGGCTGGCCACGGCGACGACCCGCGCCCGGGGCACGCTCTGGAACGCGGGGATCTGCACCTGCACGCCAAAGCCGGTGCCGATGACGCCGACGCGCAGCACGGGCTAGACCGTGGGGAACTCGTCGATGCGTGAGAAGTGGATCACGGTGACGATGTCGTCGGCGGACACCTTCCGGCCGTAGATCTTGGCCAGGAAGTCTGTGAGCTCATCGTGGCTGCGCAGCGCCGGGTTGTCCCGTTGGATCTCGCGCGGGGTCACCGCGTGCAGCGGCTTGACCTCGATGCGGTCCACCACCGCGGAGGCGATCTTCTTGCGCGTGCCGAAGCGCTGGCCCACGGTGAGCCAGACGATCTGGCCTTCCTGGTATTTGTCCCGCTTGTCGCCGAGCCGGATCGTGGCCGTCTTGCGGCCGTCCCGCAGCTGCTCGGCGAACACGGACGAGTAGAAGTTCAGCGCGAACACACCAGGCCTCCCACCGGATGCATACCGGGCCGATCAGAAGATGTTCGACGCCGGAGGCGGTTTCCTGTTCGCGGCGGCGCCGGGGGGGACATTAGGCCTCCAGCATCGGCAGGTCCAGGCCGTGGCGGCGGACCGCGGCCAGGGCCTCCGGATAACCGGCGTCGGCGTGGCGCATGATCCCCGTGCCCGGGTCGACGGTGAGGACGCGCTCCAGCTTCTGGGCCCCCAGCTCGGTGCCGTCGGCGAGGACCACCTGCCCGGCGTGGAGGGAGTAGCCGATGCCGACGCCGCCGCCGTGGTGCACCGCGACCCACGTCGCGCCGGCGCTGGCGTTGACCAGAGCGTTGAGGATGGGCCAGTCGGCGATGGCGTCCGAACCGTCCCGCATCCCCTCCGTCTCCCGGAAGGGCGAGGCCACCGAGCCGCTGTCCAGGTGGTCGCGGCCGATGACAATCGGGGCGCGCACCGCCCCGGAGCGCACGAGGTCGTTGAAGGCCAGCCCGGCCCGCGCGCGCTCCCCGTAGCCGAGCCAGCAGATGCGCGCCGGCAGACCCTGGAAGGGCACGCGCTGCCCGGCCAGACGGATCCAGCGCGCCAGCGACGCGTTGTCCGGGAACAGCTCGAGCACGGCCTGGTCGGTGCGGCGGATGTCGTCGGGATCTCCCGAGAGCGCCACCCACCGGAAGGGCCCCTTCCCCTCGCAGAACAGCGGGCGGATGTAGGCCGGCACGAACCCCGGGTAGGCGAAAGCGTCGGCGAACCCCGCCTCCTTCGCCTGCCCGCGCAGGTTGTTCCCGTAGTCGAAGACGACGCTCCCCCCGCGCGCCATCGCCACCATCGCCGCGCAGTGGCGGGCGATGGACTCGCGGGCGCGGCGCACGTAGCCACCAGGGTCATCCCGCCGCCGCTGCGGCGCCTCCTCCACGGTCACGCCGGCGGGCACGTAGCCGCCCAGCGGGTCGTGCGCCGAGGTCTGGTCGGTCACGACGTCGAACCGCACGCCGCGGCGAACCAGCTCGGGGAACACCTCGGCGGCGTTCCCCAGCAGGCCGAGGGAGAGCGGTGTTCCGGCGCGGCGGGCGTCC
>DATLZI010000007.1:0-2316 GCA_035574075.1 bacterium | reverse complement strand
CTGCCCGCCGAGCTCACCGCGCCGCCGGGCGGCTGGGCGGCCGGCGGCGTGCGGCTCCTCGTCGTCGCCCTGGCCGTGGAGGGATGGCTGCGCGGCGTGGCGTTCACGCCGCTGGCCGAGTGGCTGGGGCCGACGGCGGCGGTGACGATCACCACCGCCGCCGGGATGCTCCTCCAGCGCGGCCTGGGCGCCGAGGCCCTGGTCTGGACGATGGTCAGCGGCGCGGCCTTCGGCGCGATCCGCGCGCGCACCGGGAACGCCCTCGGCCTCGTCCTCCCGCACGCCGCCGGCGCCGCGATCTTCTCGATCCTCGGCGCGGTGCGCTGACGCGGCCGCGCTCTCTGGTATGATGGAGAGCGTGACGACGATCGACGAACTCCGCACTCAGATCGAGCAGGACCGCGCCCGCCTGCAGGACATTGGGAGGCATCTTTGACCTGCCGGCCAAGCAGGCGCGCCTCGCCGCCCTCGAGGCGGAGATGCAGCGGCCGGAACTGTGGGGCGATCCCGAGCGCTCGCGCCGGGTCGGCCAGGAGCTGCGCGCCCTCCGCGCGCAGCTGGACACCTACAACGGGCTGGCCCGGCAGGTGGACGACCTCGCCGAGCTGATCCGTCTGGCCGCGGAGGATCCCGGGATCGGCGTGGCAGAGCTGGCCGCGGAGGCGCAGACCGTCCGCGAGCGCCTGCGGCAGCTCGAGCTCGTCACCCTGCTGGGGGGCGAGCACGACGGCAGCAACGCCATCCTCGCCGTGCACGCCGGGGCCGGCGGCACCGACTCCCAGGACTGGGCGCAGATGCTGCTGCGGATGTACCTGCGCTGGGCGGAGCGGCGCGGATACACGACCGAGGTCGTCGATCTCTCGCCGGGCGAAGAGGCCGGGCTGAAGAGCGCGACGGTGATCGTAGCGGGGCCCTACGCCTACGGCTACCTGAAGGCGGAGCGCGGCGTGCACCGCCTGGTGCGGTTGTCGCCGTTCGACGCGGCGCACCGCCGGCACACCTCCTTCGCCCTGGTGGACGTCATCCCGGAGGTGGAGGACATCGAGGTGACGATCCGCGAGGAGGAGCTGAAGATCGACACCTACCGGGCCGGCGGCGCGGGCGGCCAGAACGTGAACAAGGTGGAGACCGCCGTGCGCATCACGCACCTGCCGACGGGCATCGTCGTGCAGTGCCAGAACGAGCGGTCGCAGCACGCCAACAAGCTCACCGCGCTGCGCCTGCTGCGCGCCAAGCTGGCCGAGGCGCAGCAGGAGCAGCATGCCCAACGCCTCGCCGAGCTGCGCGGCGAGTTCAAGGAGGCGGCCTGGGGGAACCAGATCCGCTCCTACGTCCTGCATCCGTACACGCTGGTGAAGGACCACCGCACCGGGGTGGAGACGGGCGACGCGGCCTCCGTCCTGGATGGCGAGCTCGACCGCTTCATCGATGCCGCGCTGCGGGCCGGGGTCTCCGCCGGAGGGACTGCTCCGGGGCGCGCGAAGTAGGGAAGGCGTGTCGCGCCTCGCCGCGCTGCTGGCCGCCATCCTGCTGGTCGTGATCGCTCCCGCGGTGTTGCTCTCCTGGCAGCTCAGCAGCGGGTTGCGCCGGGAGACCCAGGCCCGCGCGTCCGTGCGCGTCGTCGCCGCGCCCTGGGACGTCGCCCGCGGCCGTATCTGGCGGCTGCAGTTCACAGTGCGGCGGGTCGCCGTGGCCGGCGCCACCGCGCGCGAACTGCGCGGTGTCCTGCGCGACGTGCGGCTCGACGTGCGCGAGGCGCTGGCTGGCCGGCTTGAGATCCGCGGCCTGAGCGGGGGGCGGATCGTCGTCGTCGTGGACGAGACGGACGTCGAGCGCTACCTGGCCGGCGCCCGGGACATCCAGCGTCCCGACGTGCGGCTGGATGGCGGGCTGGTGCGGATCAGCGGATCGGTGCATGCGCTGAACGCGCTGTTCCCGATCGAGGTGACCGCGCAGCTGGCCATCGAGCGGGGGGCGCTGGTCCTGCGCGTCCGGGAGCTGCAGATCAGTGGCGTGGCCATCCCCTCCCACCTCGGCAACGTCCTGATGACCGCGGTGAACCCCCTGCTGTTGCCCCCGCGCCAGCCGGTGCCGGTGCGGTTCACCGGGGTCACCGTGCACCGCGGGCGCGCCGTGATCACGGGAGAACCGGCGCCGTGAGCGACCGCCGCCGGCCGTTGCGGCTGCTCATCATCCTCGGCGTGCTCGCCGCGCTGGCCGTACTGGCGGTGCGCTGGCGGCTGGAAGCGCGCTACCGGGCGGTGGAGATCGTCCTCGACGGTCCCGACTGGGAAGCGCTGGCCCGGCGCGAAGGGC
>DATLZI010000006.1:0-4669 GCA_035574075.1 bacterium | reverse complement strand
AATCCCGTTGCCGACGGCAGCTTCACGATCGACAGCGCGGCCTGCCCGACGGGGGCCACCGCGGGGCTCCGCGCCGGCCGGGCGACGGCCAGCGCGGCTGGCAACTCGGGGCTGCGCTACGACGCATCGAGCGGGCAGTACCTGTTCAACTGGAAGACCGAGCGCACCTGGGCCGGGACGTGCCGCGAGCTGATCGTCGGAACGTCGGACGGCCAGGAGCACCGGCTGACGTTCCAGTTCCGCTGACACCGCAGCCGTGCGCGGCAGGAGATAGACTCGAGGGCCCCGGCGGACGCCGGGGCCCTCGCGGTGCACAGCGGTGGTGCGGAAGGGGAGATTTGAACTCCCACGGGGTTTCCCCCACAGGCTCCTGAGGCCTGCGCGTCTGCCAGTTCCGCCACTTCCGCTGGCATCCCTACGATACCCAACCGCGTTCCCGGCAGTCAAGGCGAGCGCGGCCTGCTAAGCTACTGCACAGGCCGCCATGGACGCCCGGGCTTTCCTCGACGAACTCGTCGCCCGCCCTGACTACCAGGGACAGATCGTGCACGAGCGCTACCTGCCGCCCCGCCGGGCGCGTTATGCCGCGCTCACGCCGCCGCTGCCCGAGCCGCTGCGCGCCGCGCTCGCCGGCCAGGGCATCACCCGCCTCTACACCCACCAGGCTGAGGCCGTGGCCGCGGCGCGGGCGGGGAGGCACGTCGTGGTGGTGACGACCACGGCGAGCGGCAAGACGCTGTGCTACAACCTACCGGTGCTGGAGGCGCTGCTCGCCGAACCATCCGCCTGCGCGCTGTACCTCTTCCCGACCAAGGCGCTGGCCCAGGATCAGGCTGACGCGCTTGCCGAGTTCGACCTCGGCGTGCGGGTGGGCACCTACGACGGCGACACCCCGCCGGCGGCGCGCCGCCGGCTGCGCGCGGAGGCGCAGATCATCCTCACCAATCCGGACATGCTGCACGTCGGCATCCTGCCCCAGCACGCGCGCTGGGCGCGGTTGTTCGCGCGATTGCGGTTCGTGGTCATCGACGACGCGCACATCTACCGCGGCGTTTTCGGCAGCCACGTGGCGAACATCATCCGCCGCCTGCGCCGCCTCTGCCGCCGGCACGGCGCCGATCCGATCTTCATCTGCACCTCGGCGACAATCGGCAACCCCGAAGAGTTCGGCCGGACGCTCCTCGGGGCGCCCGCGCAGGTCATCGACGACGATGGATCGCCGGCCGGCCCGCGGCGGGTGGTGTTCTGGAACCCCCCGATCCTCGATCGCGCCCGGGCCCGGCGCCGCAGCGCCTACAGCGAGGCCAGCGCGCTGTTCGCCGATCTCGTGCGCCGCGGGGTGCGCACCATCGCCTTCACGCCGGCGCGCAAGATCACCGAGCTGGTGTATCGCTACGCGCGCAGCGCCCTGGCGCCGGTCGCGCCGGAGGCCGCGGAGCGGATCAGCCCCTACCGCGCCGGCTACCTGCCGGAGGAGCGCCGGGCCATCGAGCGCCGTCTCTTCCACGGCGACCTGCTCGGAGTCGTCTCGACGAGCGCGCTCGAGCTCGGCATCGACGTCGGGGGACTGGACGCCGCCCTGCTCGTCGGCTATCCGGGGACGATCGCCAGCACCTGGCAGCGCGCCGGCCGCGCCGGCCGCGGCCGGGAGGAAGCCCTGGTCGTGCTCATCGCCCTGGAGGACGCCCTGGACCAGTACCTGATGCAGGCGCCCGATTACCTCTTCGAGCGGCCGACGGAGCACGCGGTGATCGATCCGGAGAACCCGTACATCCTGGCCGCCCACCTGCGCTGCGCCGCGGCGGAGGCGCCGCTGTCGGCGGAGGACGCGGCGCTGTTCGGTCCGCGGATGCTGGAGGTGGCGGCGATCCTGGCCGAGGCGGGCGAGCTGGCCCCCCGCGGGGCGCGCTGGTACTGGGTGAAGCCGGGGTATCCTGCGGGCGAGGTCGAGGTGCGGTCGGTCTCCGGCCGGAGCGTCCGCGTCGTGGACGCGCGCCGCGGCCGCCTGATCGGGACCGTGGACGGCGGGCGGGCCTACGAGCAGCTCCACCCCGGCGCGGTGTACCTGCACCAGGGCGAGAGCTACCTCGTGCAGGAGCTGGACATCGCCACCCGGACGGCGGCGGTCGTGCCGGCGGAGGCCGACTTCTACACGCAGCCCCGCTCGGAGACCGACCTCGAGATCCGCGGCGTCACCCACCGGCGGCAGTGGGGCGGCACGGCGGTTTGCTTCGGCGACGTCGAGGTGCGCACGCAGGTCACCGGCTTCGTCCGCAAGCGGCTCTTTTCGGAGGAGGTGCTGGGCGAGGAGGAGCTCGACCTGCCCGAGGAGCGGCTGCCGACCACCGCGGTGTGGTTCCCGCTCCCCGCGGCGCTGGTCGCTGACATCCGGCGCCGCGGTCTGGATCTCGCCGGCGGCATCCACGCCGTGGAGCACGCCGCGATCGGCCTGCTCCCGCTGTTTGCGATGTGCGACCGGTGGGACCTCGGCGGGGTATCCTATCCCGTTTACCCGGAGTTCGACGCTCCCGCGATCTTCATCTACGAGGGGCATCCCGGCGGCGTGGGCATCACGGAGAAGGGCTACGCGCTCCTGGAGGAGTGGCTGGCCGCCACGCTGCGCACCATCGAGCGCTGTCCGTGCGCGGCGGGCTGTCCGAGCTGCATCCAGTCGCCGAAGTGCGGCAACCTCAACGAGCCCCTGGACAAATCCGCGGCGGTCGTCATCCTGCGGGCCCTCCTCGCCGCGGCAGGCCAGCCGCAGGCCGGGCCGCCGACCGCGGAGACGGCTGTCAGGCCGGCGGTCGCGCCGGCTCATCCCACCAGCGGAGGCGGGCGTGCGCGCCGTCATCGGCGTCATCGGTGAAAGCGCACTCTCCGATCCGGCCCACGGCGCGCTCGCCGAAGAGGTGGGCCGCCGCATCGCCGAGGCGGGGTGCGCCCTGATCTGCGGAGGGCTGGGCGGTGTGATGGAAGCCGCCGCGCGCGGCGCCCGCGCCGCCGGGGGCCTGACTATCGGCGTGCTGCCGGGGGAGTCGCGCGCCGAGGCGAACCCGTACATCGCGGTGGCGGTCGCGACCGGGATCGGGCAGATGCGCAACCTGATCATCGTGCTCACCGCCGACGCCCTCATCGCCATCGGCGGAGGCTACGGCACCCTGGCCGAGATCGGTCTCGCCCTGCGGCACGGGCGGCCGGTGGTCGGGCTGCGCACCTGGGCGGCGCACCGCGCGGGCGCGCCGGCGCCGATCCTCGTCGCAGAGACCGCCGAAGAGGCGGTGCGGGCGGCGCTGCAGGCGGCGCGACGATGAGGACTGGAACGCTGTACCTCGTCGCCACGCCGATCGGCAACCTGGAGGATCTCACCTTCCGGGCGCGGCGCATCCTCGCCGAGGTGGATCTCATCGCCTGCGAGGACACCCGCCGCACGCGCCGGCTGTTGGACCACTACGGGATCGCGACGCCCACGCTCAGCTTCCACGAGCACAACGAGGCCTCCCGCGGGGCGGCGCTGCTCGCCCGCCTGCGGCGGGGGGAACGCATCGCCCTGGTCTCGGACGCCGGCACGCCTCTGCTCTCGGACCCGGGGTTCACGCTCGTGCGCGAGGCCATCGCCGGCGGCATCCCCGTCGTGCCGATCCCGGGGCCCAGCGCTGCCCTGGCCGCCCTCATCGCCTCCGGCCTGCCCACCGACCGCTTTCTCTTCCTGGGCTTCCTGCCGCGCCGCGCGGGCGAGCGGCGGCGGGCGCTGGCGGCTGTGGCCGGGCTGCCGTTCACCCTCGTGCTCTTCGAAGCGCCGCACCGCGTCGCGGCGCTGCTCGAGGACATCCGGGAGACGCTCGGGGATCGCCGCATCGCCCTCGGCCGCGAATTGACCAAGACGTTCGAGGAGATCGTGCGCGGCAGGCCGGACGAGCTGCTGGCGCATCTCCGCGCGCACCCTCCGCGGGGAGAGTTCACGCTTGTCGTGGAAGGAGCAGGGGAGGGAGCGCAACAGGCGGAAGGGAAGGCGGATGCCGCCGAGCGGCTGCGGGCCCTGCTCGCCGCCGGCCGCCCGCCGGTCGAGGCCGTCGCCGCGGTGGCGCGCGAGGCGGGCATCAGCCGCCGGGAGGCGTACGAGCTGATGCTGCGGCTGCGGGGGAAGCGCTGATGGCCTGGCTGCCCTTGCCTCGCGATCTGGCCCGCGTCTTCGAGGCATCGAGCGAGGCGGAAGCCGCGCTGGTCCGCCGGATCCTGGAGGAGGCGGGGATCCCCGTCGTCGTGCGCAGCCGGCAGGTGCCGGGCTATGCCGAAGTGATCCGGGGGGCCAGCGGGGTCTGGGGCGATGTGCTGGTCCCCGCGCCGCAGGAGAGCGCCGCGCGGCGGTACGTGCGGGAGCATCTACGGCAGATGAAGGAGGCAGGCCGGATGGGGCGGTTCGGAGGGATCATCCCGCCGGTGGTGACGTTGTTCGACCGGCAGGGCCGCGTCGACGAGGACGCCATGCGGGCGCACCTCGACTTCCTGATCGAGGGTGGGGTGCACGGCCTCTTCGTCCTGGGCAGCACCGGGGAGACGATGCATCTGAGCATCGAGGAGCGCCGGGCCGTGGCCGCGCTGGCCGTGCGCCACGTGAACGGCCGCGTGCCGGTCCTCGTGGGCTGCCTGAACACCTCGACCGAAGAGGCGG
>DATLZI010000005.1:0-3530 GCA_035574075.1 bacterium | reverse complement strand
GCCACCGCGGCGACGGGGAACGCCAGGAACAGGTACTCCAGGCCGTGCCCCGTGAGCAACATCCCCCCCGCGACCGCGGCGGTGTCGAGGGGGATACCGAGGCGGGTGGCGATCCCGTACGACTCCGGATAGCGCCAGGCGACGAGGGTGAGGAGGAGCGTGTAGCCGACCAGGGCGGCGTAGAAGGCCAACAGCGTGGCGGCGCTGCCCCCCGCGGGCGACAGCGTCTCGAGGGCGATGAGGGCAGCCAGCGCGAGCCAGCGCAGCGACACGACCGCCTGAGTGAAGGTAGGGAGCAGAGCCACGCCGTGCCCCTTTCTCGCCGTGCTGAAGGTTCGGCGGCGCAGGCGGTGAACCCCTCTGGCCGATGGGCCGAAGGGCCGATTGTGGGGCGCCGGCCGCCCGGCCCACAATGGCTCCGGACGCGAAGCGGGGTCGCCGACGATGGCGCGATTCGCCTACCGCGCATGGGATCGCACGGGTCGCCTGGAGACCGGCGTGCTGGATGCGGACAACGCCCGCCTGGCCGCCGCCGCGCTGCAGGCGCGCGGATTCCTCGTCACGGCCCTCAGCGAGCACGAGGTCCTGGAGAGCGCCGCCCGCCAGGTGGGCCGTCTGGTGCGGGTGAGCCGCCGCGACCTCGTCGTCTTCACCCGGCAGCTGGCGACGATGATCTCAGCCGGCCTGCCCCTCGTCGGGGCCCTGCAGGTGCTGGAGGACCAGGCCGCGACGCGCCGGCTACGCGGGATCATCCGGGCCGTGCGCCTGGGCATCGAGCGCGGGGGGAGTTTCTCCGCGGAGATCGCCCGGCATCCCGAGGCGTTCTTCCCGTTCTACGTGAACACCGTGCGCGCCGGCGAGGTGAGCGGCGTGCTCGACGCCGCCCTGAACTACCTCGCCGACTTCCTCGAGCGCGAGCTGGACCTGGTGCAGAAGGTGCGCACCGCCGCGACCTACCCGCTGATCGTCCTGGGGTTCACGGCGCTCGTCGCCGTGGCCGCGGTGGCCTTCATCCTGCCGATGTTCGTGCGCGTCTTCGCTTCCTTCCGCATCCCCCTGCCGGCGATCACCGTGGTCATGCTGCGCCTCAGCCAGGCGCTGCGCGCCGGCTGGTGGGTGGTGCTCGCCGCCGCCGCGGCGGCCTGGCTGGCCGCCACCCTGGCCCGGCGCACCGAGCGGGGGCAGTACGTCCTCGACGCCCTCCTGCTCCGCGCGCCGATCGTCGGTCCGGTTGTCCTGCGCCTGGCCTTCTCGCGCTTCGGCCGGTCGCTGGCCGTGGTCATCCGCAGCGGCGTGCCGCTGCTGGAGGGGCTGGCCGCCGTCGCCGACGCCCTGGGCAATCGCGTCGTGGCGGCGGGGGTGCAGGCCGCGCGGGAGCGGATGCGCGCCGGGATGTCGATGGCCGAGGCGCTCGGCCGCAGCGCCATCGTCCCCTCCATGGTCGTGCAGATGGTGCGGGTCGGCGAGGAGTCGGGGGCGATGGAGGACGTGCTGCACAAGGTGGCCGAGTACTACGAGCGCGAGGTGGACAACACTGTCAGGCGCTTCGCCTCGGTGATCGAGCCCGTGCTGATCGCCGCCGTCGGCGGGGTGGTCCTGGTCGTCGCCCTCGCCGTGCTGCTGCCCATCTGGAGCCTGATCGGCAACATCCAGCGGTAGGTCTTTCGGCCCATCGGCGGTCCGACCTTCCCATTGGCACACCTCTTGCCCCCTGCCACGATGAGGGCAGCAGGTGGCATCGTGCGGCATTCGTACGTCAAAGGGGGGTACTGGTGATGGAGAAGGGGCGCAGGGCCGTCAGGGGGGTGGCAGGGTTCACCCTGATCGAGATCGCGGTGGTCATCGCGATCATCGGCCTGCTGATCGCCATCGCGCTCCCCAGCTTCCTGGGAGCGCGGCAGCGCGCGTTCAGCGCCGAGGTCCGACAGATCGCCAGCGAGTGGAAGGCGCTCGAGTTCGCGTGCCTGGTAGAGAAGAACTTCAACACCACGAAGTGCGACACGCCGGGCGAGATCGGTTGGTCGCTGCCGCCGGCGGGAGCGGTCTGGAACTGGGCCGGCTATGCCATGGCCTGCGTCAACGCCCCCACGGCGGATGCCGCGCTGATCGCCGCCGCCACGGCGTGCACCAGCGGCCAGCCCGCCCTCACGGAGTGGACGCGCCTCGGCATCCCGGGCGTGACCGGCGGCGACATGGACGGCAAGACCTACTACATCGTGGTCGGCGCCGGCTCGTCCGTGCGCGGGCTCGTCGGCGACCTGATCACGCCTTGAGGAACGGCCAGCCGACCCGGGAGGCGGGAGCCGCCGCCTTCCGGGTCAACGCGCCTGCGGGGACGCCGTCATGAGGGAGGGCGCGCGGGGGGTCTCGGCGCTGGAGCTGCTCATCGCGGTCGCGGTGGGCGCAGTGCTCGTGATCGTTGTCGCGCCGGCCCTGGAGCGCTACCAGCGCCTCCGCGAGCTGCGGCAGGGCGCGCAGCTGCTGCTCGCCGCGGTGCGACTGGCCCAACAGCAGGCGACGACGCTGGACGAAGAGGTCCGCCTGGTCTACGCTGCGGGGCCGCCCGGCCGCTACACCGTCGAAACGCTCGGCGGGGCGGGGCTGCACCACGGCGAACTGCCCGCCGCGGTCGCCGTCTCCGGCACCTTCGCCGCCACGCCGCTGCGCTTCCGCCCCTCCGGAGCGCCTGTGGCCGCCGGAGAGTTCTGCCTGACCGAGGGCACGCGCTGGTACCGCCTGGACGTCAGCCCCCAGACGGGGCGGGCCGCCCTGGGGGAGGTGGCGTCGTGCCCCTGAAGGAAGCGCGCGGGCTGACCCTGATCGAGGTCATCGTGGCCACGGCGGTCTTCGCCCTCGTCGTCTTCGTCGTCACCGGCTTCTACGTCACGGCGTCTTCCCAGGGCGTGGTCGGCCGCGGTCTGACCACCGGCACGCTGCTTGCCCAGCAGCGGATCGAGTCCCTGCGCGGGCGGGGCTACGCCGGCCTGACTGGCGGGACGACCGTGGAGACGATCGACGAGCTCGGCGTGGCGGACCCTGCCGGTCGCTACACGCGGACCACCGTGGTGACCAAACCGGCGGCCGCGGGCGCCGGATTGGCGGAGCTGGACGTCACCGTGTCCTGGCTGGAGGGGGGGACCCTCCGCTCGGTTCGGCTCACCACGCTGGTCGGGGACCTGTGATGGTGCGGCGAGACGAGGCTGGTCTGGCGCTGGTTGAGATGCTCATCGCCATCGTCCTGATGAGCCTCGTCGCGGCGGCGTTCTACGAGCTCGTCGGCGTGGCGGCGCGCGGCTGGAGCGCGCTGGAGGGCCAGCTGGAGGTGCAGCAGCAGCCCCGCCTGGCGCTCAGCCGGATCGCCGGCGAGGTGCGCCAGGCCCGGGACTTCGTGATCGGCGGCGGCGGTCGCGATCTGGGTCTGGTCAAAGCCACCGTCCTGCGCCAGGACGCGCCCGCCGGCGCCACGGCGATCGAGGTCGAGGACAGCGCGGTGCTCGCGGCGGGGCGACCGCTGATCATCCGCAGCGTTA
>DATLZI010000004.1:0-2804 GCA_035574075.1 bacterium | reverse complement strand
GCGGCGCGCGGGCGCTGAAGATCGGGGAACGCCGGCTCGGGGGACGGCCCCTGGGCGCGCCAGGCGCCGTACCGGGCCGCGCGCGCCAGCGCGATCGCGGCGTCTTCCGGGAAGGCGAACGACGGGATGCGCACGCCCGGGGCCCGCAGCGCCTCCGGCACCCCGCGCGAGGACATGAAAACGGTGAGCAGGGGCTTGCCCGGCGGCAGCTCGCGCGCCGCGGCGACGATCGACCGAGCCACGTCCTCCGCCCGGGTGACCATCGGCGGGATGAAGATGGCCACCACGGCGTTCACCCCCGGGTCGGCGGCGACCGCGCGGATCGCCTGGCCGTACTGCTCCGCGGTGGCCGAGGCGAGCATGTCCACGGGGTTGCCCACGCTCGCCTCCGCGGGCAGCAGCGCGCGCAGGCGGGCCTGGATCTCGTCCGCGAGGACCGGCACCACCAGTCCCTCCGCCTCCGCGGTGTCCGCGCACAGGATCGCCGGCCCGCCCGAGTTGGTGACGATCGCCACGCCGGGACCGGAGGGAGCAGGCTGGTTGGCGAGGAGCGCGGCGACGTCGAAGAGCTCCTCCAGCGTGTCCGTGCGGATCACGCCGGCCTGGCGGAACAGCGCATCCACCGTGACATCACTCGCCGCCAGCAGGGCGCCGGTGTGCGAGGAGGTAGCGCGCGCTCCGGCGGGGGATCGCCCGCTCTTCACGACGACGATCGGCTTGCGGCGGCCGAGGCGGCGGGCGATCCGCGAGAACTTCCGCGGGTTACCGAACGACTCGAGGTAGAGGAGGATGACGTCGGTGCGCGCATCGTCCTCCCAGTACTGGATCAGGTCGTTGCCGGAGATATCCGCCTTGTTGCCCACAGAAGCGAACGAGGAAAGGCCCAACCCCAGCGACGCGGCGTAGTCCATGATCGCCAGTCCGAGGGCCCCGCTCTGGGACATGAAGGCCACCCGGCCCGCCGGCGGTTCGACGGGCGCAAACGTCGCGTTCAGGCGGACCGCGGGGTCGGTGTTGAGGATGCCCATGCAGTTGGGCCCGATGAGCCGCATCCCCGACGCCCGGCAGATCTCGAGCAGCCGGGCCTGCCGCTGGCGACCGGCCTCGCCGATCTCGGCGAAGCCGGAGGAGATCACGACCAGAGCGCGGACCCCCTTGCGGGCGCACTGCGCGGCGACGTCGGCCAGCGCGGCGGCGGGGACGACGATCACGGCGAGGTCCACCGGACCGGGCACGGCCTCGATGCTCGGGAAAGAGGGCTGCCCCTGCACTTCGGTCGCCGCGGGGTTCACCGCGTAGACCCGGCCCGTGAACCCGTAGGCCAGCAGGTTGTGGAAGATCTCGCCCCCGATCGTGCCGCGCCGGCGCGAGGCGCCGATCACGGCCACGGCGCGCGGCGCGAAGACGCTCGTCAGGGCGGCGATCGCGGCGAGGCGCTCGCGCTGCTCGAAGCGCGCGCGGGCTTCCTCGGTCAGCGCGGTGGGGAACAGCGCCTGGATCGCGCCCGCCCGCACGTCCATCTCCACGGGGAAGCCGGACGAGCGCAGGACGTCGATCATCTGGTGATGGTCGGGCCGCACGAAGGCCTCGAACTCGCGGATCCCGTTGGCCTCGCCGATCTCGGCCAGCTGGCCGAGGAGGATCGTCCCCAGCCCGCGGCCCTGGAAGGCGTCGGCCACGGCGAAGGCCACCTCGGCGCGCGCCGGCCCGGTGCGCTCGTAGCAGGCGTGGGCGATGAGGTCGCCGGCGGGCCCGGAGACGGCGACAACCCCGGCCCGCGCGATGCCGTCCGCTTCGAGGAAGCCGGCCAGGGCCCGCTCGAGCGCTTCTTCTGAGATGTCCGGGCCGAAGCGCAGCTCCAGCGAGCGCCGGGAGAGACTGCGGTACATCCGCCGCAACCCCTCCCGGTCCCCGGGACGGATGGGGCGGACGAGGACGGTGGAGCCGTCGCGCAGGACGACGTCCACCCCTTGATCAGGCAGCGGGCCGGGCGCGGCAGCGGTCACCACGGGTCAGCGGGCCCTTCGCTAGACCCCCAGGGTCTCCTGCCCGTCACGCGCCGAGGCGGCACTCGAGCCCCAGCTCCGCGCGCGCCCCGGGATCGAGCAGCAGCGGCCACGCCGCCAGGCACGTCAGCCCCTGGAAGATGCGCTCCAGACCGCCTTCTGAGCTGGACACCGTCTCCAGCGGAACGAGGTGGACCGCCGCCACCCGGGAGAGCACGAGGCTCACGGGACCCGGCCACCCCACATCGCTGAACGCGACGCGCGTCGCGTTCTCCACCGTGCGCCGCGTCCCAGCCGGGGCCGCGGCGCCGTCGACATGGACCGCGGCGCCGGGATCGGTGATCGCCCAGTTCGTCTCCACGCCGAAGACGGCCCGCAGCGCCGCGCCGCTGACGTTCGTCACCTCATAGGCGGCGCGCAGCACGGGCTCGGCGGCCTCCGCCTCGAACCGCTTCCGCACGCGCACCACGGGACCGCCCCCGTTGGGACCGCCGCCCTCGCCGGTGAGCACGGCGAAGAGGCCCGTCCCCATCCGCGCCGCCCGCGCGGCGTACGCGGCGGTGGCCAGGGGCGACGCGCCTCCGGCGAGCACGCCGTCGATCGCGGACCCGTCGGGCAGGAAGTGGTCGAGGAAGCTCGCGCGGCGGTACCGGTCGACCGTGAGCAGGCGCTCGAGCCCCTCGTCTTTGACCCGCACCCGCGCGGTGTGGATCGATTCCAGCCCTTCCCCCTCGGCGGGCGCGGCGGGCGCGACGAGTTGGGCGTGGTAGGCTTCCCGTCGCCGGGTCAGGACGTTGA
>DATLZI010000003.1:0-2833 GCA_035574075.1 bacterium | reverse complement strand
GAGGTGGAGACGCCGCTGGGCAGGCCAGGATCGTATCGGACCTCCCCGCCCCAGGCGATGATGTCCTCGTAGGAGAAGCCGTAGGCGCGCAGCACCTCCCGCTCCAGGAAGTGGTTCGCGTGGTCGCGCTGGCCGCGGAGGGTGACCTTCAGTGGGTACTTGCGCGCCTTGATGTCCGCCAGGGATCGAATGCCGGTGTCCTCCCGGACGGCGAACGCGAAGGCGTCCGCAGAGGGGATGACGGCGATGGCGCGTAGCGGGATGGGCTCTTTGAATGGGCCGGCCCCGCGCACGGCGAGCGTGAGCGGTGCCGCCGGGTTGATGATGGCGAGCTGGACCTCACCGCGCGCGACGAGGTCGATCACCTCGTGGCTGTCGCTTCCGAAGAGGGTGACCCCCGGCGCGTCCCCGCCCTGAGGACGGAGGTGGACTCGGGCCTGCTGGTAGGGCCACTCGTTGTTATCGGCGAGATACTCGGCCATCTCGAGGACCACGCGCGACCGGGTGACGACCGGACGCACGAAGCGTCGGGTGGGTGCAGCCATGTGGGACTCCTCAGGGTGTTGGGGCTCGCGCTTCGGCGCGGGCAGCGCGAGTATAGCCTCGGGTCGCGGCGTCCACAAGCGGGGACACCGGCCGTCCGGGCCCGGAGATCCCTGCCTCCAGATACGCGGTCGCCCCTGGGAGCAGCCGCGATCGCCCGGGATGGAAACGGCTGAGGACATCGGTAGCCCCGATGCGCATCCCGGGATCCGCACTCGTTGGCCGGACCAGCGTCTCCGCAATCCGCCGCGCGTGCCGTGCCCTGCCGGCGCGCGGGACCCGTGCTATGCTACGGGCGGTTCCGCGTCAGGGCGCCGCGATGCGCACCATTTGCACGGGGGAGGCGGGAGATGGCCGCGACTGCGCCTGAGGGGGTCCGGGTCCCGGCGAGCCAGGGGCTCGCGGAGACGCTGGTCCGTTACGGGGTGAAGTATGTCTTCGGCATGCGGATCATCCAGGAGGCCGACCCCGACGTCCTCGTCCCCATCTGCATCCACCACGAGAACACCGCTACCCTGATGGCCTACGCATATGCGCGGGTCAGCGGCCGGGTCGGCGTGGCGGCGATCAACCGTCCGGGGAACCCCAATGCGCTTCTTGGAATGCACGAGGCGCTCCAGTCCTCGGGCGCCATGGTCGTGCTGATGGACGGCGTGCCCGCCGCTGTCAGGGGCAAGCACGCCCTCTATGAGATGGACACGGAGGCGATGGTCCGGGCCGTCTCCAAGGCGGTGGTGGAGGCGCCGACCCTCGCGCGCTACCCGGAGCGCCTGCGGACAGCCTTCCGACTCGCCAGCACCGGGCGCCCCGGCCCCGTCGTGCTCCACATGACCGCGGGCTTCCGCCGGGGGGAGACCTCTGAGCCGGACGTCGAGGTCTACGCCGAGGAGGCGTATGCGACGTTCCCCGCGCACCGCCCGCCACCGGAGCCGCAGCTCGTCGCGCGCGCAGCGGAGCTGCTCCGCACGGCGGAACGGCCCTGCATCATCGCGGGCGGCGGGGTCAACCTCTCCCGCGCCTGGGAGGAGCTAGCCGAGCTGGCCGAGCTTACCCAGTTCCCGGTGGCCACTACGATCTCCGGGAAGGGCGCGTTCAACGAGCGCCACCCGCTGAGCGTGGGCGCGACGGGGAGTATCCAGGGCGGCCGGTTCGGCCGCGGTCGCGTCGCGGAGCGCATCGTCAAAGCCTCGGACGTTGTGCTGCTGGTGGGGAGCCGCACCAATGAGATGGCGACGAGCGCTTGGACCGTGCCCGACCCGAAGTCGACGATCATCCATATCGACATCGACCCGGCGGAGATCGGCCGCAATTATCGGACCGAGGTGGGGATCGTCGCGGATGCGAAGGCCGCCCTCGCGGCCCTCGTCGCAGAGCTGCGCCGCGCCGCCCCGAAGGCCAGGCCGCGGTCGGACGAGATCCGCCGCCTCATGGACGAGTGGCGGGAGGACAACAGCGTCTACGCCCGGTCCGACCAGGTCCCCATCCACCCCGCGCGCCTGGTGCACGAGATCTGCCGGCTCAGCGGGCCGAACACCATCCTTGTCTCGGATGGCTCCAGCCCCTTCATGTGGGCGAGCAGCCACTTCCTGGTAGACGCCGGCCCGACGTTCCTCTCGCCCCGCGGGACCGGCGCCATCGGGACCGGGCTGCCAATGGCGCTCGGCGCCAAGCTGGCCGCGCCGGAGCGGGATGTGATCTGCCTCGAGGGCGATGGTGGGATCACCTGCGGCCCGCTTGCCGAGCTGGAGACGGCGGCCCGTTGCCGGATCGGGGTGACGGTGATCGTCTTCAACAATGGGGTGCTCGGCCATGAGCGCTACAACATGTGGGGGCGGCCGGCGGAATATATGGCGTTCCTGCCCATGGACTTTGCCGCCGTGGCGCGTGGCCTCCACTGCGAGGGGATCCGCGTCGAACAGCCGAGCGAGCTGTGGCCGGCGATCGAGCGCGGGGTGCGGGCCGGCCGGGAGGGCCGGCCGACGCTGATCGACGTCGTGATCGATCCGACTCAGTACCTGCGCAACCCGGAGGGGTTCAAGCCCGGCGAGACCGCCGGGCATTGAGCGCGGAGCGGAGGCCAGGCGATGCTGACCCAAGAAGAGAACGATCTCCTCACCCGGGTGGGGCCGGGGACGCCGTGTGGGGAGCTGCTGCGGCGGTACTGGCACCCGGTGGCCGCGGCCGGGGAGCTCACCCCGGAGCGGCCCTGCAAGCGGGTCAAGGTCCTCGGGGAGGAGCTGGTCCTCTACCGCACCGAGAGCGGCCGCTTCGGGCTCCTGGCCGAGCACTG
>DATLZI010000002.1:0-16555 GCA_035574075.1 bacterium | reverse complement strand
CGCCGTAGCGGTTGTCTGAGACGATGCGGTCGAACCGCCGCCCCCGCAGCAGTTCCCGCGTGCGGGCCCGCTCCCAGTACATGACGCGGAGGAAAGCGGGAAGGGCCAGGGCCGAGCGGATGAAGAACTCAGCCCGGTTTCGGCCCAGGGTATGCGGGAAGTGGGGCCAGTCCAGGAACTGGACAGCCTCCGCCAGCTCGCGGCGCAGGAACAGCAGCGCCCGGCCGCTGCTGATCACGGTGAGCTCGTGCCCCGCCGCGCGCAGGGCCCGCAGGATGGGGAGGGCGCGCGCCGCATGCCCAAGCCCCCATGAACCGACGGCGTACAGGATGCGCATCGCGTTGGGCGAAGTCGCTCTCCAATGACCGGACGCGCGGGGCGGGGCCTGGCGGCGGAGGTCCTCTACCGCGCTCTCGCCGTGCTCTTCTACGCGGCGCCCCGACTCCTCTATGAGATCCACGTCGTCGGGGCGGCGCGGCGCACGTTTCCCCCGGGGACCCTCATCGTCACGAACCACAAGCGGGACCTGGACAGCGTGATCCTGCCCGCGACGCTGTACCGGGGCCAGCGTCCCACCCGGCGGCCGCTGCACTTCGCGGCCCGCGAGGATATGTTCCTCCGCGGCTTCCTGGCCAGGTACGACGTCGTCCCGACCTGGCTGCGGCGGTGGGTGCTGTACCGCATGGAGCTGGCCGGCGTGCTGGCGGCCCTCCGCGTCCATCCGGTGCGCCGCTTCCCCGAGCGGACGATGGAGGAGGCGCTGCGCGAGGCGCTCGCCCTCTGGGGCGACCGCCGCCTCGACGAGCTTCTGGTCGAGGGCGCTTATCCGCCAGGGGCCGGCGCGCTCCGGATCAGCGAGGCGCTGGCCTGGGAACGGCGGTCCTGGTGGCAGGGGACGGCCTCGCTCGCCGCTTTCCATCCGCCCCTGCGAGAGGCGCTGGCCGCCCGGCAGCGCGCGGTGGTGGCCCAGCAGATCGAGGAGTTAGCCGGCGTGCTGCAGGCAGGCGGCGTGCTCTACTTCGCGCCGGAAGGGGTGATCTCGCCCGACGGATCGTTCCAACCCTTCCGGGCGGGCCTGAAGCTCCTGCTGGAGCGCGTGCCCCGGGCCGCCGTCGCGCCGGTGTGCATCGTCTACGACTTCATGCGCCCGGGACGGCTGCGGGTGTTCATCCGCCTCGGCGCCCTCCTCCGGGGCGCGGAGCCTCCGCTGGACGCGGAGGCTGTCCGCCGGAGCGTGGCGATCCTGCACACGATGACCGCCAGCCAGCTCTATAGCGCCGTGGTGTTCGACCACCTGGAGCAGGGGGAGACCGTCATCGAGCGGCGGACGCTCGTCCGCTCCGCCGGCGAGCTGGCAGCGACGCTGGCCGCCGCGGGTCTGCCCGTGGATCCGCTTGTCCTGGCCCAGCCGGAGCGCGCGGCGGAGGGGTGGGTCGCCTACGTCACCCGCCGCCGCGCCTGCGCGACGCAGAACGGCGTGCTGCGCTTCGACCGCTCGATCGCCGCGATCCCGGCCTCGCTGTGGGCCAATCCCATCCGCTACGGGGCGAATGAGCTGCGCTCGATCCTGGCCGCCCTGGCCGCGGACGGACCGCCGGCCTCAGGATGAGGCCGGCGCCAGCCCCATGATGTGGAAGCCGCTGTCCACGAACAGCGTCGCGCCCGTGACCGCGCGGCTGAGATCGCTGGCCAGGAAGACGGCGACGTCGCCGACGTCCTCGATGGTGATGTTCCGGCGCAGCGGGGCGATCTCCGCCGTGGCGTCGCGCAGGCGGGAGAGCCCCTTCACCGCGCTCCCGGCGAGCGTCTTCAGCGGGCCGGCCGAGATCGCGTTCACGCGGATCGCCTGGGGGCCGAGCTCGGCGGCCAGGTAGCGCACCTCCGTCTCCAGCGCGGCCTTGGCCACGGCCATGACGTTGTAGCCGGGGACGACGCGCTCTACCGCGTTGTAGGTCAGGGTGAAGATGCTGCCGCCGCCGGTCATCAGCTTCGCTGCGCGGCGGGCCACGGCCAGGAGGGAGTAGGCGCTGACGTTCAGCGTCAGGGCGTAGCCCTGACGCGAGACCTCGTGCAGCGGCCGAGCAAGGTCATCGCGATCGGCGTAGGCGATGCAGTGGGCCAGCGCGTCGAGGCGCCCCCAGCGGTCGGCGAGCCCGGCGAAGATGGCGTCGAGCTGCTCGTCGGAGGTGACGTCCCCGGGGAACGTGGGGAAGGCATCGCGGCCGCCGATCGTCTCGAGCAGCTCGTCGAGGTTCTCCTTCAGGCGCTCGTTCTGATAGGTGAAGGCCAGCTCCGCTCCCTCGCGGTGGAAGGCCTCGGCGATCCCCCAGGCGATGCTGCGCCTGTTGGCCACGCCCATGATCAGCGCGCGCTTGCCTTTGAGCAGCATGACTCACCCCGTCTTCTCGACGTAGCGGATCAGTCCCAGCACGCTCTGGCGCACCGGCATGATGACCTCGAACCGCGCCGCCGCGCCGGCCCCATCGAGGGCCTCGATCTGGGCCAGCGCCAGTTCCTGCATGCGCGCCGTGATCGCCGCGGCGTCCAGCCCCGCCCGCAGGAACCCGCGGACGTGGGCCAGCCCTTCTTCCAGGCGGCGTTCCAGCTGGTCGAGGAGCTCCTCCACCCACTCGTGGGCGCCGAAGTGCGTCAGCAGGAGACGCCGCGGGCGCAACGCCCGGAGGCGGGCCAGCGACGCCCGCCAGGCCGGGATGTCCAGTTCGGGGGGCGGCGTGGGGGCCCGCACGAAGCGCGAGCGGGGCAGGGCCACCCCGGCGATGTCGCCGGTAAACACGTCGCCCGAGGCCTCGTCCCAGTAGACGTGATGGTGGCGGGCATGGCCCGGGGTGGCCAGGGCGGTGAGCGTGCGGTTGCCGACGCGCAGGCGGTCGCCGTCGTTGAGAACCCGCAGGCGATCGCCCGGCACCGGCACGGTCAGCCCGAAGAGGCGCACCAGCTCATCCCCGTAGAGCCGCCCGGCGCTGGCCAGCAGGCGGGTCGGGTCGGCCAGATGGGGTGCGCCCACGGGGTGGACGTACACCTCGGCGTGGGGGAAGCGCCCGGCCAGCACGCCGGCTCCCCCGGCGTGGTCGAGGTGGATGTGCGTCACCGCGATGACCTGGACCTCGTCCGGCCGCACCCCGGCGGCGCGGACGGCCGTCTCGACCGCGTCGGCGCAGGAGGCGGGCCCGGTCTCGATCAGGCCGGGCCGGTCCCCCAGCAGGAGGTACGCGGCGACCGCCTCCGGCGTGCCGTTGTACCCGGTGTCGATGAGGACGAGGTCGGGCGCGAGTCGCGCGGTGGTCACGCGATCACAATACACCAGGCGCCGTGCGGGTGCCTAGGGAACGCGGTTCGGGTCCAGGCCGTAGCCCAGGACCCCGTAGCGCTGCCCCGTGCGGGGGTCGACCAGGCGGATGTTGTCCAGGTACAGCCGGGGCGTGCGCCAGAGCAATCGCAGCGCCTGCCACAGCGGCATCTCGTGGTAGCGGTCCGGCCACAACTCCTTGAGCAGGCGCTTGACGTGCGGGGCGTACTTGGCGCTCATCGACGGGAAGACGTGGTGCTCGGTGTGGTGGCTGAAGTTCGCATGGAGGATGTCCAAGATCTTGGGGACGGAGACCGTCAGCGAGCCGGCCAGCGGATCGTCCTCCTCCAGGAGCGGGTTGAGGAGGTGGTTCGTGGCGATGTAGGACATGACGATGAAGTTGCTGACGAGCAGCGGCAGGAGATAGAACCAGACGAACGGCGCCCAGCCCAGCCACACAGCCAGGCTCGTCCAGAAGGCCACGGGCAGCACCGTTTCGAGGAGCACGCGCGCCCGCTGCCGCGCGGGCATCGTCGGCAGCGCGTGGGCCAGAACTGTGGCGGCGTGGACGTTGAGCCAGACCGCGAGCAGGGCGAAGAAACGCAGGCTGCGCACGGGGACCAGGCGGTGCAGGAGCTGCAGCGAGCGCCGCTGGTGATACTCCTCGAGCGTGCTGTAGGCGTCCGGATCCTGGCCCTTGCGCTGCGTGTGGGCATGGTGGCCGGCGTTGTGCCACTGCCGCCAGAGCAGCGGCGCGATGGCGTGGGGAAGGAGGCACAGTCCGCCCAGCACGTCGCGGAGCAGGCCCTTGCCGACCACGGCGCCGTGAAGGACCTCGTGGCCCAGGAAGCCCAGGCTGGCGAAGGCCCCGCCGATGCCCAGGCCGATGAGAGCGTCCGCCCACCAGGGCAGCGCCAGTCCGGCGATGAGCCAGATGCCGAATGCGACCGCGACGGCGTAGGGGATGATCCACAGCAGGCGATGAGGCACGGGCCGGAAGTAGCGGGCCGGCAGCCGGCGACGGAGCTCCTGAACGTACTGGCGGTGGCTGTTGGTCACAGTAGGTTTCATCATGAGGTCTCAGCCCTTCGTTGTCAAATCACCCGGGCCGGTTCCACGCACGGGCAGGAGCGCGGCAGGAGCGCGGCAGGAGCGCGGCCCGGCGATGGTCAAGTGCTGCCGTACCTGTGCGACGCGTCTATCACCACCCTGCCCGCGGACACCCCGGCCGGGCGCAGGCCGTCATCCTGCTGCTGGCGACCGCCGCGGCCGCGGCCGGGCTGGGGCTGCTGCCCCGGATGGCGCTGCCGTACGCCGGCCCGCGGGCCTGGGCCGGTCCTCTGGCGTTCGACGGCGCACGGGCCTGGCGCGACCTCCGCGCGCTGGCCACGGCGTTCCCGCATCGCTGGTCGGGCGGTCCCGACCGCGCGGCCGCCGCGGACTGGCTCGCCCGCGAGCTGGAGGCGATGGCGCTGGAGGTGCACCGGGACCGGTTCGATGCCTGGGTGGGGGGGCCGCGGCCGACCACGCTGGAGAACATCTGGGCCGTCAGCCCCGGCGCCGGGCGTCCCGACGAGATCATCGTCCTCGTCGGCAACTACGACATGGCCCCCACCAGCGTGCAGGCGGCGAGCGACACCGCCGGTCACGTGGCGACCATCCTCGAACTGGCGCGGGTGCTGACCGCGCGGCCGCACCGCCGCACGCTGCTCTTCCTCTTCCCCGACGGGGAGGAGTGGGGGATGCTCGGCGCCCGGCGGTTCGTGCGCACCTTCCCACGGCGGGCGCAGATCGTCGCCGCGCTCTCCATCGAGGACCTCGACCCCGGCCCGCTGCGCGAACTCGGGATCGACGGCACCGGGCAGTTCCGCGGGTTCGCCCCGATGTGGCTGCGCGCGCTGGCCGCCGATGCCGCCGCGCGAGAAGGGTACCCCGCGGGGGAGCGGGGACCCCTCGTGGAGTGGGTGCAGCGCTCGCTGCTCATCTCGAGCACCGACCAGGGGCCGTTCCTCGAGCGGGGGATCGCGGCGATCGATCTGGCGGGGTGGACGGACGACGCGGCGCTGAAAGACCGCGTCTACCATCTGCCCGACGACACCATCGAGCACATGCGGACGGCGTCGCTGCGCGCCTACGGCCGCATCCAGGAACGGATCGTCCGCGCGCTGGACGCCATGCCAGAGGGCCTGCGCGAGCCGTCGGTCTACCTGCTCCTGGCCCCCGACCGCGTCGTCCCCGCCGGCCCTCTCCTCGCCGTGCAACTCCTGGTCTTCGCGCCTCTCGCCGCCGCGCTGGCCCTGCGGCTCGGCGGCGCGGTGACGCTGCGAGCGGCGGCGCTGGAATGGCTGGCCCTCGCCGTGGTTCTCGCCGTGCTGCTGCTGTGGGTGGACGTGGTGAAGGCCCTGCCGCTGGTCGGACTGCTGCCGCGTTTCGCGCTGTACGCGCCACCGCCGCGTCATCCCCTGCTGACCACGGTGCTCTGGCCGGCCCTGCTCCTGCCGCTGGCCGTCCTCGCCGCCGCCGCGTCGGCTGTCCGATCGCTGCTGCGCTCACTGCGCGGATCGAGCCAGCAGACGGAAGGACGCATCGCCGCGCTGCTGGCCGCCCAGGCGCTGCTCAGCGCCGTCGCCGTGGCGTACAACCCCTTCGCCGCCGTGACCTTCCTGCTGGTCCCGGCGTGGCTGTGGATTTGGATCCGCCCCCGACGCCATGGTCCCGGCCGCCTCCTGAACGGTCTGCTCGTCGCGGCGGGGTTCCTGGTGGTGGTCGTGCTCTTCGCGCAGTACGCCGCGATGCTGCGCGTGGGGCCCTACATCCTCTGGTACGTCTACCTGGCGATCGCCTACGGGCAGTTCACGTTGACGCAGATCACGCTCGCGCTCGCCACCGTCGCCGTAGCGGCGCGCCTGCTCGCGGTGGCGGCGCTCCCCGCGACCGGACCGTGACCGCGCTCGAGCCGGCTGGATCAGGGCACTCCGCGGCTCGACGAGCACGGGACGGTGGCCGGAGGCGGGCGTCGGGCGGATGAGTGCGGGCGCGGCGTCCGCCGCCGCGATCGCGCGGGCGATGGGGTTCCGGCGAGGGCGAGCGGGGCTCAGCCCGCCGCGATCCGCAGGTCGCGGCGCGGGAAGTAGCGCGCGAGCAGGACGACGAACGCCGTATCGATCAACCCCGTCACCGCCACGGCTGTCCAGCCGTGCCCGATCCACTCGTACAGCTGCCAGAGCGCGAAGATCGCCTCGCTGGCGAGGATGATCCCCACCATCGCGCGGTGGCGGGCGGGATCCTGGGCCATCACCGCCTTCAGGCCGGCGATCGTCAGGAGCGCCACGCCGAACCCGAACAGCGCCCGGGGATCCCGGACGGGCTCGCGGAAGAGGGCCGCGGCGCCTGGATGATAGGCTGCGAACAGCAGGCCCAGCAGGCCGGTGTAGATCGCCATCGCCCAGAGCACGTAGGACGCGGCCCGGTTGCGATCCATGGGGGCGTTCCTTCGCCCGCCCGCCGGAGGTTCCCTTGTCGCGGCGCCAGGCCTGGCGCCGCCGAGGAGGGGTGTTCCGCGAGATGGCGTACCCTTTGGGCGACACCCGGGAGGTGGGGTATGGCCTACGTCAGAACGATTCCCCCCGATCAGGCGCAGGGGGAGATCGCCGAGCTCTACGAGCAGGACCGCCGATCGGCGGGGGGCGTGGCGAACTTCACACAGATGCTGAGCCTGCGGCCGGACATCCTGCGGGCCTACCGCGCGCTCGGCGCCGCCATCCGGTCGCACCTCGACGTTCGCCAGTACGAGCTGATCACGACTGTGGCGGCCGCGCGGCTCCGCTGCAGCTACTGAACGCTCGTCCACGGGGCGGTGCTCCGTTCGAAGTTCTTCAGCGACGAGCAGGTGGCGGCGATCGTCCGCGATTACCGCACCGCCGGTCTGGCGCCGCGCGAGGTGGCGATGCTGGACTTCGCGGTGAAGCTCACCGACCATGCCTACAAGATCACGCCGCGGGACATTGAGGCGCTGCGGGCCCAGGGCTTCGCCGACGAGGAGATCGTCGATATCGCCGCCGCCGCGGCGCTGCGGAGCTTCGTCAGCAAGCTGGTCGATGCGCTGGGCGCCGAGCCCGACCCCCATGTGCACGCGCTCGATTCCAGCCTGCGCCAGGCCCTGGACGTCGGCGAGAAGCTGGAGGGCTCAGGCCGGTGATGCCGCGGCGATCGCCTCGGCCAGGATCTCCACGATGCGGTCGATCTGCGCGTCCGTGGTGACGAGGGGCGGGGCCAGGCAGATCGTATCGCCGATGGGCTGATCGCCGGCCTGCCCGGCCCGCATCCGCGTGATCAGCCCGCGACGCCGCGCCTCGGCCAGGACCCGCGCCCCCACGCCGACCGCCGGGGCCTTCGTCGCTTTGTCCGCGACGAGTTCGACCCCGGCCATCAGCCCCAGCCCTCGGACATCGCCCACGGCCGGCAAGGCGCGCAGCTCCTCGAGGCGCTCCAGCAGGCGGCGGCCGGATGCCCGCGCGCGCTCGACGAGGTGCTCCCGCTCGAGGATGTCGAGGTTGGCCAATCCGACGGCACAGCAGGTGGGATGGCCGGAATAGGTCGCGGCGTGCATGAACCGCTCCGCCGCCGGCGCGTCCTGGATCGCCTGATGGATCTCCCCGGAGACGAGCACTCCGCCCAGCGGGAGGTACGCGCTCGTCACCCCTTTGGCGAACGTCACCAGGTCCGGCCGCACGCCCCAGTGTTCGAGGGCGAACCAGCTTCCGGTGCGGCCGAACCCCGTGATGACCTCGTCGGCGATCAGGAGAACCTGGTAGCGGTCGCAGATCTCCCGGATGGCCGGGAAGTAGCCGGGCGCGGGCACGATCACCCCTCCCGCGCCGATCACCGGCTCGGCGACGAACGCCGCGACGGTCTCCGGGCCCTCCTGGCGGATGGCCGCCTCCAGCGCTTCAGCCATCTCCCCGGCGCGACGATAGGGGTACGAGGGGGGGACGTGGATGAAGCCGGGCACGAGCGGTCCGAACATCCGGTGGAACGCGGGGATGCCGGTGGCGCTCATCGCTCCCAGCGTCAAGCCGTGGTAGGCGTGGTGGCGGGCGATGATCTTGGTCTTCGTCCCCAGGCCCCGGCGGCGCCAGTAGTACCGGGCGATCTTGAACGCTGTCTCGTTGGACTCGGCGCCTCCGGTGGTGAAGTAGACGCCGCTCATGTTGGGATAGGCCAGCTGGCGGATCCGCTGGGCCAGGCGCACGGCCGGCTCGTTCGTGAAGCCGGCGTAGGCGCTGGCGTAGGCCAGCCGTTTCATCTGCGCCGCGGCGGCCTCCGCCAGCTCGGCGCGGCCGTGGCCGACGTGGACGTTCCACAAACCGGCCAGCCCGTCCAGGTACTCCTTCCCCTCGGCGTCGCGCAGCACGGCGCCGTGTCCCTCGACGAAGAGGATCGCGTCGGCCTGCTCTGCCGCGGAGTGCACGGGATGGATGAGGTGCGCCTGGTCTGTGCGGAGGAGCGTCATGGGGTAACAGTTTGGGGTAACGGATGGTGCTCTCCTCCCGGAGAGACCTCCGCGCGCAGTGTGGCAGACAGGCGCTGCCCGCTGTTGGCCGTGGCGCGCGATGCCGATCTTCGGCCCGTCGCGCAACGCGGCGGCGCCGGCTAGCGCCGGAGCAGGAGGCCGAGAGCCGCGCCGGCCGCCACCAGCCAGGCGGAGTTGACCGGCCGCCGCCAGAGGATCGCCCCCGCCGCGGCGGCGATCGCTGCCGTCCATCCGTCGACGATCGCCGACCGTCCCAGCTGCAGCGTCACCCCTGCCATCAGCGCCCAGGAGACGGCGTTCACCCCATCGAGGACGGCCGCCGCCCCCGGGGAGCGGCGCAGTCGCGGGATGAAGGGGTGGCTGATCGCGACGAAGACGAACGCCGGCAGGAAGATGCCCAGCGTGGCCAGCAGCGCGCCCGGGATCCCGCCGAGCAGGTAGCCGATGAAGGTCGCCGTGGTGAAGAGCGGGCCGGGCGTGACCTGGCCCACGGCGATCGCCTCCAGCAGCTGCCGCTCGGTGAGCCAGCCCAGGCGGACGACGAAGTCGGATCGCAGGAAGGCCAGCAGCACGTACCCGCTCCCGTAGAGCACCGCCCCGATCTTCACAAAGACGGCGAACATCGCCGCCAGGCTGACCGGGGTTGTGGGGGCCGCGGCCGACGCGGCGGCTGCCGCAGCGCCCAGGGCGGGAGCGGCGACCAGGAAGGACGATTTGCCTCTGGGCCGGCGCGCCGCCGCGCCCAGCAGCGCGCCAGCGCCTAGCAACAGCAACTCGTCGACGCCCGCGAGGTACAGCCCCAGGGCGATCCCGGCCGCCACCTGCAGCCGCGGCGCCTGCAGAGCCTGCCGGCCCAGCGCGAGGAGCGCCTGGAGCACGACGGCGATGATCACAGGCTGTACGCCGTAGAGCAGGTGCGCCGCCGTGGGGGTGGCGCCGTACCGGGCGTAGACCCAGGCCAGGGCCAGGACGATCGCCGTTGCGGGAACGATGAAGCCCGCTCCGGCGGCGAGCAGTCCCGCCCGTCCTGCCTGCGCGTAGCCGAGGTGGATCGCCATCTCGGTGGAGTTGGGACCGGGGATGAGGTTGGTCGCGCCGAGCAGGTCGAGGAACTGCTGGTCGGTCATCCACCGCCGGCGCCGCACGACCTCCTCGCGCATCATCGCGATGTGCGCGGCCGGTCCGCCGAAGGCGGTGGCCCCCAGGCGAAGGAACAACAGGGCGACGTCGCGCAGCGCCGCCGGACGGTGCGCGGCCGTCATCCGGGGCGATGGCGCCGCGCGAGGCGGCCGAGCAGGTGGCCCGCCGTGTTGAGCGCGCGCAGGCTGAGCACCACCAGGAGCCAGGCCAGGCGCGAGGAGACCGATCAGGCGCCAGAGGACGGGACGTAGCCAGAGGATCGCGTTCCTCAGGGCGGGCAGGGGAGCGCCTCGCGGAAGCGCCGGATGGCCTCGATGTGGTCGGCCGGGCGGGCCAGGCCGGCGTTCATCGTCGCGACGCTGAGGTGCGTGCCGCCCAGGCGCGCCCACTCCTCGGCCGTGGCCGTCCATCGAGCGGGCCCCGCGCCGAAGGCCACCCGCCGCTCGAGGCCCACGGCGTGCTCGGCGCGTCCGGCCTCCCGGAGGTAGCGGCGGAGGCGCTCCACCATCGCCGCGTACCCGCCCGGCACCTGCGGATGGCGGGCGAAGGGCGAGCGCAGCGTGCCGCCGAGGATCCACCCGTCGCCGAGCCGGGCGATGCGCCGCAGCACGACGTCGCTCTCGCCGCCCATCCAGATCGGGATCGGGCGCTGCACGGGCAGCGGGTTCAGGCCGGCGTCCACGATGCGGTGGTAGCGGCCCACGAAGGTGACCAGCGGCTTCGTCCACAGCTCCCGCAGCACCGCGATCTGCTCCTCGATCTTGCGGCCCCGCTGCGCGAAAGACTCGCCCAGGGCCTCGTACTCGACGTGGTTCCACCCCACGCCGATGCCGAGGCGCAGGCGGCCGCCGCTCAGGATATCGATCTCTGCGGTTTGCTTGGCGACCAGCGCGGTCTGCCGCTGGGGGAGGATGAGGATGCCGGTGGCCAGCTCGATGCGCGTTGTCGCCGCGGCGAGGAAGCCCAGCAGGACGAGGACCTCGTGGAACATGTCCTCGTGCGTGTACCCCAGCCACTCCCCTCCGCGGGGCTTCGCCCCGAGGACGTGGTCGTAGACGAGGATGTGGTGGAAGCCCAGCGCCTCCGCGGCCTGGGCGAACTCGCGGATCGCGCCGGGGTCGGTGCCGATCTCGGTCTGCGGAAAGACGACGCCGAGCTGCATCGCGCTACTCGCCGGCGCAGCGTTCGCCGCGCCACGCTTCGCGCCCTTCCCGAGCGATGAACGGCACCATCGCCAGCGCCGCCACCGGGTCGGCCCACCACCAGCCCAGCAGGGCGTTGAGCAGCAGGCCGCCGAGGAGGATCGCCGAGAGGTACATGCAGATGCTCGTCTGCGTCGCGTCCGCGGCCAGGGCCTGGCTGCCCAGCGCCGCCGCCACCGCGCGCTTGCGCCGGGCGAGCAGCGGCATGACGATCAGCGACACGGCGGCGAGGACGATCCCGGGGATGCTGGCCTCGGGGGCCTCCCGGCGGATCAGACTGCCGGCGGCGTCGTAGGCGACGTAGGTGGCCAGGGCGAGCAGCGAGGCGCCGACCAGGCGCAGCGCCGTGGCCTCGGCCCGCTCCGCCGACTCCGCGTCCCGCCGCGTTTGCAGCCGCCAGAGCAGGACGATCCCCGAACTCGTCTCGATGAAGCTGTCGATGCCGAAGCCCACCAGGGCGATGCTGCCGGCCAGCAGGCCGAGGGTCACGCTGACCAGGCCCTCCAGGCTGTTCCACAGGATGGTGAAGAGCTCGAGCAGGCGGCCGCGGCGCAGCAGCTCGCCGCGGTCGGCGGCGATCGTCACGCCTCCATTCTAGCAGGCGCTCAGCGCAGGATGATGCGCACGTCCACGGCCGAGACGCCGCGGGAGAAGACGAGGAGAGGGTTGATCTCGATCTCGACAAGGTCGGGGAAGTCGGCGGCGAGCTGGCCGACGCGCAGCAGCGTCTCCACGACCGCGGCGCGATCGCCTGGCGGCCCGCCGCGCCGCGCGGATAGGCGCCGGCCGGCGAGCGTGGCGTCGAGGAGCCCTTCGGCTTCGCGCCGGGTCAGGGGCGCGAGGGCGAAGGCGACGTCCCGCGTGGTCTCGACCTCGGTGCCGCCGGAGCCGAACATGACCAGGGGGCCGAACTGGGGGTCCTGCACCGCGCCGACGATGACCTCCTCTCCGGGAGGCAGCATCGGCTGGACGCAGACGCCGTGGATGCGCGCCTGGGGTCGGGCTTCGCGCGCGCGGGTGAGAATCGCCGTGAAATCCGCAGCCACGGCTCGGGTGCTGGCCAGGTGCAACGCCACGCCGCCGACGTCGGACTTGTGCAGGATGTCCGGCGAGGCGACCTTGAGCGCGACGGGGAAGCCCAAAATCTTTGCCGCCTCGACCGCTTCCTCCGGCGTGCGGGCCAGGACCATCGGCGCCACGGCGATGCCGTAGGCGGCGAGGACACGCGCCGCCGGCGCCTGCGCGAAGGCGCCGCCCAGCTCCCGCCGCTGTTCGGCGATCAGCGCGCGCACGAGGTGGGGACGCACGTCGGCGAAGCGCACGGGTTCGTCGGCGGGCGCCCGACAGATTTCCGCCCGGCGCTGGAGGGCGGCGATGGCGGCGGCGGCCTGCTCCGGGTAGCGGTAGTCCGGCAAGCGAGCGGCGCGCAGCCGCCGCGCCGCCTCCCGCACACCGGATGCGCCCAATAGCGTCACGACCACCGGTTTGGATGAGCCTGCCGCAGCGGCGATCAGGGCGTCCGCCACCGCCTCCGCTGCCTCGCGCGGAGGCGGGGGGAGGATGACGAGCACGCTATCCACGGCGGGGTCGGCGAGGAGCAGCCGCAGCGCCGCCGCGTATAGCTGCGGCGTGGCGGAGGCCAGGATGTCCACGGGGTTCCCCGTGCCGGCGAAGGGCGGCAGGAGCGCGCCGAGGTCGCGCCGGGTGGCGGGACTCAACTCGGCCATCACCAGGCCGTGTCGCTCCACCGCGTCCGCGGCAACGACCCCCGGGCCTCCCGCGTTGGTCAGCACCGCCACGGAGCGGCCGGCGGGCAGCGGGCACTGGCCGAGCGCCCGCGCCCAGTCGAACAGCTCCTCGATGGAGCCGGCGCGGATCACCCCGGCTCGGGCAAACGCGGCGTCGTAGGCGGCCTCCTGGCCGGCCATCGCGCCGGTGTGGGAGGCGACGGCGCGCCGGCCCGAGGGGAAGCGACCCACTTTGAGGGCCACGAGGGGTTTGCGCGCCGAGGCGGCCCGGGCCGCCTCCAGGAACCGCCGGCCGGAACTGACGCCCTCGAGGTAGAGCGCGATCACCCGCGTGTGGGGGTCCTCTGCCACGGCTCCCAGTACGTCGCTCTCCGTGACGTCGAGCTGGTTGCCCAGGCTGATCAGATAGGAGAGCCCGAACCCTCCCTCCGCCGCCCAGTCGGTGACCGAGGCGCAGATGGCGCCGGAGTGGGAGATGAACGCGACGTCTCCCGGCGGCGCCGCGGTGCGGGGCAGGAAGGTCGTGTCGAGCGGCAGATGCGCGTTGATGACGCCCACGCAGTTGGGACCGAGCAGGCGCATCCCCGCCGCCCGCGCGATGCGCAGGCACTCCGCCTCCAGCGCGGCCCCCTGGGGTCCGGTCTCGCGGAACCCGCCCGAGAGGATGATCGCGGCGCGGATGCCCCGCCGGGCGCAGGCCTGGAGCGCATCCGGGACGGCGGGCGCGGGGATGATCAGCACGGCCAGCTCCACGGGGTCGGGGACTGATTCCAGCGCGGTGTAGACGGGCCGGCCGAAGAGCGTGCCGCCCCGCGGGTTGACGAAGGCCACCGTGCCGGGATAGCCCCCGCCGGCGAGGTTGGCGGCGACGCCGTAACCCAGCTTGCCGGGTTCGTGCGAGGCGCCGACGAGCACCACGCCGCGTGGAGCGAAGAGCGGCCGCAGCGTCTCGTCCATCGGCCTCAGTATGGCCCGGCGCCTGCCGGAGGGCATCGGGCCGGCGCCGGATGTGGCGCTCAGGCGCGGAAGAGGGCTCGGGGAGCGGTGGGGGCCGGGGCGAGCCGTTGCGCGCCGTGGAACGCGGCGAACGCCTCGAGCGCGTGGAGCAGAGCACGCCGCAGGGCGGGGGTGAGCGCGGTCCGTGGCTCCAGTTCGAGACGCTGCACCGTGAGCTGCCCATGGGCGCGGTCGAGCCGCGGATCCATCCGGCCGATCAGCCGATCGCCGGCGAGGATCGGCATCGCGTAGTAGCCGAAGCGTCGCCGGGCTGCCGGGGTGTAGATCTCCCAGGTGTAGGCGAAGTCGAACAGATCGGCGAGCCGCTCGCGCCGCCAGAGCAGGTTGTCGAGCGGAGGCAGGAAGCGGATCCGGGAGGGAGGAAAGGCGTCGGCCGTGCGCTCGTGCCGCCGCAGCCGGTCGATGTCTTCGGCCAGGGCGTAGTAACGTCGGCGCACGCCCTCCAGGGCCAGGGGCGCGACCAGGTCGGCGGCGACGAGGCGGGCGACGATGGCCTGCCGCCGCGGAGCGGGGAGCTTCCGCCAGCCGAAGCGGAAGTCACCGGGATCGACGAGGCGGTAGGCGCGCAGGTATTTCTCAAGCAGCGCCCGGTCGGCGGCCGCCGGGTCGGTCGCCGCGGCGCGCGCCAGCTGTTCCACCGGGATGGCCCGCTCCGGCAGGTCGAAGTGGCGCTCCAGGCCTTCACGGCGGACCACGACGACCTCCGCCGTGTCCCACAGCACGTTCAGGGCGTGGCTCGTGGCCTTCGTCCGCGGCCCGGCGTTGTCCCAGTAGCCCGCGATGCGGTCCGCGCTGAGAAAGGCGCGCGCGGGCAGCGGTCCCGCGCGCTCGAGCTCCCGCAGGACGCGTCCCGCGGGCCCGCGGAGCGCGGCGCGTTCCCGCCGCAGGCGGGCGCGCAATCGCCGCCGTACGCCCTCGAACATCCAGTAATCCTCGATCGGCAGGACGCAGGCGGCGTTGGCCCAATACTCGAAGACGGCGCGCCGGGCGAGCAGCTGCTCGAGGATGCGGGGCGCGTAGCCGGGCAGGCGCGCGCCGAGCACGAGGTGCTGGTTACGCTCGACCGCGGCCACCGGGTCGAGCTGCACGGCCTCGAGCCGGCGGATCGCGGCCAGGACGCGCGGGGCCGGGGCGGGCGGCTGTGGGGCATACGCGCCGTCCGTCGCCAGGCCGAGCCGCTCGATCAGGAAACGGCGGGCAGCGGATCGGCTCACCGGGACCAGGGGAGCGTCAGACATCCAGGCGAAGAGTGTAGCAGTGGTCGCTCTCGACGAGCAACTCCGCGATCGCGTCGCGCTGGGCATCCTCCGCGCAGCGCGGGTGCAGGTGCAGGCCGACGCGCCCGCCCTGGAGGCGGCGCTGGCGGCGCTGGCCGCCCGCTACCGCGCGCGGTACGCTGGCCGTTCGCCGGGGGAGATCGCCGAACTGCAGCCCGCTCGCGAGCTGTACCGGCGGACCGGGGAGGATCCCACCAAACTGCGGCCCTCCTCGGAGGCCCTGCTGCGCCGCGTTCTGCGCGGCGAGCCGCTGCCTCGCATCAACGCCCTGGTGGACACCTGCAACCTGTGCTCGCTGGAATTCCTGCTGCCGATCGGCCTCTACGACGCCGACCGCATCGTCGGCGCGGTGACCGTCCGCCTGGGCCGTCCCGGGGAGGGCTACGCCTCGCTGGGGAAGGGGCACTACACGGTGGCCGGCCGCCTGGCGCTGTTCGACGCCGAGGGGCCCTTCGGCAGCCCAACGAACGATTCCCGGCGCACGGCGATCACACCGCAGACCACGCGCTCTCTGATGGTGATCTTTGCTCCGGCGCGCTATCCTGGGGAGCGACTCGCCCGCCACGTCGCCGCCGCCGCGGAGCACCTGCGGGCGTTCGTCGCCGCGGAGGGGATCGAGACGGCGCTCCTCGGTGGAGACGGGCGCGGCGGGTGACGGTCGCCGCGCCCGTCTCCGTCCGCTACCGGCCGGTCCGCAGCAGCAGGCGTTCGGCGCAGCGGAACGCCAGCGGGCGGTCCGGCGCGGGGACGACGGCGCGCAGATCCCACAGCACGTCTGCGCGCACCTTGGCCAGCGCGGCGCGGGCCGCGTTGACCTTCGCCAGCTGCGCGTCGAGCGCCGCCCGTGTCGCGGCGTCGGCCACGAGGAGGGCGCGCAGGGCCCGCTCCTCGCGGATGAGGTTCTCCCTCGCCGCGCGGAGCCGCTCGCGGTAATTGGCGACGAGCTGCTGAACCGCGGACTGGGGCAGCACCGCCGCGCAGCGTTCCCGGAAGGTCGGGGGTGCGGACGGCTGCTGGGCTGCGGCGACGGGGCCGATGAGGAGCGCGAAGACGACGGTCAGAAGCGCCACGTTGCGGATCATCGCCACCTCCTCCGAAGTGGGGTTGTCACCCCATCAGACGGCCGCCGCCCGCGCGCCGTTTAGCCGGGCCGGCGACTTCGAGGGCGGGGACTGCCCGCCTCTGGATCCGGGCAGGAGGGCCAGCGGAGGGGTGTTCCATGGATGTGATCGTGACGGGCGTGGTCGGGGTGCTCGGTGTGCTGGTGGGGATCCTGCTCGCGATGCGGCGGGCGCGGGCTGCGGTCGCGGATGAACTGGCGAAGGCCCGCC
>DATLZI010000001.1:0-2099 GCA_035574075.1 bacterium | reverse complement strand
GCTGGGCTGCGTGGTCGCCGCCGTGGAGGGGGGCGCGGCGCGCGTCTTCGCCGTCGGGCGGGTGGACGGTCCCCGCCTGCAGGCGGCGCAGGCCCTGGGCGCGATCCCGCTTCCCGCCGCCTCGACGGACGTCGTCGCGGCCGTGCGCGAGGCCACCGGCGGCGCGATGGCCGACGTCGTTGTCGACCTGGCGCCCGGCGCGCCGGAGACCGTCCGGCTGGCGCTGCAGCTGGCCCGCAAGGGCGGCACCGTCGTTCTCGCCGCATCGAAGCGGCAGCCGGTCGCAGCGTTCGACGGCGACCTGGTCGTGCGCAACGAACTCGCCGTGCGCGGCGTGCGCGGGCGGGACTACGCTTCCGTGGAAGAGGCCTTGCGCATCATCCGCTCGGGGCGCTATCCGCTGGCGCGGCTGCGCACGCACACCTTCCCGCTGGCGCAGGCCGACGCCGCGCTGCGGCTCCTGGGCGAGCGGACCGATCCGTCGGCGATCCATATCACGGTCGTTCCCTAGCCGGGCCGCAGGCGTGACCACGGACGCGCGCGACGATACCCGCCGCAGGCTGGCCGGACTGTACCTGCCGACGATGGCCGTGGCCTTCGGCCAGGGGCTGGTGCTGACCGCCGTGCCCGCCCTCGCCGCGCGCTTCCACGTCTCCCCGGGGCTGGCCGCGCAGGTCGTCTCGGCCTACGCCGCGGGGCGGTTGATGGCGCTGCTGCCCTCCGGCGTCCTGGCCGACCGCCTGCCGCCGGGCCTGGTGCTGCTCATCGCCTCGCTGTGCTTCGTGGCGGGCGCGGCGGGCATGGTGCTGGCGCCCGTCTTCTGGGCGCTGCTCGCCGGACAGTGGTTGATCGGCGTGGGCGGCAGCCTGTGGCTGACCGGACGGGAGATCAGCGGTCTGACGCTGGTGCGGCCCGATCAGCGCGGCCGCCTGATGAGCGGGTTCTTCGGCTTCCAGCTCGCCGGCGCCGGGATCGGCCCGGTCGTTGGGGGGATCCTCGCCGACCGCGGAGGGATCGCGGCCGTGCTGTGGGCCAACCTGATCGTGGCCGTGGCCGTCGCGCTGGAAACGACGCTGGCCCGCGGGGCGTTCGCGCCGCATGGCTCGCCGCCGCCCCGAGCGCCGGAGCAACGCGGCCGGGGGACCATCCTGCCCGAGAACCGGCGGATGTTCCTGATCCTGGTCTACGCCACCTTCGCGATGCACGTCGGCCGGTACAGCCTGAACAGCCTGCTGCCGCTCTACGGCGGCATCACGCTGGGCCTCAGCGGCACACAGGTGGGCGCGCTCTTCGGGATCAGCAGCGTCTTCATCCCCCTGATGATCGTCCCGGCCGGCTTCGTGCTCGACCGGGTCGGTCGGAAGTGGGCTGCGGTGCCCGCGGCGCTCATCCCCGCGGCCGTCTTCCTCCTCTTCCCCGCGGCGCGTACGGTGGCGCAGCTCTCCGCGCTCATGGCCGTGATGGGGATCGCCACCGGTCTCTCCCTCGGTTCCCTCTCCACCTTCAGCTACGACGTGATCCCGGAGCGCGCGCGGGGGCGGCTGCAGGCCCTGCGGCGCATCTTCGGCGAGCTCGGCACGCTGGGCGGCCCGCTGGCCGGGGGGGTGATCGCCGACCGCAGCCGTCCGGCCGCCGCGTTCATCGTCTATGTGCCGCTGCTCGCCCTGGCCGCCATCCTCCTCGCCTTCGGCACCCGGGAGACCCTCGCCCGCCCTGGCCCGGCGGTCGCGGAGGCCAGACGGTGATGGCGCAAAGGGGCGGCGCGGGCGCAGCGCGAATTGGGGCACCCATTCGCATGAGCCGCTCCACCCCCTGGCGACGGCTACCGCGGCCCGATCGGATGAACGTCGCGATGTGGGCGATCGGTCTCGGCCACGCCCTGACCCACGCCTACACCGCGGCGCTGTTCGTGCTGATGCCCTTCCTGGCCCGCGAAGTTGGGCTGAGCTACAGCCAGATCGGCTTCATGCTCAGCGTCCGGCAGTTCATGAGCACGATCGTCAACATGCCGGCCGGGATCATCGTCGACACGACGGGCCGGCGGGGCCTGCTCATGGCCGTGGCGCTGCTCGGCACCGGCGTGCCGTTCCTCATCCTGG